>JBNKFQ010000362.1:0-18982 GCA_050289385.1 Porticoccaceae bacterium | reverse complement strand
GGTACCCAGGCGGACGATATCGGGGTCGGGCGAGGCGGCCGACAGGATGGTGGATGCGAAAGCGACAACCAACAGTGTGGCAGGAAACAACAGCACGGCGCCGGCTGTCAGGGTCAATGCCATGACCGCGCGGCATTTGTTCGCGTCCTGCGTGCCCCAGAACTGCGACATCAATGTGCGGTAACTGCTGACCATACCCGCCATCACCAGCAGGGCCAGGATATGAAATTTGCTGCCCAACCCCACCGCGGCGATAGCCTTGTGACCCAATTGCCCCACCATGTACACGTCGATGATGCTCTGCAGCGACATTAATGTCATTTGCAGGGCGATGGGGATGGCCAGATTCGCGAGTGGTAATATCAGTGTACGAGGCAATGTTGGCAGGCGGGGAATTCCCACGAATAATCTCCAAGACAAAAAGGTTCAGCCACGTGCATTCTGTTCGCGGCCTAATTTAAACGAATCGGTTTAGAAACAAAATGCTGAATATAGCATGGTATACCCAGCGATACGTAACCGCTCATTCGACAACGTGGTTGACGCCGCGATCTAAAACCGATCTCAATGGCTTATCCGCCAAACGCTCTTTCCACAATCTTGGTGTCAAATCTTCAACTTTACTCGCCGGGTGCTGACTGATTCGCTGTAACACATCGGTCAGGTAGGTGTGCGGATTGACACCGTGCAGTCGGCAGGTGCTGATTAAGCTCTGGATCAGACCTACGTGTTCCGCGCCGAGTTCGGTCCAGCAAAACATCCAGTTTTTTCGCCCTAAAGGGATGGACCGGATTTCCCGCTCCAGATGGTTGGTGTCCATCGGCACGTCCGGATCCTCCAGGAAGACTCGCAGTTCGCTCTCGCGTTTGATCAGGTAGTTCACGGCTTTTGCCAGCGGGTCGCTCGGCGTCAGGTCGGTTCGCTGACACTGCGCCTTACACCACGCAAAAATTTCCTCGACCAGAGGCTTGCTGTGCTCTGCTCGATAGTCCTGTTTTTTCTCTCCCGTAAGATCTTTCTCACGGATCTGCTTCTCGGCTTGGTACAGCTGGCCGATCAACGACAGCGCCTCGCCCACCGCTTGTGGATCGCGATCTTCTGCCTCCACCAGCTTGCGTCGACTGTGCACCCAGCACTGGGCGTGGATCACGCCTTCGGTGTTTTCGGCATAACGGGCGTAGGCTGCGTAGCCATCGCTGATCAGCGTGCCACTAAACGACTGGCCGATCACCTGCTCGATATGCTTTCGCGCCCGGCTGTTGCTGTAGGTGAACACCACTTCGTGATCTTCGCCGTAGATTGGCCAGAAGTAGGCTTGTTTTAGTTTGCCTTTGTGCTTTTTTCCGGCTTTGATGGGTGTTTCGTCCATCGCCAACACTTTGCTTTGCAATACGTGGCGCAACTGGGCTTCGACGATAGGACGCAGCAGCTCAATCGAGCGTTTAACCCAGTTGGTCAGCGTCGAGCGGGCCACGGTAATGCCCGCCTGGGCCATACGCTGATGCTGGCGGTGCAAAGGCAGGTGATAGCAGAACTTATCCACCAGCAGTCCCACCAGGACACTGACATCGGCAATGCTGTTGTCGAACACTTGGTCGGGCATGGGCGCGGTGATCAGCGTGGGAGTGGAATTCGTGGTCGCAGCTCCTTTGCGCTTGATTACGGGGATTTCGTATTGCAGTACCACATAGCTTGCCGACCGTTGGGCCAGCTTATGGCTGATCTTTGTGCCAATGACCTCGAACTGATCAGCCTGGTCGCCTTGCAGTTCTGCGGGGATAACTTCAATCACTTTGACCGGCACGTCGTCGCTAAAGCGCAGGCCCGCGTCGGTGGCGCATTCTTCCGGGCGCTGCTTTTTGGCTTTGCCGCGGGTGTAGCTGACTTCGACTTTGTCTTCTTCGGCGGGCACGGTGTGAGTGGGCTCCCCCAGCAAACTCGGCTGGTGGGGATTGTCTACCGGGCGCTTTTCGGATTTTTGCCCGAAGAGCTGCTTTTCGAACCAGGCAACGCGCTGTTCAAGCTGGACTAAACGCTGTGCCAGCGCTGTGTTTTCCGCGCGGAGAGTTTGATTTTCGGTGCAAAGACGAGCCACTTCATCAGCAGAAAAAACTGACGAAAAACCGCTGTATTTATCGGTTGAAGTGGATTTATTCATGGCCCGCAATTATACCGGGCACGCGCTCATTGTGCATGGGAATAACGTTTATATTGGCGAACTTTTTTCACTTCGACACCGCTTAGCAGCAGGCGCAGGCTCGCCCAGTCCAGAGTACGCTTACCATCCAGTGACGAGCGGAAGTTAAACTGTCCCTGCTCTAACCGTTTGCTCCAAATGCAGTAACCGGAATCGTCAAAGTACAAAATCTTCATATGGGTTTTGCGCCGATTGACAAAGACAAACAACTGGCCGCTGAGCGGATCTTCGTGCAACTGGTTTAACACCAGGGCGCTGAGACCATTGTAGGACTTGCGCATATCGACTGGCTCGGTACACAACCAGATGCGGACACTGGGCTCAGGGACGAACACGAGCCTGACTCAAGCAAAGCTCTACACCGTTGCCGAGCTTTAACACAATATTCCACTCGGCCTCGCTCTGAGCATCAAGTGCACCCAGATCGATAAAGGCCGGTGTAGCATTTTCGGAGTCAGCATCACTGTGCTCAGCTAGCCGTTGACGCCATTTGCAAAAGCTCGCGTAGCCAATGCCGCGATCGGTGCAGAACCGCTTGCCAGAAAGACCGGATTCCAGGTACTGATCGACGATTGACTGCCACTGCTGGGGAGTGCGGTGTTTACGAGGTGATTTGTTTGTTGTCTTCATGGGTTCCTCCTTTGAGTGTGGAACCCAGTGTAGGGCTGAAATAGAGACTGAGGAATGACACCTTAGAATGACCGGTTACAGCGATACTGAGTTATTGACTCTCTATATTTCTCCCATAGGTATCTTGTGAATAAAAAATATTGGAATACCAAAACCACTTCACCACAAAAAATAATTCAAAATATATTCTCCATATCGACATTGCTTTTATAAATAGAAAACTTAAAATTCTAATTCAGTAATAGATCCACAACTCAAATTATTGGCCGTGAGCTTTGTATAAAGTAAATTTGTGAAAAGATACATGAGATATAAGACGCCGCCACGCCCGCATAAGTCACGACACACAGCGATGAGAGCCGTTGATGAACATACAAAGTCTGATTTCAGTCTATTCCAGGAAAGGTATACGATTAACGCTGGTAGGCGACAAAATTTCCATAGAAAATCCCCATAAGGTTTCTGTCACTGAATTACGATATTTAATAAATAAACACCCAACACTATTCAAGGAATGGTTAAACGCCAGACAAGCCATCCCAAGCAAAACTCCACTAACACCAACCCCCAGGAACAAAGAATTACCTGCTTCCACTGGACAGGAACGCATGTGGTATCTTCAACAACACGACCCCGCATCTCGTAGCTATTACGAACAATTAGAGATACGAGTCGATGGGTTGCTGGATCTACCATTGTTAACTCGCTGTTTGAACGAAATTGTTGCACGACACGAATCGCTGAGAACCGTTTTTAATCAAACCAGCAATGGCAATCTTTTACAAATCGTCAAAGATCCGGAGCATACAAACATCCCTGTAACTTACTTGGGGGAAACGGCCCTGAGCGAAAAAACACTGAATAATAGAATTCGACAAATATGCGTAGACCTGGGGCGCATGCCGTACAACATGACTTCCGGCCCATTGTTTCGAGTCAATTTGCTACAACTTCCCGATAACAAACAAATATTTTTGTTCGGTTTTCATCACAGCATTCTCGATGGCCGCTCCTTATCCATTTTACTGAGAGAATTGGATATCTTGTACACAGCTTACACTAAGGGCACCCAATCAGCCCTGGCGCCATTGCCAATTCACTGTGCCGACTATGCATTTTGGGAAAAGCAGTGGCTGACGAGCAGCGAAATCGAACCACGCTTCAAATATTGGGAAAACTACCTGCGTGACTTACCATTATCGCTAAACCTCCCCTATGATCGTCCCTGGACCTCGACAACGGGCAGCGATGGCGCTTGGTTGGATGTCAACATTTCCCGATCTTTAACGGATGAATTGACAAATCTGGCAAGCCAGGAAAATGCTTCGCTTTTTATGGCCCTGTATTGCGCACTAGCAGTTCTGCTAATGCGCTACACCGGTCAAACCGATATTCCCATAGGTACGTTAGCAGCAAATCGATTTGTTGCGAACATGCAAAACACGATGGGCTTTCTGGTAAACACTCTTATTCTGCGTACCGAATTATCTGGGGAAAAAACATTTAGAGAGCTATTGAAAGAATTGACACCTTCAGTGACGGAAACAATTTACAAACAGGTTATACCTTTTAACCACCAGGTCAATATTGCGCGTGCCGACGGCAGGCCGGAGGATGCCCAGCCGTTTCAAGTTGTACTGGGCTTTAAAAGCATCCCCTACCCGGAACGACAGTGGTGCGGCCTGAAAATAGGTCGACCCAAACTGCAGTCCATGCAAGTGGCCAAGTTTCCAATCACCATTTCGCTGGAAATGGGTGATGCTGGCATTGAAGGATTCTGGGAATATAATATTGGCCTGTTCGATAAAAACACCATGCAGCGCATGCAGCGACATTTTCTTATTTTACTGGAAGGAATTGTCAAAAACCCGGATCAAAGTGTCAATATCATTCCATTACTCACTGAAAGCGAATCTCAGAATATCCTATACGAATGGAACAGTACCAGCGCACCCTATCCAGCGGATACCAGTGTTCATCAGCTGTTCAAGCAGCAAGCGAAGAAGTCACCAGCCAGGATAGCTGTTGTCCACGGTATGCAACACTTCTCTTATGATGAGCTGGACAGCGCAAGCAATCAGCTTGCCCTTTGTCTAATGACCCGAGGTATTAAGCTAGGCGACAAAGTCGCCATATATATGGAACGTTCCCCGGACATGATCATTGGTCTGCTCGGCATAATCAAAGCTGGCGCTGTCTATGTTCCTATCGACCCGGAGTATCCCTCACAACGCATTCTCTTTATGCTTGAAGACAGTGACATAGCCTTGGTACTGATCAAGGGTGACCTATCGGGCGGCATTATCAACAATCTGAATCGGGCCTATATGATACTGAACAGTGATCAGCTTCTCACGGCACGCAATAGTCCACGGTATCCAAAAATCACTGTCGGCGCCAATACACCCATTTACATTATTTACACTTCCGGATCGACCGGCCAGCCCAAGGGAGTCGTGGTACCGCACCAGGCGGTCAGTCGCCTGGTCTTCAATAGCGGTTATATGGAGTTTGATAAAGAGCACACCTTTCTGCAATTGGCTTCGCCATCGTTTGATGCGGCGACTTTTGAAATTTGGGGTGCTTTATTGCACGGTGGCAGGTGCGTACTCTACCCTGACAGGGTACCCACGATAGATACACTCGAATTAATTGTTGCTGAACAATGCATAGATTCAGTATTTTTAACCACTTCGCTGTTTAATTTAATAGTGGACGAAAGACCAAAAGCGCTTTTGCCGATTACCACTCTGTTGGTAGGTGGCGAGGCCGCGTCTATAGCGCATTTCAAACAGGCCGCCGTGAGCTGCCCAAACACAAAAATCGTTAATGTGTATGGCCCCACCGAAAATACCACGTTTACCACTTATTATCCTTTCTTTCTTGATGAAAATAACACCAATATCACCGTACCCGTCGGCCGCCCTATCAGTAATACGACAACCTACATCCTTGACAACAACTTGCGACCCGTCCCTATAGGGGTAGTGGGCAGGTTATATACAGGTGGCGCAGGATTGGCATTAGGTTATTTAAATCACCCCGAGCTGACCGAACAACGCTTTATCGCTAATCCATTTAACGATATGCCTAACGAACTACTCTACGATACCGGTGATTTAGCCAAGTATCTAGCCGACGGTAATATCGAGTATATCGGGCGTGTAGACAATCAGGTTAAAGTTCGGGGCTTTCGCATCGAATTAGGTGAAATCGAAACCTGCCTGAGGAACCATCCTTCTATTGAGCAGTGTGTGGTATTGGCACCAAAAAACAAGAGTGGCGTAAAATATTTAGCTGCCTACCTGGTGCCAAATCCCGACTACGATTTTCCCGAAGCATCCACGAAAATCCTCGGCACGTATACGGTCGACCAATGGGAAGATATGTATAACAACATCTATGCCGACGCTGTCTCTCAAGAATCCACATTTGAGGACTTTGTGGGTTGGAACAGTAGCTACACCGGTAAACCCATTCCCCATGCAGATATGGTGGAATGGGCAAACTCAACGGCGGAACGCATACGGGCACTGAGGCCTGTTCGTATTTTAGAAATTGGTTGTGGTACTGGCCTATTGCTGGGCCGCTTGGTCGCAGATTGTGAACACTATACGGGAACCGATTTTTCCACCGATGTGCTGAATCAATTAAAATCCAAGCTGCCACATTTGGGTGAACATGCGCGAAAAGTCACGTTGCTGGCCGGACGCGCGGATAATTTACAGGAATTAAACGGACAATATTTTGATACCATTATCCTTAATTCTGTTGTACAGTACTTTCCTAACATCGAATACCTGGCATCGGTGTTAACACAGGCACAAGATTTGTTGACTCCGGGAGGGCGAATCTTTGTCGGTGATGTCCGCCACTTGGGCTTGCTAGAAACATTTCATTGCTCGGCACAATGGTTTCGGACTAAAGATGCGTTAAAGTCAGTTGACCACTTCAAACAGCTGGTCCAACATCATTCCATCAACGATAAAGAACTGGTCATAGCACCTGCTTTTTTTCAAGCCTTTCAGATCAGATCTAAGCATTTCACGCATGTTCAAATTTTCCCAAAATTGGGTAATTATCAAAATGAATTGAGTCAATACCGATACGATGTAGTGCTACACACGAATACCTACGACTCTTTTATAGAAAATATTTTCTGGAAAGACTGGTCACAAAATCCTCTGACAGCCAAACAGATTCATGCCTGCCTCAAGAAAGAACAGCCTCCAATTTTAGCCTTTACCTGCGTCACCAATGCTCGTATATACCGGGATGTAGCGTTGTTGAGAGCCTTGTATGAATTTGGGGATTCAAGAAAAGCACCAGCGGCATTTAAGGATTTCGTTAAGACAATAAATGTACAAGGGGTTACCTCCTACGAATTACAACAGTTGACCAACACTGTTCCCTATATGGTTGAAATCAGCTGGGCACGGGGATCAAAAGACGGTTCATTCGACGTGGTTTTTTATAGACGTCGCACCGATCGATCCGATTTGTACTGTGTATTTCCAATTCAGAAAGCGATCCCTGAAACTGTGCCCTACCGGAATCTGTCCAACAATCCACAATTGCAGGATATTCGGAAAAATCTGATACCGATACTGCGGAATTATTTGATCCAGAGCCTACCGGAATACATGATACCTTCCTTCTTTGTCTTGTTGAATAGATTCCCCTTAAATGCCAACGGTAAAATCGACCGCAAAGCGTTGCCAAAACCAGATGCCGGTATTCTTCAAAACCAGGAATACGTGGCTCCACAGACGAGAACCGAAAAGCTACTCGCCAAGATCTGGTCGGAGGTGTTAGGAATCGATTCCGATATAATTGGTATTCATGACAACTTTTTCGAATTGGGTGGACATTCGATGCTATCCATACAGTCGGGTGTTTATATCAAAAGAACTTTTGATATTTTTGTACAACTACGAGATCTGTTTAGCGCCAACACAATTAGAAAACTGGCATCGTTGATCGACGAACTGAAAGTCTACAATCAGCCCAACGACGGCTACAACCAATTACCCCTAAAAAAATTAGATAGAACCAGCGGCATTCCTATACGCAAAAATCAGCAAAGCGTACTGAGACGTTTAAAGTCATCAAAAAATAAAATTCATGGTATCGGCAACACTTACGTAGGCTTTCGTATAGTGGGAAATTTAAATGTAGTGGCTTTACGTTGGTCTTTTAATAAACTTGTGGCACGTCATGAAAGCCTGCGCACTATTTTTAGCTCTCTTGAGGATAATGCTGTACAAATTATCAAGGAGCAACTAAATATCATGCTTCCGGTTATTAATATCGATGAGACAGAATTGACTCGTTGTGTAGCCGAACACACCCGACATAATTTCGACGTTTTAACGGGTCCGTTATTTAGAGCGGACTTGTTTCGATTATCCTCGAATGATCATGCAATATTGATCAACATGCGGCATATTATTAGTGATGGCTGGTCACTGACAGTAATACTTCGCGAAATATCCACTTTATATACCGCTGCTATTAACGGCAATCAGCCGCAACTGGCGCCTCTACCCTTCCAATTTGCAGATTATGTCTTATGGAAACATTCTCGACGTAAAAGCCAGGAATTTAAACGTCAACTTAAAACATGGAAAGAAATGTTTAAGGAGGCGCCCATCTCGCTTCAATGGCCGACAGATCAACTCCCGCTGGACGTACCCACCCGTCGAGGAGCAAGCATCTGTTTAAGCCTTCCTGCTGAATTGATCAAACACTTGCAACAACTGTCTCAAGCCCAGAAATCGTCGCTGTTTATGACGCTGTTTGCCGGATATAATGTGTTGCTGGCCTGCTTCACCGGCCAGACCGATATTTGCACCATCACCATGCGTGCAAATCGAGATTGGCCGGAATTGAAAGACATGATTGGTTTAGTGATGGATAACCAGATACTTCGAACGCGAATGCACGAACAAATGTCTTTTCTCGATCTTCTCAATCAGGTCAAGGAAACAACTTTGGCTGCCTATGACTGTCCCGATTTGTCAGTGGAGGACCAAAAAAAAGTAATGAATATTAATTTGGCAACCTTTCATTGTGGGAATTTTAACTATTTGGGTATCTCCCAATTTACACTGACGTTGCCTGACTTGGAAACATCCTTGATCGACAACCCCCTATCCATACCTGAAAAGGAAGTGTTTGTGCAAGTGTATAGTAACAGTGACGTTTTAAAAATTTTCTTTAATTACAATAAAGATTTTTACCAACGTGACACCATTGAAAAACTAAGTCACTCGTACAAAGCTTTTTTAGAAGAGGCGGTCAAGAACCCCAGACAATCCCTTGGTGTATTGTCCTCTGTGTACTATAAAGGCAAATCACGGTATCCAGCGAACAAAGACACATATCGCTGACAGATTCGAACATTGTCAGGCCACGTTCGACAAGGCACTCTCTCTCACAGAGGATTGCACTGTATTTCCGTATCGACCGAAATGGTGTTAGGCAAGCTCTGGCACCTCCTACCATTTGGTGCAAAGTTGCCAGCAAAACGGAGCCGTTAGACACTACGCCAGTTATCTCCCCGTGCTCTCCACCCCTTCTTGAAGGCAACCCACAGGTATTTGTCCATACAGCGATCAACGTATACTCGTACAACCTTATCCCTTATTTTGTGAACAATAACCGATACTTGTGCCGGCCGAGTCAACCAGTAATATTCTGCGGGAAAGGTTTACTCGTGTATAGACCCAACAGTTGCATAGATTTTCGGCCCAGGGCCGCTGCGCTGCTTTTGCAGCAGCATTTCCAGCGCCGAACTCAAAAGTTTATGCAACTGTTGGATAGACACATCATACCCTTCTGCAAACTGGTCAAAAATACTGCTCCCGCTCAATTCAATTACCGACAAAAATCACTGTTTAATACAGGACACTACACCAGGTAGACAGATGTATTTCAAGTAAGCGTGGGATAGACCACGTAGCTTTCAATCGCACCCGGTGTCGCTGTCGACATGGCTTTTGTCACCATCGATTACCTTGCCATTCTTCATTACAAAGTTAACCTGCGCTATAAGGGTGATATCCTGCAAGGGGTCTCCCGGCACTGCCACGATATCGGCGAGTTTCCCCCTGGTGAGAGAACCGAGTTCTTCCTCCACACCCAGCATCCGAGCCGAGTTGATAGTTGCCATTTGAATCGCCTCAAATTCACCGATCCCCATATCGACCAGCGCGATAAACTCCTTCGGGTTGTCCTCTACACCCCAAATCGCATCCACGCCAAAGGCCATTTTGACGCCTGCCTGGTAGGCTTTTTTAAAGCTGATATCGCGCTGCGCTTTCACCTCCAGTATTTTTCTGCAACTGCTTTCCGATGGCCGTTGCGGATGATTGGGTTCAGAGCAACGTGCGGCAACCGCGTTGACCACCCATACCGTGGGCACGAGCCAGACGCCTTTCTGTTTCATGAGTTTGATGGCATCGTCCTCCAGCATGGTGCCGTGTTCAATGGCATCAAAGCCCGCTTTCGCCACCATCAAAGCAGCGGTGTTGCCATGGACATGGGCGGTAATCTTTTTCTGGTAACGATGCACTTCATCGGCAAAGGCATCGATCTCCGCCTGGGTGAAGCCCGCCACCGTGACGTCGTCGTGCTCGCTCATCACGCCGCCGGAGGCAGCGATTTTGATCCAGTCAGCGCCGTGTTTTATCTCCCTTCTCACGGTCTCGCGAACGGCATCGGTCCCCGCCGGCACAATAAAGCCCCAGTCCGCGCTGTGCCGTTCATCGGGCATAGGACCGTAATCGGAATGCCCGCCGGTGGGACTCCACATATGAGGGGCGACGAACAGTCGCGGGCCCGTGAAGTCACCCCGGTCGATGGCATGCTTCACGTCGACCAGGCTGTAATAGCGCGTCAGCTCCCCGGCGGAGCGGATGGTGGTAAACCCATCACGCAATGCGGCCTGTGCCTGACGCAGTTGTACCAGGCCGATGGCGGCGCCGGATTCCTGCAACCTTGCCATGGGTGTGCCGCCGTCCCAGGATAAATGGGCATGGGTATCAATCAGACCCGGCAGGCAGGTGGCATCCGTCAGATCGAAGACGGCAGTGCCTTTCGGCGCGTTCACTGAGGTGCCGATCGCCACAATTCGCTGATCCTTAACCAGGATGTGTTGATCCCGCAGCACTTTCTGTGATTCAACATCCAATAAACGCCCGCACTGGATGATCGTGTATTGCGCCTGCGCCTGCGCGGCCGCAATCAGCAAGGCAGCCAGGCCAGTGATGCGTAGCAGTTGTGTTTTCATTGTTGCCTGTTCCTGTCGTTGATCATTTCGTCACCCCGCTCTATGGCGAGAAAGCTCGCTGCGTCATCCGGGTCGCCGTGGCCTCTGTATTCGGCGGACAGAGGATACGGATAAACGGGACGCGTGAATTCAATCCTTTCCGGGTCCAGGGGAAATTCGGGGCGGGTAGCGCCGGCGCGAATGAGATGCGCACCGATGAGTTGCGCCGGTGCCTGGCCCTGTTCCACCCACCGTTCCAGATGACTCAGAAAATCAATGGTATCGGGCCCTTCCCCGCCACCGCAGTGGTTCATGCCGGGAATCATGAACAAGCGGAAAAAGTCCTGGGTGGCCGACCGGTCGCCGATCACACGTTCCACGGTTTCGTAATAATCCGTGGTGCGTAATACTCCTTCTGCCGCGTCGCTCCATCCGGAGTACATCAACAGCTTGCCGCCGGTGCGTTTGAATCGGCGCAGATCCGGTTTCCAGGCCGGTTCCCAGCCCTCCGCCACGCCCAGTCGCCGGTAGTCACGGTCGAAATCGAAGTCCGACGGTTGCCAGTCCGGCCCCGGGTTGGGGCGGAAATTGGCGTAACGGAACCAGTCGCCGACATAACGGTAAAAATAGGTGGGCTCGGCGTGGGTTCCGCTGAACAAACTCAGCCATGTCAATTCTGATCCTTTCATGGCGGCCGGCGGGACGATGTGTTCGCCGTCGGACGTCACGGCACCTCCGTAAATCCTCTCGACCGCTTCAACTTGCTCGGTACTGAAGCATTGCTGCGTATTGTCGGCGGTGCAGTGCAGTTCCGCCGGCTCAAAGTCGCACCGACGCGGGTCGCCGATCAGGCCGTCCTTGAGGTCGTCGTTCATGTCGCACTTATCCACCACCGCCTGGTGCAACAGTTCCATATCAGCTGCCCCGAACAACGGCTTGCCGGAGGCGTCGTGAAACGCGCGGTTCGCCCACAACCAGTTGATCCAGACACCGGAGAGATGAAGCGCGGGCGCGCCCGCCACAATGCCGTCAAAATCCCAGGGAAAGCGTTGCGCGGCGAACATGGCCTGCATGCCCCCCGCCGAGCAGCCCATAAAATAAGAACGGTCGGGATAGTGATCGTAATAGTACTCGACGATGGTCTTGCCCGCCCGTGCTGTCACATGGCTCGCCAGCACGAAGTAATCGATCGGGGCCTGAGGGTTGTTGTAGGCCCATTTCACATCCCCTTTGGCCTTGTGGCCGCCGTCGGACACAATACAGGCGTAACCTCTGCGCAGCGGATCGTCGCAGCGCACGATATGCCGGGTGGAACCGCAGGGGCCGGAACAACCCAGTTCGATGAATTTGCCGTTCCAGCCCGTGGCGGGAAGGCGCAACCGGAAGCCAAAATTCGGCGCGACATAGCCACTGACGTCGCAATGGGCAACGGACTCCGCGTCACCTTTCACCGCTGTCGCCGCCGTCACCTGGGTGACAGCATCGGGGATGTGTGACCAATCGACGCTCGACAGAGAATGACACCGAGTGGCACTGTCGTCTGCGGTGTCTGTTTGCGCGTGGATAATGCCAACGCCCTGACAGCAAATTGCCATGCCCAATACCACTAAAGCCCGCGCAACCCTCATGGTCCTCCTCCCCGTGTAGCGATCATGTCGACCGCACCGTATTCACCGCCCCGCCAGCGGCCAGCGTGAACTCCCCCGGTGGCTCGGCGCCCAGCAAATGGGTCAAAAAATAATCCCAGGAAGCGCGGGTGGTGTAATCGTTCCAGCCATCGCCCAAATTGGGCAACAGGAGCATGTCAAAGCGTTTGTTGGCTTTTTGCAGCGCCTCCACCAGGCGGAAGGTGGCGGAGACCGGCTCCTTACTCAGCATCCCGTGCATCAGCAACAGTTTGCCCCGCAGGTTGTCGGCAAACGTTTCGTAGGACGGATGCGTCGTGGGAACTTGCATGGGGGTGAGCCGGGTGTCCACCGGCGAAAGCACCGTACCCACTTTGTAGAAGTCCGGATACACCAGCAGCGCACTCAGTGCGCCGTGCGTCACGATCTGATCCACCGCGCCAACCCGATTGATGTCCATCTGGGGGTATCGCCCGGCCAGTTGTCGGACGGCGGCGACACTGTCCGCGCGGTCATAGGGGGCCGGCACACTGGGATCCGCAAAGTCCTGAAACACCTTGTTGCGGTATTCCCCGCCCCGATGGATGCCGCCCCGGCTGGCCACCTGCACGACGATAAATCCCAGCTCGGCATAAGCGGCCGGGGGCATGCAAACCCAATTGCCGAAGAAATTGTTGCTGAACGCACCGATGGGCGGCCAGGGCCAGGTAAAATCGATCACCGGGTAGGTTTTGTCCGGCGAAAAATCCGACGGGCGCGTCACCACTGCGTAAATGTCGGTCTCGCCGTCCGCCGCCTTCAGCATCACCGGCTCCGGTGGGTGCCAGGTTTCCGGCATGCCGTGAATGTATGCCGTTTCCAGTATCATCAGTTCGCGGCCGTCCCGATCCAGCAGCAGACTCACCGGTGTATCATCCACCCGGGAGCGTGTGGTAACGACATAGCGGCCGCTGGGGGAGATGCCGGTTGCATTTTTGCCGTAAGCGACACGATCTCGTGGGTCGCACACCACGTATTCGTGATCCGAGGCGATCAGAGTGGTGAGTTCACCGGTATCGATATTGACCCGGCAAATATCGCGATAATAAGGATTGCGTCCCGGCTCCCGGCCCGCCGTCTGAATGAACAGCTCGCGTTTCTCAGCGTCGAAATGCAGAATATTCCGCACCAGCCAATCACCCTGGGTGATGGTGTTTTTCAATTTGCCCGACAGCGTGTCATACAAGTACAGGTGTGACCAGCCGCTGCGATCCGACCACCAGATGAGTTCGTTGGTCTCGGGCAGCGGCAAGGCCAGAGCCGCTAGATGGGAAATCGGGATCAGTTGAAAGCGGTTTGCGGGATCTTCGCCGAACAGGACGGCGGTTTTCCCGGTGTGACTGTCAAGTTTGAATACGCGGGTATCGGTCCCGTCCATGTGCTGGTACGCGAAATAGGCATACCGGCTGTCTCCCCACCAGCCCCGGTGGGCACCAAAACAGCTTCCGGCCGG
Source organism: Porticoccaceae bacterium (assembly GCA_050289385.1). Classification (GTDB taxonomy): domain Bacteria; phylum Pseudomonadota; class Gammaproteobacteria; order Pseudomonadales; family Porticoccaceae; genus JBNKFQ01. The sequence continues at coordinate 4,766 of JBNKFQ010000362.1, read as the reverse complement.
AAAATTCAGCGGCTGGGGCGGGCAATCGAAAAATCGAATCGTGCCACTTTCCACCTCGACGGACAGCAATTGCCAGGCTTCCACGTTCTCGTCACCGGCGAAGGCTACCCTGCGCCCAGGGTTGATAATGTTCGGGCGCAGACTGCCGTCCGGAGGCACATGCTGCACCAACGGCATGCCTTTTTCCACGTTGCGCGTATCCCGTAACTGGGTCAGCAGGCGCTTGGAATCCGGCGACCAGAGCACGTCTGTGATCGGTGCGCCCGTCGTACCGTATACCGTGGAACCGCCGGCGTATTCATGGAACCGCTCGCCGTCCCGGGTCAATGGCCGTTCCCGGCCGCTCGCCATTTCGCGTACCCATAGATTGTAGTCACGCACCAATACGCCCCACTTGCCGTCGGGGGATACATGCCACAGTGGCGACAACGGCGTGTCCAGCTTGCTGCATCGTTTCGTGTGGTCGTTGTACAGCCAGTCCGCGCCAAAGGCGGAAAAGGTCACCGTGCGCGTGGACAACGCCATGGCGACATGAGCCAGCGGCAGGTTGTCCGGATCGATCTGTTCACCCGACTGTTTCGACAAGGCCCTTGCCAGGGCCCGGTGGTCGAAAGCGGCAACATTAGTTTGCCGCGCCGCATTCACCAAACGAAAAGTCCGGCCAGTGCGGATCTCCCGCTCATACCAGAACTGATCCGTGTCGTCGATCCAGTGCGGATAGACCGTGGCATTGAATACGAGCTTGCGCGGCATAAACGTGGCCTCGTCGATCTGCCGCGCGCGCCGATAGCGGGCCAGCATCTCGTCGGCTGGCACGGTGTCGTTATCGGCCGTTGACACCGCTCGTGGCTCGCAAGGGGCGTGGCCAACCGGTGGATGATTGCCTGCCACAGCGGTGCGATTCACCCCGGTTAGTCCGGCTGCCAGTGCGACCCCCGCTGCCCCTGCACCCTTCATAAACCAGCGCCGTGAACCGGCCCCTTCGGGAAGCCCCTCCATGCTAGGCGTTGGCATGGCAGTTTGATCGTTGTTCTGTTCGCTTTGATCAGCCATGTGCCATTATCTCGTTTTCGTCATTCGTATCAGGGTAGTGTTTGAAAAAGCAGTAAAAGGACCCGTCAGGCTCCCCCCGACGTGCGCACCCCGACACTGCCTATGAGCTTAAAGTTTTCTGGCGGCTCGGCACCTAATAAATGCCTCACCAGATAATCCCAACAGACCCGGGTGACATAGTCCGAAGGGGCATGCCCCACATTGGGCAATACGAGCATGTCGAAGCGCTTGTTGGCTTTTTGCAGCGCCTCCACCAGACGGAACATCGCACCGGCCGATACCACATCGTCCATCATGCCCTGTATCAGCAAAAGTTTGCCGCGGAGATTTTCGGCGAAGTCTTCGTAGGGCGGATGATCCGGCGCAAACAGGTTCATGGGAAAAAGCCGGCTGTCGGCCGGAGGGGACTGGATCGTCCCGACTTTATAGAAGTCGGGGTAGACTAGCATGGCGGTGAGCACGCCCGGTGTGGATATAGGCTCCACCACGCCGACCCGGTTGATATCCATGTAGGGATAGCGCTGGGCCAATTGTTTGATGGCAGCCACAGCATCGACCTTGTAACCGAAACCGCCACCCGGCACCTCCGGGTTGGAATAATCCTGAAACGCCTTCTCCCGATATGTCCATTGGTTGGCCCGTCCGGCCACCTGCACCACGATAAAGCCGAGTTCTGCATAAGCCGCCGCCGGCATACCCACTGAGCTGCTTCTGTTGTTGCTGTATGCACCGACCGGCGGCCCCCAAGTGTAGTCCAGAAGGGGGTAGGATTTATCCGGTGAAAAATCCGAGGGACGTGTCACCACGGCATAAACATCGGTTTCGCCGTCCGCCGCTTTGACCAACGCCGGTTCCGGCGGGACATTGTAGTCGGGCATGCCATAGGGGTCCGCCGTTTCCACAGTCAACAATTCCCGGCCATCCCGGTCCAGAAGCAGGCTCACCGGGTTAGCATCCACCCGGGAACGGGTCACCGCCACATAGCGCCCGCTTGGGGACACCCCCGATGTATCCCGGCCGGGACCCGAATAGGGCTCATAGACTACATATTCATGGTCCGAGGCCACCACGGTGTTAAGTTCCCCGGTGTCGAGATTCAATCGGCACACGTCACGGTAATAGGGGTTCGGCCAGGAGCCACGACCTGCGGTCTGGATAAATAATTCCCGCTGATCAGCGTCGTAGTGCAGGATGTTCCGAACCAGCCAATTGCCTTGGGTCAGCGTTTTTTTGAGTTTTCCCGACAGTGCATCATAGAGATACAGATGTGCCCAGCCGTTGCGGTCTGACCACCAGATGAGTTCCCTGGATGCCGGCAGGTACATGGCCGGTGCCCGGCGATGAGTCTGCCTCGGGATAATCGGGAAACAGCTCTCTGGGTCCTCTTCAAAGAGAACGCTGGATTTCCCCGTATGGCTGTCCAGTTTCAGCACGCGGGTATGGGTTTCGTCGATATGTTGGTGGGTATACCAGACGTAGCGGTTGTCGATCCATCCACCGCGGTTGGCGGAAAAATAGCCGAGATAAGGCGGATGGTTGATTGGTTGCGGGGGGCAATCGAAGGTTTGAATGGCACCGCTCTGCACGTCGATGGACACCGGCTGCCAGGCTTCCACCTGTTCATCGCCGGCGAAGGCCACCCGGCGCTCCGGGTTGATAATGTTCGGACGCAAGCTGCCATCCGGGGGCACATGCTGCACCAGTGGCACGCCGATACCCACCGCACGGGTATCGCGCAGTTGGGTCACCAGACGTTTGGAATCCGGCGACCAAAGAAAGTCCTGATGGTCCAGTTCCCGACGCCCGTACACCGTGGGAGGATAGCCGAACTCATAAAATTCTTCCCCGTCATGGGTTAGCTGCCGTTCCCGGCCGCTTTGCATATCGCGTACCCACAGGTTGTAGTCGCGAATAAACGCTGCCTTCTTGCCATCCGGGGAGACCCGCCATTGCGGCGACAGGGGGTAATCCAGTTTTGTCACGCGCCGAGTGGCAACGTCGTATTCCCAGTCTGCTTTGAAGGCCGTGAATGTCACTTTGGGCGGGGATAAGGCTATTTCAACATTGCTTAAAGGCAGATCTTGCGGATTCACCTGCTCTCCCGAGCCCTTCGCCAGCGCGGCTGCCAGTGCACCGTGGTCAAAGGCGGGGATATTGGTTTGCTTTGCGGCGTCAACCAAACGATATTCCTCACCGGCCCGGGTCTCACGCAGGTACCAGAAATGATCGCTATCGCCGATCCAGTGCGGCGCTACGCTGGCGTTAAGCACAACATTACGTAGTATAGACGCGGCTTGATCCAGGGTTTGCGCCCGTTGATAGCGGGCGAGCATTTCATTGGTGGAGACTGGGTTTTGGTCCGGTGATGGCGGGACTTTGTCTGGGTCTTTTACACCGAGCTTCGCCGAGTGACTCACACCCTGGGCGGAAACCGAAGCAGTAAAAACAGCGGCACTGGCCACTCCAACTTTATGCATAAAGCCTCGGCGTTCGGCAATTTTACTAGATACTTCCTTCGTATCCGCATTAGGGTTTGTTAATTCTCTATTATCTTTAAATTCATCTGTCATAACTTTAATCTCAACTGTAGTGACAATAGGCCGTAGCGGAAGTTGATGCATACATCAACGATACATCCTCATCTTGAACTTTAATTTTTTTGGTTTTTCTAAATCGGTGATAATTAGCACCAGAATGATCGTTCATTTTACGCAACATATAACACACGCCCACCCGCAGTATACTTTCGCTTCCTGCTGGTTAGTGATGTTGGTGTTGATAGTCAGATCGTTCATTATATGTTGCCTCTCAATAGAATGATGTCGGCATGAAAAACCGCTACTTATGCTGTTGATATTTTTATGCTGTTGCTCGTCCCTTTAACTACACCACTGAATGGTTGATCCGATAATATTGGATCACGAACCAATAAAACAGGAGCGTAAGGCCACCAAATTTTCGATGCTTCAGAAAATATAGATCGTTACTCTGTCGTCTGGGGCACATGGCAAACATCCTCTCAATGAGGAAAACCAATTGAAATCCTGAGAAGAAAGCGGGTCGGTTTTGTACTTTTGAAAGTAGTCTCCGCTTGCTGAGCCATGCCCGAATATAATCATTCTAGCAAAAATGCACTTTATATAGCTAAGTATAAAGTTTAATTTATAGCATGTTTTTTACATTTATTTCGATTAGTGATTTCTCCTATCAAAAACAACAATTGCGGAAGGACTTAGTCATCAAATATGCCGACACCTTAATTTCACCGCAAACAAAAGAAACTAAAAAATAGACATTCTCCTTCGCAGCAACCAAACAATTCAGCCGTCACACGGCGAAGTCGCGACGCCGGAATGACAGATAGTCGCCGCCGGATGGTATTAAACAATTACGAGGACAATCAATCACTCGTAAATTGTATCGGGTTTGGGGGGGGGTGATCCTTGGAGAGGTTTTTGAGCCAGTGGCCTGCGCGCACACGGTGATAGGCGAGCGCGGCCTTGATCACCTCTGCCACCAGGGCCAGGGCGTACACCGCTGGGTAGTCGAGTTGTAGGACGAAGGCGCCATATAAGGTGATGGGGAGGCCGATCAGCCACAGGCTGATGAGGTCGTTGACCAGGCAAAAGCGGTTGTCGCCACCGGCGTAAAGAATGGCGTTAATCAGGGTGAGATTGAGGACTTTGAGCCACATGGTGAGCGCCATAATCAGA
>JBNKFQ010000361.1:0-8230 GCA_050289385.1 Porticoccaceae bacterium | reverse complement strand
GGCCATGGCGGTTTTGTCGCGAAATTATTTTAGGGAACCCGCCCCACTGAACGAGTAATCCAATTGCAGTTTCTCCCGCAACTCCCGGGTTTTAACGAGCGAATAGACCGATAACTGATAATTGGCCGCCGTCGCGGCGCGGTGGTGGTACGCGCTGGAATGGTGGAAAAAACGCAGCCCCCAAAACAACAGTGAGGGCATGACCGACAGCCGCAACTTGATGGCGGAGTCAGGGTTCAGGAATGAACCGGCCAGTTGCCTGCATACCCCGGGGGCATTCCAGGGATCGGACATTGAGCTTGTCAACAATCCCCCATTGGCATAGCTGGTTTCCAGCGCAACACCGTTATTGGTTTCCAACAGCGTAACCGACTCGCCCATCGACTGTAATACATACGCACTGGTCAAGCCGATCAAGCCGCCACCGATCACCAGTGTTTTCATGGAGTAAATCCCTCTATCGTCATAAATGCTATCCGAAAAAAAGATGCAGGCAAGCTTAGGGAGTGGCGACTACTAAAAATAGAAAAAACGTCAGATCGTGTGGAAAATCCACCAGGTTAAAGTACACCTTGAATTCATGTGAACTTTGTTGGGGGATTGACCTTTATTTTCTATAGATTGATGTGAATATTATGGTCATTTTAACGCTGAAAGGTAGACTGATTGACCGTTATAAAAAGGGAAAAAGGAAATAATTTAAGGTTTTAGCAACCTAAATGAAGGTTTTGATGTAATTTCTCAGTAAAAATCAGATGCTCTCGCATCGAGGAAAGTAAAGTTGCAAGAGTGATCCTTCGGAATGGTGTGGGTCACAATCATCATGTCTACCGTTAGAGGGGTTTGAACAATATTAAGCAGAGTCGAGGTGTTAAGAATCGAAGACACTTTTTAGGCGGTTTGAGCGTGGCAAGCGCTGCGGCGATGATGCCCACATTGTCATTTGCCCGGGAAAGCACTTCTGAATCGCTATCCGGGCGCATTGTTGTCAATGGGTTGGCAGCGGGGGCCGCTGGTAATTTAAGTAAGGAATATCTTCAGGCATTACGCAAAGGCGGTGTCCATTGTATTTCAAAATCTGTGGAGTATGGGATTTTGCTACAGGATATAGGCTTGATATATCGATTTGTAGATAAACATGCTGATGAAGTGGTACTGGCACGTTCCGTTGCGGACATTGTTGCTGCCAGGCAGTTGGACAAAATAGCGATTGTTTTGAACAGTCAATCGGGCACTGCAATTGAAAAACTGATGGATAAAAGGCCGATGATGTTTCGAGGTGCCATGGAAAATTCACTGCGCGCACTCTATGAAATGGGTTTGCGTAGCCAGGGGCTGTGTTACAACGTGGCCAATATTTTTGGTGGTGGATGTCTGGAGCCGGACATACCACTCACCAGGGAAGGCGAGCATTTTGTAGAGGAAATCCACAAGCTGGGTATCATCCTGGATGTAGGCGGCCACACGGGGGAACAGACCAGCCTGGATGCATTGGCCATATCAAAAGGCGTTCCTGTGGTTTGTACCCATACCAATGTTGCTTCGTTGAACCCCAATCCGCGGGCAACTTCTAATCGGGTGTTTGAATCGATTGCCAAAACCGGCGGGGTGATTGGTATTACCGCGATTAGTGATTTTCATCGTCGTAATGCTCAGGTGGAAGCAGCACATGGTCCTGTCAGCCCGCAGGCTACATTGGCTGACCATTTGGATCAATATGATTATTTAAAAAGGTTGGTCAGTGCCGATCATATTGGCGTAGGGTCTGATTTTGCAGGTCTTTATACCGGCCCGAGTAATGGTCCGGGTTACGACTCTAAAAATGCCATCACTTTTCCAAGCTATACATTGAGCAATGGGCCTGTTCGAACGGTTAAAAATTTTGAAGATATTTCGAGATTACCTAATGTTGAACGAGGGTTAAAAGAACGTGGTTGGACACAAACCGAAATAGATAAAGTGTTGGGTTCGAACTGGTTGCGAGTATACAAACAAGTTTGGGGAAGTTAGTTAACACGCAACACATGTGTTCCTGAGTAGCCGATAACGGCCATAAAGAGGTAATAAATATTGATGACGTTATCGAAAATGGAGGGATTCAAGTAAGTAATAGCCGTGTCATTTTTTTCTTTCTAAAGACGAAAAATCGATGCAAATGACATAATTATATGTTGTAAAAATATGAGGTGAAGTTAAATGATCTATTTTATAAAAAATACTCTCATTTAGATGATTTTTATGGTGGTCAATTTGGAAGTAGTGGCAAAGGAAGTAATAAGCACAAAAGAGAATGATAGTGATGAAATATTTTCTCAAATGACAATGGATACCGAAGGTGATGAAGTAGTAATTAATACGGTGCTCGATTATACATTTACGATAGATTCCTCTGTCAAAAAAATATGACCTTATTTTAAAAACTTTAATTTATGGATGGAGTCTAGTAATTACAATACTAACAATTTGGAAGAGGAGGAAGGCAATACAATATATTTCACAATTAAAGACGCAAATCCATTTGAGGATGTAATTAGCAAATTCGGTTTGAATCCGAAAACGTTCAAAAAAGAAATGAAAGTTTTAAAAATTGTACTTGGAAAATTACTTGTGATGGCTTCTTTTTTTACAGAGAGTGGGGAAATAGAAAGCCCTTATATTTTTAGTTTTCATGATCAGGATGGGAAAACAACGATTAGACTTTATGCATTTTACACACCTGTCAAGTTGCCGAAATCGAACAAAAATGAAGCGATATCGAACACTTGAATAATGTTTAACAATGCTGATCGGAGATGGAAAAAGCATTACATTCCTCGATTAACGGAACTGGTTAAAAATGGCAAGTAAGCAAAGTCTACCCTGTAATTAAAATCGCTAAACCACCGCCCATGGCGGTGCGAAAAACGGAGGTTATACCGTTCGCGGAATTGAACTTGGGTTTGAGATGAGTTCTCCTCTTACCTGGGTGTGCCACAGTCCAGATAAAGAGAGGATAGTAAGAATTATCCCCACTTTCTTCGAACAGCGTGAGTATCAGTCGAGCCGTTTCGTTGGTTCAGACGGGCGGCAAGAGGTTTGGGAACCGCGATTTGGCGAGGGGGTCGGGCGAGGGGGTCGAACCAAAGTGAGTAATTGAAAAGCAAAGGAAAGATGCCAGGAAATACTCTGTACACGACATTTTATTGGTCAAGAAGCAACCAGGGTGGATTTCCCCGGAGGCTTGACTGCTGTCAGTCGCTTCAGGCATTGGCGAAACCTGATTATATGAAATCACGTTTTGTATCAGTGAGTTATCTTTCCTCTTAGCAAAAATTGTCGTGTACAGGCTAAAAAAATTCGCCGATATTTGAGCTTGGAGAACTCGTTTGAATAGCAAAATACCGCTTCCAGGTTTTATGCTCTGTTTCGGCTTTCTGCGCGTCCCTGGAAGTCCGATTTGAGTGCCAAAACCAGGTGTTTACGCATGTTAAACAAGGTAAAATTGAGTAAAATTTCAATCGAATCAAAAACTTCGCCCGGTTCGACCTCATCAGTTGTCGGCAGCAAAATTCAACCCGGGGACATTAGTAACAATCAATGTGACCAACTCGAATTCCAGCCCGTCTGTGGTTGAATATTCTGCAGAATCTGAGTTGGCCCAACATAATATTCCCGGATGAAAAAAAATGAGGGACAGTGATGGTTATCGGGTTGTTCTGGCAACGCCTTGTTCCAATAAAAACGACAGGAATGATTGATTTGCCTTTGATAAATATCCTTCCTTTCGCCAGGCTATGCGTAAGTCCAGCCAGATCGGTGGGTTGAATGGCAATCCAATAATATCCGGTTCATCTTCAAGGGCCATGGCTAATAGGGTTGATATGCTAAAACCTTGTTTAATGATGGATTTAATTAAAGGGATGAGGTTTGTTTCAAAAATGACTTTGGGTTTGTTTCCGGATTTTTCCGCCAACTCATCGATAATTTTTCGATGGATGTAACCCGGGTGGAATAACGCTAACTCTTCCCGGAAAAATTGTTTTGCTGTGACGTTTTTCCGTTTTGCCAGAGCATGTTCGCGAGCAACGGCTACTAACATTTGTTCTCGAACCAATGTCCTTGTCTCCAGTTGATCCGAGGAGGTTAGGGGCATAATAATACTTAAATCCAATTGACCATTTTCGAGCATTTTTTGCAGTGATAGTGTTCCCCCTTCAATGACTGATATTTCCAAAGAGGGAAAGCAGTGGTGGAATGCCATTAATATAGGCGGGAAGTAATAGGAGCCCAACATGCTCGGTATCCCGACTCTGACGGTGCCTTGTATCAAACCTTTGAGTTCTTTCATTTCCAATTCAGCATCATCCACGGCCGCTAGAATTTTTTCAGCGTGGGCCAGGAAAATCCGGCCTTCGTCAGTCAAAAAAATTTGACGATTTTCTCGATGAAATAAACTAATACCATACTCTTCCTCAAGTTTTTTTATGGCCATGCTCACGGCCGGCTGGGCTACACCAAGCAATTCAGCCGCTTTGGTAAAGCTTCCTGAGGACGCGGTAACTTGTAGATATCTGAGTGAGTTGGTATTCATAAGGAAAGTTTATGGTTTAACTAATAAAAGTATATTTTAATTATGACATGGTGATCACTATACTGACACAAGTCAAGTGATCAATAAGAGAGGCTGTCATTGCCCAATTTTTTCAAACGCAATTCGATAATGTGTAAAGCCAAATGACGAATGTAGATGATCTGGTTTCCCCCATGAGGGAAACCGCAAAACAGATATGTGAAGAGTTTCCCGCAGAATATTGGCGCGATAACGATAGAGAACGTGCTTATCCGTCCGGGTTTGTTCAAGCGTTAACCGACGCCGGCCTGCTGGCCTGCCTGATCCCGGAAGAATATGGTGGCAGTGGGTTGCCTTTGAGCTTTGGTGCGCAGCTGATGCAGGCTATTCATGAATTCGGCGCTAATGCCAGCGCTTGTCATGCGCAAATGTACACCATGAGTTCATTGCTCAATTACGGCAGCAGCGAGCAAAAGCGGAAGTATTTGCCCAGGATCGCATCGGGTGAACTCAGGTTACAGGCTTTCGGTGTCACCGAACCCAATGCCGGAACGGATACCACCCGTATCACCACCACGGCAGTTCGTCAGGGTGATGATTATCTTATCAATGGACAAAAAGTCTGGATTTCCCGTGCGGAACATTCCGATTTGATGATTTTGCTCGCGAGAACACGGCCTCGTTGCGATGGTCAAAAAAAATCAGAGGGGTTGTCGGTTTTCCTTCTGGATATGGAACACGCCCGTGAAAACGGTATGACCATTCGCCCGCTACGAACCATGATCAATCATGCCACCACGGAAATTTTTTTCGATAACCTGTCTATTCCTTCTTCGTGTTTGATCGGTGAAGAAGGGCAGGGCTTTAAGATCATTTTGTCGGCCATGAATGCGGAGCGTATTCTGATTGCCTCGGAGTGTATTGGGGATGCCTACTGGTTTATCAACAAGGCCAGTGATTATGCGGGTAACCGCCAGGTTTTCGGACGGCCCATTGGCCAGAATCAGGGTATACAGTTCCCCATCGCCCGCTGTTATGCACAAACATTCGCTGCCGAACAGGTCGTCAACCGGGCCGCGCGAAATTTTTCTTCCGGTCATGTGGAAAACAAAACCAAATTGGGCAGCGAAGCGAATATGGCGAAACTCCTGGCATCGGAAGCGTCCTGGGCGGCAGCGGATATGTGTCTGCAAACCCACGGAGGTTTCGGCATGGCGGAAGAATACGATGTTGAGCGCAAATTCAGGGAGACCCGCCTGTATCAAATAGCGCCGATCTCGACCAATCTGATACTGGCCTACCTGGCCGAACACGAACTGGGTTTACCCCGGTCTTATTGAGCGTTTGTTATGGCTATACAGCAACCTCTTAAACCCTGTGAAAGACTGTTGGTGGTTTCCCTTGAGCAGGCGTTGGCCGCGCCGCTGTGTTCCTGCCATTTGGCGGATGCGGGTGCGAGGGTTATCAAAATAGAAAGAAAAACCGGTGATTTTGCCCGCGGCTACGATCACGCGGTGAAGGGTGAATCTTCCTATTTTGTCTGGGCCAATCGAGGCAAGGAGTCCGTGGTTCTCGACATTAAATCCGAGGACGATCGGCCATTGCTGGAAGAGCTTCTGGCGCGTGCCGATGTGTTCATCCAGAATCTGGCGCCCGGCGCCACGACTCGCGCCGGCCTGAGTTCCGATCAACTCAGAAAGCAATATCCCCGATTGATCACCTGCGATATCAGTGGTTACGGTGAGTATAATGCTTACCAGAATAGAAAAGCCTATGATTTACTGATCCAGGCGGAAAGCGGACTCATTGCCAGCAGCAGCCCGCCCGGTCACCCCTCAAGAATCGGTATCTCCCTTTGCGATATTGCGGCGGGAATGAATGCTCTGACCGGTATTCAACAGGCAGTTCTGCGTCGCTTCAAGACAGGTAAGGGAAGCGGTATAAAAATTTCTTTGTTTGACAGCGCTGTGGACTGGATGAGTGTTCCATTGCTTCATCAAAAATACGCCGGCTCACTGCCGGATACCTCGGGGTTGAAACATCCAACCATTGCGCCCTACGGCGCTTTTCAAACCAGAGACCGTAAAACCATTATTCTGGCGATACAGAATGAGCGGGAGTGGCAAAATTTCTGTCACCGTGTTTTGCGCAAGCCATCACTGGCGACTGATCCTCTCTTTGTTAGCAATAACCTACGTGTCAAACATCGAGACCGTCTTGAAAGCATCATTCAGGATGCCTTTTATCGGCATACTCGCGAAACGCTGGAAACAGACTTGAGCGAAGCGGAAATGGCTTTTGGATTCCTGAACTCCCTGCAAGAGGTCGTTGATCATCCCCTGGTGAGATATTGGCCCGTGACCTTGCCATCGGGTGTGAACGCCGGGCTTCCCGCGCCTGCGATCAAAACCGAATGGGATAGCGGCAGTTTCAGCCCGGTTCCGGTGGTGGGTGAGCATACTGCTCGCGTGCGAGAGGAATTTCTGCCTTCCGGTTTGGCGCATACCCACTTGGCGCAATCCCATGAATCTGACTACATTGAGCGCTGGTTGGGAAATACCGGAATAGCGCAGGATGTTCTGAGTCACGACCGGATTTCAGCGTTACGGTGCACGCTCGATTTGGATGCTCTGTTTTCGGATCAGACTTATTTGCTGCCGGGTTGGCACTGGATATTCTTCAATGAGGCGAGCCATACATCGGCTTTGGATATCGAAGGGCATCCTAAAACCGGTATTATCGCTGCTCCCGACCAATACCCCAGGCGCATGTGGGCCGGTGGGCGGCTGCGGTTGCGGCGGCCACTAACACTGGGTGAAACGATAGAGCGCAAATCTGTCGTCAGGGACATTACCTTTAAGGACGGCAAGGCATCCCGGCTGGCTTTTGTGACTGTCGCGCATGAAATTACCGACAGCCTGGGCGGCTGTCTTCTGGAGGAACAGGATATTGTCTATATGGCAAACACCCCTTCACTTGCCAGTCGTAAACCCCGGCCCTTTTCAGCCGACCTGGATTGGACAAAGGTCATCAGTCCAAACCCGTTTTTACTGTTTCGTTATTCGGCTTTGACCTTCAACAGCCATCAGATTCATTACAACGAAGATTACTGCCGGAATGCTTTGGGCTATCCGGGGCTGGTGGTGCATGGACCTTTGATTGCCACTTGTTTGCTCAATCTGTTGAGAGAACATCTACCGGACAAGAGGGTTAAACACTTTACTTTTCAGTCGGTAAAGCCTCTTTTTGACAACAGTACTTTCAGGGTAAATGCAAAGCGAAACGAAGCCGGTGTCGACCTTTGGGCCGAGTCCGAGGCTGGAGAGCTGGCCATGAAGGCTACGGCTTCCATAGAACCTTCAACACCTGGCGAAATATAAAGGCAGGAAAAATGAATACTCCCTTATACCGCTCTTTATTATTTGTCCCCCTCAAACAACGTTATTGGGCGAAAGCCCGCTCATGCGGAGCCGATGGGGTGATTCTCGATTTGGAGGATGGAGTATCGCCTGAGCAGAAAGCTGATGCCCGCTTGGAGCTGGAAAAGGCCTTAGCGTTTTTTTCGACTTCTGCCCAGACAACGGCTGTGCGCATTAATGCCTCGACCAGGATGGCTGTAGCCGATTTGGAAGTTGCGGTCAGCAAGGCCACCGACCTGATTGTATTGCCCAAAGTGGAAGC
>JBNKFQ010000360.1:0-16569 GCA_050289385.1 Porticoccaceae bacterium | reverse complement strand
GACATAACGCTGAATATCACTGGATGACAGGCTTGATGATTCGGGTTTTAACCACGTACCCACACCAACCAGTACCACCAACAACACACCAGCGGCTACTGCCAGGCTGGGCCAGTATTGGCGCAATTTGTTGCCATAGGTCGGACGAACTGGCTGTTCCAGCAATTGCTGAATATCAGGATCCTCTGCCAAACCGTCAATACTGGAAAGTACATGCACCGTCGTTAAAAAGTTTGCCTGATATTCAGGATCTTGCGAACGCCAGCCACTGATAAGCTGTTCATCTTTTTCAATCATGTTGCCTGAAAATAGACGGGCAATATGTCGAGCAGCTCGCCATTTACCGGTAGAACTCTGGTTATTTGCCATTATTCCACCCCCTTTGCCAGGTACACGGCATCTCTGATTTTTACCAGCGCCGTAGACATGTATTTTTCGATCTGTTTGACCGACACACCCATTTGGTCGGCGATCTGCTGGTAACTCTGATGTTTGAATCGATTGAGCACAAAAACCTGCCGACAGTTGGGCGTCAATAACATGATGGTGCGTTTGACAATATCCAGCTCTTGCTCGGCAACCAGAATAGTCTCGGGTGTTACTTCCAGAGTCACACTTCCAGCGTTGTCCTTTTCCGATTCATCGTAATGGCGCCGCACGGTTTTTTGGCGCTCCAGATCAACAACCAGGTTATTGGCCACAGTAAAAATGAACGCGCGATTGTTACCGCGCCCGGCAGCCATTCTCTCGCACAGGTTGTCAATATTGGCGAGCTTCAGAAAAACTTCCTGCACAATATCATCCAGTTCGCCGGCAAGACCCAACCGCCCCCGCAGAAACGAGCGCAAGGCGGCGCCGTGCTCACTGAACAATCGCTCAAGCACTTGTTGTTTTGACTCGCGCCAATCCGACAAATCAAAGACGTTGTTTTTCATGTATTGCATCGATAATCATGTTACCACTGCCAAAGCCCTATACCCTTATACGACTGGCTAGCACCCAAACAGGGTGATCAACTAAATAGTAGACAATTTTTCCATGCTCTATATATGTACACGTGCAGTCAGTGGAATACCCTACCTCGTAGACTCAATGTTGCGTAGAATTGGAAAAGTTCAGAATTTACAGACAGTTGCACTATTATCCCGCAGAATCAAAAAGCAGAACAGGCCAGCAATGCCTGCGGCGGCATACGCTTGGGGTCACAATGTAGTTGCGCAGTTTAGCAAGTTCGAGCTGTAATACAGGCGCTTGAAAATTCGTGGGTCAACGCAGGCTGGATCGACCCAGGGCGCCAATCCAGCCTGCATATTGATCATTCTGATACTTGATGATTAAAACAGGTCACACCAGGGTTGTTAACATCAGGTGCATACCGTTTTCGTCAGTTTTTAGTGTAAACAACCCCGCCCAAGGTCAGAGTGCTGATGGAACCGTCAACATCCATACCAAAAACAGCTGGCACGTTACCGTCATTTGACAGGGCCACCGGGGCAGGGGTTTGAGACAGGAAAGTATCAAAGTGCAGGTGGGTAAAATGGCCCTTCATGCCTTGACCGTACAAGAAATCAAAACCATCGCCGTTTTCTCTGATTTCCAGTTCGCCCATTAAATCATTGCTATAGCGGCCAGCGTATTTGTCAAGCGAATAAGAAAGGATCGCGTCTGCCGACTCTGCTTCGTTGTACCTGTATCTCACCGCCCTGCGGCGCTCCATATCCACAATCAGGTTGTTGGCAATGGTGAATATAAACGTCTTGCTGCCTTTGCGACCTGCTTCCAACCTTTCTGGCAGGTCGTCCATGCGGGCCAGTCTGACAAAAACTTCCTGCAGAACGTCTTCCAGCTCCTCGCCGTGCCCCAGTCGCCCACGCAAGAAGATACGCAAAGCGGTCGCATGCTCATTAAACAGGCGCTCAAGCACAGCCTGACGGTCTTTATTTAACCGCCGCTGCAGCTCGAAAACGTTACCGCTGTTGCTGGTCATCACATCACTCTTACCGGCTCCACTGAAAACGCGATCTTTCTCGCTTAAGCATATACACGCATCAGACTAACAAACGCGCACGGTGTACAACCATGCAGGGGAATTCAGGTGATATTGGCACCGGGTGATGAACCAGTGGAAATGAGAACGGACTTGATGAAGATACGCCTGACAAGAAGAACTGTTCCTTGCCAGGCGAGAATCAGATACCGGTAAAGGCTATTTTTCTTTTGCTTTATCAGCTACTACGTGCAGGACGATCTTGCCTTGTGTATGGCCCTCTTCGCCGTAGAGATGGGCCTTGCCCGCCTCAACCAAAGGGTAAGACCGGTCAATATTAACAATGTACTGGTTTGCCGTTACCAAATCGGCCACCTCTTGCAGCAACTCGCCGGACCGCTCTTGCATACCAGACATGTTGTGGCAACCCACACCGGCAGCCTTGCAACCCTCTTCAGACCCACGACCAACATAGAATCCACCTTTCTTGAGCACCGCAAAGGCTCGCTCCTCGGTAATGTTGCCAACCGTATCAAAGACAAAATCCACGTCTTCTATCACATCTTCGAAGTCCACTTTTGTGTAATCAATGATCTGATCCACACCAATTGACTCCAGAAATTGATGGTGCCGAGCGGAAGCTGTGCCAATAACATAAGCCCCCCGCGCCTTGGCAATTTGCGCTGCGGCACTGCCAACTCCACCGGCGATACCATTGATAAATACGCGTTGCCCCTTGCGCACATTGGCATGGTGAATACCCCTATTGGCGGTAAAGCCGACAATTCCCAGGCCCGCCGCCTGGTCGTATGTCAAATTCTCGGGCTTGGCCACAGTACTGCCCGCCGGAGCGATAGCAAACTCGGCATAGGCGCCGTTGTCGGTGGGCAGAGGAATTTCTATATCGAGTTTTGCGAACACCGGGTCACCCGGCTGAAAGCCCGTAACACCGGGGCCTGTTTTTTCAATCACTCCCGATACATCAAAGCCCGGAATCACAGTATCTGCTGAATTAGCCAGAGCCTCAGACCGTTTGGCGCGCACTTTCCAGTCGATGGGGTTTACGGCCGCCGCGTACACTCGAATCAATACTTGCCCTGCCTGCGGTTCCTTGACTGGCACTCGTTGCAGGGTCATAACCTCTGGCCCACCGTAACCGTTTTGCACCATGGCATTCATCATTTTCGGCGTAGACCCGGCCGCAACAATTCCGGCACAAGACAATGCCAGCAGTACTGTCAAAACTTTGCTGAACAATCCCTTGCCACCAAAAAAATCGAGTGCAGTGTCAATCATTTATCAACTCCTCGGGTACCTGTTATTTCCTCTATGACTCCTGAATGTGCATACGCGGCAAACCAGCCGGTTATGGTATCAGTAATCGAAGTACCATAATAAAGGCCTTGTCAGCATCTCGCCGTGTTCCCCAGTAGATTCGACTCATTCAGTCCCGTCATTTGCCAGACCAGCGGAATGGCTATTTCGCCGCTGCGGCGATTTTTTTCAGGTGCTCGGCAAATTGGTCCAATACATTTGCCACAACCTGAATTTCGCCATCAACCGTATCGTAAAGTTCAGCTTCGATAGACTCGCGAATGCGCGGTAATGTTTTGACACCGTACCCGGTATAAAAACCAGGCGCATAAATCTGGTGACGATACCAGCTTCGACCCGGTAAACCTTTTTCTGAGGTTAACTTGCGTTCTGTAAGGTACAGAAGGCGATTTACCTGGACAATGCTGTCCGCATCAATATCTCCGGCATCGAGCAGTTTGTCCAGATCTGTAGCGACCTCATTTAACTCACCCAGAGTATTTTTTAGTGGTGCAAAA
The DNA here is from genome assembly GCA_050289385.1 of Porticoccaceae bacterium. Classification (GTDB taxonomy): domain Bacteria; phylum Pseudomonadota; class Gammaproteobacteria; order Pseudomonadales; family Porticoccaceae; genus JBNKFQ01. The sequence goes on along the minus strand of JBNKFQ010000360.1, from coordinate 12,750 downwards.
TTAAAATACGGCACTTCCGCTTTGAGTTTGGGTGAAGCCAATGAGTGTTGCGGGTCCATGGCCAGTTTGTAGCTGTTGTCGGCCACCAATTTATTGCGTTGTGTAGCTGCTTTCCGTTGCTTGCCAGCCAGCTCTTCGAGTTGTTTGAGGTACAAATTCAGATTGTCAGCCAGGCCGCCAAATCGGAATGGCAATACCTCGGCGTTGGCAATACGCAGAGTGGCGGTGCCTGCCATATCGGCCAGCGCGACACCGTAAACAAAACCCGGGTCAATAAATTGCGTGTAGTGTTCGTAGGTGTCATAAAGAGTGTGATAACTACCGCCTTCACCCTCGCCACCAAAACCCATGTTGGCTGAGGCAATTCCCGAGTGTTGCAAAAACGGCGTAAAGTCCGACCCTGAACCCAGCGGATAAATTCGTAAATCTTTGCGACTACCCAAATCTTTGCGACGTTGGGCATCACCGTTTACTGCAATTGAAGCACGCAAGCGTTCGCCAACGGTTACACCGGTTTGCGGGTCCGACACCGCGCCCAGCACTTCGTTAAAAAAGGGCTCGAGCGTGTGGCTGCCACCGACATAGGCGAAACCGCGACCATTCCCGTCTGTGTTCAGGTAAACCACTGCTTTATCCAGCAGTGCTTTGCGGTGCTTTTCCACCCATTCGGTTGAACCGATCAAACCCGGTTCTTCGGCGTCCCAGGCGGCGTAAACCAGCGTGCGTTTGGGTGGGTGACCTTGACGGGCAAGCTCGGCAATGGCTTTTGCCTCTGCCATTACTACCACCATGCCGGATACAGGATCTCCGGCGCCGTGATTCCAGGCGTCGTGGTGGTTACCGCGCAACACCCACTCGTCTGGGTATTCCGCACCCGGCCAGCGGGCGATAACATTGCCAATATTGATGCGCTGCCAGTCAAAAGCCACCTTCAAGCGCACTTTTGCCGGTCCCGGCCCAAGGTGATAGGTAATAGGCAAGCCGCCACGCCACTCAGGGGGTACCACTTCACCGCCCAATGCAGCCAACAGGGGTTGTGCGTCTCGATAAGAAATGGGCAATACCGGTATTTTGGTAATAGTGGGGGCCTGTTTGATTGACAAACGCGGAGTACCCTTAATGGCAGGTTTACCGGGTGTGAGTGCGTCGCCCGGATAGAGTGGCATATCCATCACAGAACCACGCTGCACACCACTGGCATTCTTGTAGGGGCCTTTGGGATAGACGTCGCCCGCGCCGTAGCCGTCGTCGGCGGGGTCGGAATAAATGATAGTACCTATGGCCCCTTTTTCCGCCGCCAGTTTGGGCTTGATACCACGCCACGATCGGCCATATTTGGCGATGGCGATTTTGCCTTTTACGTCAATGCCGTAACGCTCCAGCATGTCGTAGTCTTCGGGTAGTCCGTAGTTTACGAATACCAGTTCTGCCGTCACATCACCATCGACAGAAAAGGCATTGTAGGGTGGCAACACTTCACTGCGACTGGCGGAGGATTTGTCGCCGGGGACAATGTCTTCCTGCAGCACTGCTGTATATGTCGATGGTGCCAGCATTTGCAGAGAACGTTCTTTGGGGACTGGCAGCAATATATCGAAATTTTCAATCTCTACCTGATAGCCCCATTCTCTAAACAATCTGGCGATGTACTGGATGTTTTTCTTGCCGTGTTCAGAGCCAGCGTGATGGGCGCGGGCCGCCAGGTCTTTGGCCCATCCGGAGATCTCGTCGGCGGAAAGCCGCGTGCGAAAATCTGCTTCCAGCGCCTGTTGTCGCCGGGCGGACTCTTTGGAGAAGCCGGTGAGGGTATCTGCCAGGGTTGGCACGGAAAGCATGCACAAAATACCCACACTTAACCAAATTCTGAGTGATTTCGTAATTGCCGACAAAGCGGCAGACAACGTAGTTAACAATTGCATCTAAAGGATCCCCGTCAATTATTTATGTTAAATACCGGGCAGACCAGGCAGGACGCCACAAACAGTGGAAGTTGGAAGCTGAAGAACGCGCACTATCATCGCGCCCGGTGTTGAACAAACCGGCAGGATAACAGATTTATGCAGCGACGGTGAGCGTATCGTCCATATAAAACCCAAGTAATGTACATATACCAAGCGGGAATCCGGGGCAGTTGTCAACGCATGACTATCAAGCTAACCTTGCACTGGACCAGGGATGACCGCCTACCTAAAGCATTGATGCGGTTTTCCTCACTAACAGCAGCGTTAAAAAACGGAAGGCAGGGCTTTATAGTATTCATGAAATTATTATATGAAGCATCAAATACTATAGAAGCCCATATGATTCTAAACCTGCTGAAACAGGCAGGCCTGTCCGCAAGAATTGATGGCGAATACTTGCAGGGAGGTGTCGGTGAACTTCCAGCTATCGGATTAATCAGAGTTATGGTTGATGAAGCTGACTACACAGAGGCAAGGTCAATTATTCAGAAATGGGATTCCAGTCAGCCAACTGACACACCAAACACCACTGCCAGAAAAAAGGGGAGTTTTGGCCCATGGGCATTTGGCGTCCTCTGTGGACTTACTGCACTGACAATTTACTACCACACCCCCATCACTGAAGACGGTATTGATTATGATGGTGATGGAGCACTCGACGAAAAATGGACTTACAAAAATGACAGATTGTCAAAAACCGAACTTGACCGGAACTTTGATGGAAAAGTTGACTTTATTTATTTATTTGATCGACATGGCTTTGTGAAATCATCCTCTTCAGATGAAGATTTTAATGGCACCTTTGAAACGGATACACATTACGACTACGGTAATGCCATATGGCAAAAATCAGATACTACAGGTGATGGATTTAAAGATTATCAAATCACATTTGGAAATGGCACCATGGAAACAATCAGCTTTATAGATCCAGCCACTAAAAATGTAGTAAAACTTCAAGAATATGGCCCATTCAAGCTCAAGACAGCCAGAGTGGACACCACTGGAGATGGGGTTCTGGATACCACATATCAATATGATTCGATAGAGGAAATCACTAATAAATACAACGGGTCAGAGCCATCCCGGTAGTAATATGCGTAGTGAATTAAAAAATATACTTCAAAGCCTTTACGCGGCATTTACTGTGCCTCTTGCCTCTTTGTTTGCCATTTTTGGCATGTTGCAATTTGATTCAGGCAAATATGTCCATGCGGCCGGACTTTGGTTTATACCTGCGCTGGGCTATTTTTTTTATGTAAAACTGAGCCGACGCCAATCAGACCGAAAAATCACAGTGCAGAGTGCCGTAATTGGCATATTAATCTACGGAGCAATTTGCACAGCCCTGTATCTTTATCGTTAGTTAAAGCTGTTCATCTGAAAAGCAAATACCCTGTACAATCGAAAGAAGATTCAAGCCAGATTCAGGGCAAAATTGCCCGGACTTAAACTTTGTAAATCCGGGCGCAAACGACTAATCCAGACCAATTGTCGCTGAATCATAACTGCGAGGGTCATCGGCACCGTAAAAATAGCCATCGCGGTACATAATGCTGTTGGTATCGCCCAACTGATTTCGGTACTTGAGGTTGTGCCCCATGGCCTTGAGTATATTAACCGTATCCCTGTTTATGCTGTGCTCGATCAAGGTAACGTCGGGCATCCACGAATGGTGGATACGCGCCTTGTTGGTGGCAGCAGCGACGTTCATGTCAAACTCAATCACGTTCATGATGGTTTGAAACACTGTGTTGATAATGGTGCTGCCACCAGGGCTGCCCGTCAACAGAAATGCCTTGCCGTCTTTTAAAACGATGGTGGGGCTCATGGAAGAACGGGGTCGTTTGTGCGGTTCTTGCGCATTGGCCTGACCACTGATATTGCCATTTTTATCGGGCTCGTAAGGCAAGTGGTCAAAGTCATTCAACTCGTTGTTCAGGAGGATACCCGTACCTTTGGCGACAATGCCATTACCGTAACGGGCGTTGATGGTGTAAGTATTGCTGACTGCGTTGCCATCCCGGTCCATAACAGAGTAATGGGTGGTTTGCAGGCTTTCCTTGCGCAGGTTTTTGGTGGGTGCAACTTCAGACGATTTGCGGGCGCGATCCATCGGAATACGGGCGCGCATTTTTTGCGCATAGGCTTTGTCGATGAGCTGCTCGACCGGCACATTGGAAAACCCGGGGTCACCCGCGTACAAGCTGCGGTCAGCGTAAGCCTGACGCATGGCTTCTATATACAAATGCAACGTTGCGGCAGAATTAACGCCCTTTTCTTTCAGGTTGTCGTTTTCCAGCATGTTCAGCATTTGAATAATATGAACACCACCCGAGGACGGAGGCCCCATTGATGCAATGGTGTACCCTTTATAGGTACCAAATACGGCATCGCGCTCGTAAGCCTTGTAGGCTGCCATATCTTTTTTGGTAATCAGGCCATCATTGTCGGCCATGTCTTTTGCGATCAGCCTGGCAATTTTGCCTTTGTAAAATTCTTCTGGCCCTTTGGTCATAATCAGGTACAGGGTATTGGCCAGATCTTTCTGAACCAGGATATCGCCCTTGCGATAATTACTACCGTCTTTTTTATAAAAGATTCTGCGTGCTTCGGGGTCCTTGATCAGACGCTTTTTATAATCTCTGAGCGTTTTTTCCAGTTCGTAGCTTACTTCAAAACCGTTTTTAGCCAGTTTGTATGCTGGCTCTACCACTTCTTTCCACGACAGCGTGCCATACTTTTTTATGGCCATGGCCATACCAGCGATGGTGCCCGGCACACCGGTAGCCAGTCGAGTCCACAGGGCTTTGTTGCGGTCAATGTTGCCGTTTTCGTCGATGTACAGGTCGTGACTCGCAGTACCAGCCGCCATTTCGCGGTAGTCGATAGTTGTGGTTTTGTTCTCTTTGGCCAGATGGATGACCATAAACCCTCCGCCGCCGATATTGCCGGCAATGGGGTAGGTCACAGCGAGGGCCAAACCGACTGCTACTGCCGAATCCACGGCATTGCCGCCTCTGGCCAGAATATCGGCCCCAACCTGGGTAGCAAGCTTTTCACGCGCGCTCACCATGCCTTTGCTGGCGATAATGGGAACAGCGCCATCGGTAGAGCCATAAACCGGCGAATGATCTACGCCTTTTTGGACATCGGCTTGAATGACTGGTATGGCCAATGCCAATGCCGTCAAACCGGTTGCAATTACCGCGCGCCTGAATACCAGTTTCATTCGTTTTCTCCTCAATTGCTGGATCGGATTATTCTCGTGCTTTTTATGACCGGGTTTACGCTTGCTGTGGTTCTGATGTTATTAGTTCTGGCCAGCCCTGACTGTGGAATGGTCACAAATCAAATTACCAGGTGTTGTTTGAAAATTCAGCATTTCCACCCTGCCAGGGTCGCCGTGGCAGAGTAATGGCGTCTCCATGCAGGAGTCAAGACCCCAAAAATTCTGAAGCGAGTAAAGGTTAGCCAAAGTCGGACTTTGATGTGTACTACATGACTTGTGTTACAGGCGTTGTATCAGATGGCATGTTGCGATCATACCGAAGGGAAAGAGTAATGGCGGAATGTTACTCCGCCATTTCAATGGTCGCACAGATCAGCTCTTTTCTGCCTGCATTTTTGCGAGTTTCATTTTATAGAGATCATACCCGGTTTTCAATTTGAAGTTTTTCGGTGGTTCAATACCAAGCAGGTGTTTTACATAGTGGTCCCACGCTCGGCGCATGCCGTAGGACGAATAACTGTGTCCCAGATTTGGCAAGATCAGCATGTCAAAATCCTTGTTGGCTTTTTGCAATGCCTCTACTACGCGAAAAGTAATTGCCACCGGAATGACGTCATCCATCATGCCGTGAATTAACAGCAGCTTGCCTTTGAAATTTTCTGCCATCTCTTCAAAATCAGGCCAGTCCCCTTCGTATAAGCCAAATGAGGAATTCAGGCGACCATAAGCGGCAGATGAAATATTTACCCCGACCTTGTAAAAGTCCGGATACTCAAACATGCCAACCAGAGGACTCGAAACGCTACCATAAATCGGACTGATACCAACCCTGTCGATATCAATATAAGAATAATGTTCGGCGAGTTGCCTGATCCACGCCACGCAGTCAGCCTGATTATTGGCTGCCATCAGGCTCCGGTCTGTGTGGTTGAATTTTGCGTCACGCATACCGGAGCCACGCGGAGCAATCATCACTACAATAAAGCCCAATTCCGCCAGCAGTGCAGCATCCAGGTAAAACCCATGCGAGCTGTTGCTGAAGGAACCCGTCGGAAAGCAAAAATAGTGGGAGCTGTCGATCACCGGGTATTTTTTGTCCAGAGAAAAACCGGAGGGTTTGAATACCACACCATAAATATCAGTTTTGCCATCAGCGCCCTTGAATTTAAGTGACTCCGGCCAGGGCATACCATCCATCAGCGCCGATACATCGGCGGTTTCAATCTCCATCAGGGTATTGCCATCGCGATCCAGCAGCAAACTGACCGGTACGGTGTCCACCCGAGAGCGAGTTAGGGCAATGTACTTGCCATTGGCCGATACCCCTCGTGCCTCCCCGTAAACAATAGCGTCGCGGCCATCGCATACCGTATGTTCATCATTACTGGTAGCTACCGGTGTTAATTCACCGGTGTCGATATTCACCCGGCAGATATCGCCGTAGTGAAGGTGGTTACCCGGTACCCTTCCAGAAGATTGAATAAACAGCTCGCGGCGGCCCAGGTCGACGTGCAGCAGATTACGTACCACCCACTCGCCTTCGGTGATCGCGTTTTTCAACTTACCCGTGTTGAGATCATGCAGATAAAAGTGCGCACAGCCGTCGCGTTCGGAAAACCAGATAATTTCATTGGTTTCCGGCAACGGCTGAAAAACAGGCACCAGATGAGATATCGGCTGAAAGGCGATCACACCATCGTGGGGATCGTCGATCAGTACACGGGTGTTGCCGGTATGGGTATCGAACTCCACGAGCTGCGCATTTTTACCACCGCGCTTCAGATGGACAAAATAGGCGCGACGATTATCCTTGTTCCACCAGCCGCGGCCGCCGCTAAAGTAACCGACATAGGGCGGGTAAAGCACCGGTGTCGGCTCAAAATCCGCTTTATTGACCTGTCCGGTGACCACGTCGATCGCGACAAACCGGTAGCATTCGATGTGTTCGTCTTCGGGGAAGGCGACACGCCGGTCGGGATGGATAAAATTGGGACGCAGGGTGCCATCCGTGGGAACGTGCTGGATCAGAGGTGGCGCGACCTTGACCTCGCGGGTGTCGATCAGATGAGTGAAAACCCACTTCGAATCCGACGACCAGCTCACTTCCAGGGACTGCCCTTCCTGACGGCCATACACAGTCGGCATACCGGAATAAACATAAAATTTTTCACCATCGGTTGTCAGAGGTTTTTCGCTGCCCGAGGCAAGGTCCCGCAACCAGAGATTGTAGTCACGCACGAAAACCGCTTTTTTGCCATCTGGCGATATACCCCACTCCTTTGGATACGACTTCAGTTTTGTACAGGCACCACTGGCATCGTCGTAACGCCATTTTTCATTGAAGGCCTCAAAACTGACGGTGCGAGGTGTCAATGTGATTTCCACTGACTGCAATGGCAACTCTTGCCGATCCACTACTTTTTTACCCACAGCGTGCGCCAGTGATCTGGCGAGTTTTTCATGGTCAAACGCCACCTGGTTTGATTGGCTTTTGGCGTCCACTATTCGGTATTCGAGTTTCTCGTCAGGCAACTCCCGCACATACCAGAACACATTGCTGTCGCCAACCCAGTGGGGGAAAAGAGTGGTATTACGCAGTTTGCGTGTATATTTGAGTTGATCAAGATATTGCGCACGCCGATAGCGAGCTTCTATGTCGGTGGCTGTCGATTCGGCCCCTCGCGAGCATTCAGATTTATCTGTCCCCGCGCTCGCCGCTTCTGGTAGCAGTTGGTTTATTGCGCCCGCAGCGAGCAAGGCTCCGGCAGATCGCTGCATAAAACCGCGTCGGGACAATGTTGTGGCGCTATCTGACAGGTTGTCTGAAGTGGTTTCTGTGGAGTTACGATCTGACATTTATGTTCTCCGTGAATAATTATTGAATAAACGCAACCAGGAAAGGCGCGCACCGCTTATATCTGGATGCTTGTGGGTTTTGGAGCCGGTAAATCGGACAGGGAGGTAAACTTGTACGAATAAACGCCTCCTGCATATTGCCGATTTAATATAAAAGCGCTTCATCATAGTTATTCCTTTCGTAAAGGTAGTAAATGTTGCGCGTTAAGCTGACTGCTGGCGCTCACTCCCAACAGCGCGAGGGAGCGTTCCATTTCGGTTTTCAAAAGTGCGAGTGCGCGTTCAACGCCAGCTTGCCCACCGGCGGCCAAACCATAAAGATAGGCCCGCCCGATGGAACAAGCGTCAGCCCCCTGTGCCAGGGCTTTGATGATGTGGGTACCGCGGCGAATACCTCCATCGACAATCAACTGCAGTTTCTCACCAACAGCGTCGCGTATCGGTGCAATACAATCCACTGGCGCCGGAGCGCCCTCCAACTGGCGCCCACCGTGGTTGGACACCATCAACGCGGTGGCACCTATGTCCACTGCGCGCCGGGCATCAGCTGGAGATTGCAGCCCCTTGATTACAAAGGGGCCGTCCCACTGTTCGGCCAGCCAGGCGGCATCGTCCCAAGTGACACTGCGATCAAACTGGCTATTGACGTAGTCGATCAGGCCCATGGCACCTTTTCCAAGCGCATCGACGCGGTGGACTACGTTCGCCAGTTTAAAGTCCGGCTTTAGCAGCAGATTGAACAGCCAGTGAAAACGGCTGCCATAGCTAAAAAGATTTTTTGCGGTAATTTTGGGTGGCATGGTCATGCCATTGACCAGGTCTCGCTCGCGATTGCCCGCCACCATGGTGTCCACCGTTAAACACAGCGCCCGGTAACCGCTCGCCTTGCAGCGCTCGACAAATTCACGAGTGAGTTCACGGTCTTTGAGAATATAAATCTGAAACATTTTGGGGCCGCTGGTTGCTGCAGCGACCTCTTCAAGACTGGTGGTAGAGAGTGTCGACAGGCTGTACAGCGTGCCGAATTGATCTGCCGCCCGACAGGCGGCCAGCTCTTTTTCGTGGTGAAACAGCCGCGACATACCGGTTGGCGCCAGAAAAAATGGCAGGTCGAGCCGAGTACCCAGCACCTCCGTTGAAAGGTCGATGGCCTCGATATTTGTCAGGTAATTGGGCAGCAACTGGTAGTCGTCAAAGGCGGCGGTGTTGCGGCGCAAAGTCCATTCATCATCGGCGCCACCGTCGATGTAGTGAAACATGGGCGCAGGCAATTTGGCTTTGGCCCGTTTGCGCAAGTTGGCGATGTTGTGGCAGTTATTCAGTGAAGGCATGATTTTTTCTGACTTGGTTGGTGATCGGGAAATTGGGTGGGTTTATTTTTGGGTCGCACGTCGCACGTCGCACGTCGCACGCCAAGATCCTCGGGCCATTGCTTTGTTCGGCCCAAGTGGTTCGGCGACAGTAGTTATGAAACCGTATCTAGCCATCTTTCTGGTTGTCTTTGGCCGTTGGCGTGCGACGTGCGACAACCGACGTGCGACCCAAATCCGTTAATTCCTTCAAGCTTGCCGCCGCCGCATCGATATGGGCGATAGCGGCGCGACGGGCGGCGGCGGCATCGCGCTCAACAATCGCGCGATAAATACGCCGGTGCTGGGTTCGCAAGCGGCGCTTTGTCAACGGCTGCTGATACAGTTTAGTGGCGCTGCCAAACATAAAACTCGTCATCAAATCGCGAAAGCTGTTGAGCGCCAACATCAAAATCGGATTGTGGGCAGCCGCATAAATAGCACGGTGAAAACGGATGTCTCGCTCCGCGTAACTGCCACGATTGTCCATGTCGGTAAGCTGCGCTACCAGGCTGCCATATACCCGCTTCAGTTCCTCGAGGTCATCTTCCGACGCCCGACGCGCAGCCTGGTAAGCCGCCTCCCCTTCCAGCAAACGACGTACTTGCAATAATCCATCCAGGGTGTCGGGATGATTCTGCAGCAAGTTTTGCAGTGGCGTAATCGGCTGCAGCATTTGCAGTTCCCTGAACTCGGACACAAACGTGCCACTGCCACCGCGCGTTTCGATCACGCCACGGGAACGCAATTCCCTCAGACCTTCCCTCAGGGTATTGCGGGAAACATTGAGACTTTGGCAGAGGCTGCGTTCCGCTGGCAGACGGCGCCCCGCTTCCAGGCGGCCATCAAGAATCATTGCCTCGATTTGATGGGCAACGCGCGCGGGCATTGAGGCCTGTACAGTTTTGGGTGTTGATGTGCGAGGCATGGGCAGTTATCGGTTGGGCGAAAGTAAAGTATCGCGATCAGGTTAATCTAGCCAAATAACACGGTTTTATACAATGACAAAATGAGAGCTTGCCGAAAAATCATACAACTCATTGATATTTAATAATTTTAATTTTCAGCAATACACAACGTTGTCAATAATTGGTCCAACCAATTTTTGGTTTCAGCTCGTTCGACTATTTTTATTTCGATAATGTTCCAGATGTTAGGCTATTGCCAGCGTCGAGTGCCAGAGGGTAGTCCCAGCCGAGGATACCGCCCAGCACGCCCACGGATTTGCGCCTGCGATAGACAAAGGTGCCGCCCTCGCCGCTTGAGGGAGAAACCATTGAATTGACGAACAGATCACCTGTATAGCCATAACGCTGCATCAAAGGAAAAATATCGGAATAGATACGGTTGCTCTAATCTTTCTGTACCTCAGACAACGAGGGCGTATACCAAATCGGGGAGGTGTACGCCCTCTGTTGTGCAACCAGTGGCACTTCCCCGGGAACAGCCAACCCCCTATTTTTGATGGCGTAAGCCGGCCAACGCGGCGTGGGTATTTCCAGAACGCGTACGTAGTAAAACGCCAGCTCATTCCTTTTAAAATCCGGATCGGTCCAAACCCGGGTTAACTCAGGATCGCCGATAGTATTCGTGTAACTGGCACCTTCGACGTTTACCGTGTTGCCCACGGGCGGGGCTTTTCCGTTTTTGTCTTCTACACGGTTATCAGAAAGTGCAACGTTGTAGACTTTTTCATACAGCTCGCCATCTTTACCCAGCCACCCTTTGATCACCTGCACGCGATCGAGGTTCGCACCATCGGGATCTTTTATGGCCCGGACAAGAAAGCTGGGGGCCTTGTTCACGGGGGCCCGGGTTAAATCACCACCCATGGGGACACCTTTTGTATAACCGACATTGGCGAGATCAGACTTAAGAGCATCGTCTTTATCGTAATCCCATCCGCCGAAAAAACGTAACCGAATGCGGGACCCGGTGGTGGCATAGACCTCCCGGCGCCGCATGGCGTCAAACAGGGATTCACGGGTATTTTCCCGTGCCCATATGGCGGCATAACCTCCGACAGAGTGACGCCACCACATTTCATTGCCCGCAGTCACAGGGATAGTGACCCAATACGATTTGTTTTCCGCCGCGGATAGTGAAGTGTGAGAATCGGTACTGCCGAGCATGCCAAATTTAAACGGATTGACACCCAGCCGATTTTGCTCTGATATGCCCAGCTTCAGGGCGGAACGAGCATATTCGTAACGGTGATGCCCTTCCCTCGTTTTTTTGTAAGGTTCCAACACTTCATAATCGGCAAACTCATCCGATGACGACAACAATGGGTGTGTTTCACTGTCACCTTTTTGTTGTACGACTTCCAGTAAAGGCTCCCAGCGACTGCGCGTTTTAGCGTAGGATACTGTGAAGGATTTCCCTTGTGAGTCAGTTAACGCAAACATATTTCCCGGCGACAGGTTCGCGTTGTGGGGGATAGCCAACACTTCCCCCCCTGTCTTTCTGTGGTAGTCCGCGAGGTGGTCCCACAGATCCTCGGGTTTGAGACTGTCCAACTGAGTGAAAGGCCGTGTTTGGCTCGCCATTTCGGCACCGTCCTTAAAAACCACGACCCGATGTATGTAGGTCTCCATGGGGGTCCACTCATAGCCGATAAATGCGGTGAATTTGCCTGGTTTGTTATAACGATCTGCTGTTGCTGCCACCTTTTCCCAAACCGTTTTCTGGAAAGCTTTTGTTGTTATGGGTACCGAATGGTTCTGTAGTTCTACCAACGTACGCCCCGCCTTGTAGGAAAACTCCTTCGCCTTGAGGATATTGGGCAAAGCCTCTTGTAAGCGGGTGTGCCATTGTTTCCCAACTTCGGTCGCCATTAACTGTGGATCACCTGCTTCCAGCGCCGGATAGACACCCATATTGGCCGCGTGATCCGCCACCACAAGAAAATCCAGCGGGCGCTCTAGTTTTAGAGGCACCCCCTGAAAGCCTTTTACCTGTTCGCCTTGCGCAAAGCGATAGGCGTCTGAAGGAGACAGCCGGTTTCCCAAGCTGTAGGCATCGACCGACAGATTGGTGTGCAAGTGGGTATCGCCCCAATAGACGTTGTCAGGATAGGGAGACTGCTCAGAAGCCACTACTGAGGAAAATAGCGTGCCCATAATAAGGAGAAAATAACGCCAGGCCCCTGTATGAGATTTAACCCTATTGTTATTCATTGGAAAAACTCCTTCGTCGATTATTTAGGGCCCTGGATAGAGGCTGCACGAAATCCACCCGGCCGAGTGCAGCCTGTCAAATGCCCTGCAATATCTGTAATCTGTTTACCACAGGACTATGAACTGGATAAATGAAATGGGCGGAAGCCAAACAGATAATTCAGCTCCCGCTC
>JBNKFQ010000359.1:0-2250 GCA_050289385.1 Porticoccaceae bacterium | reverse complement strand
CAATCTGGCTTCCTGCAAGGTCAGGCTTATCTGGCTCAGTTTCTGATGCAGTGGCTGCTCACGGGCGTCAGCCTGTCGTGCGAGTTGAGTGGGTCTGCAAAGTATCCTTACCGCGGTGTGCATCTGGATGTTGTCCGGCATTTTTTCAGTGCTGAGCAGATTCAAGATTGGTTAGATATTTTTGCGTTATACCATTTCAACTACTTTCATTGGCATCTGACGGACGATGACGGCTGGCGAATAGCCAGTAATGCGTTCCCAGAGTTGACGGAGCTAGGAGCCTGGCGCGGACCGGACTGCGCGTTGCCACCTCAAATGGGTACCGGACTGCATCGCTATGGCGGCTATTACAGTGCCGAAGAGGTCAGCGCTTTAGTGGAACATGCCCTTCAGTTGGGTATTCAGGTTATGCCGGAAATGGACCTGCCCGGTCATGCCAGAGCGCTGTTAAAGGCTATCCCATCCTTAGTGGAGTCGACTGATCGATCCGAATACCGCAGCGTTCAGCACCACAATGACAATGTCATAAATCCGGCATATGGCGACACGATCGAGATTATTGAAACGCTCATTAACGAGTGGTGTGCCTTATTTCCCGCGCCTTTGTTTCATATTGGTTCGGATGAAATTCCCAAGGGAGTTTGGCAACAGTCGCCCGCCGCATTGGCATGGTCAAAGCAAACCGGTCGTGCCATTCCGCAATTGCAGGGAGCGTTTCTGCACCGTGTTGAATCTTGCCTGGCGGCGCAGGGCAAAACCATGGCAGGCTGGGAAGAGGTGGTCGATGGTGGTGGTACCAGCACAAAAACCTGGGTTTTCTCCTGGCAAGGAACTCAGGCCGGGTTGGAAGCCGCCCAGGCTGGGCATCCCGTGGTCATGACGCCTGCACAATACTGCTATTTTGATCTGGCACGGACAGATGCATTCGACGATCCAGGATACTGGTGGGCAGGAACCGTAGATCTGGAAAAAGCATACCAATATGAGCCGGAAGCGGGCTTTGATGCGGAATCGGCTGCCAGAATTCAAGGTGTTCAGTACTGTTTATGGACAGAATTGGTCGAAACTCCGGCTCAGGCCGAGTTTATGTGGTTCCCAAGGCTGCTTGCAGGGGCTGAAGTGGTATTTGGAAGTAATACCAATTTCAGTTTTGAGTCCTTTAAAACACGTGCAGACGTGCATGTTCAACTGCTTTTAAGGCTTGGTATTGACCTTAAAGCCTAGTGAAGGGGTAAATAATTTTCCTTATTTATCAGTAGGTTATCTATTTTTTGACAAGAAAGTTGGTTTTTTTTCTGCGATTCAGTTGCCTGTGGTTTTTATTGGTATTATATTGGTCTGCACTCCATGAGTGATAACAACAAAAGAGGCTTACATGAAACTTCTAAAAACCACCTTAATCGCAGCAACCGCTGCCGCAACATTAGCAACCTCTGGTATGGCATTAGCCGATACAACTCTTGAGTTGTATACATGGCGAATCCAGGATCAGGAGTTGTTTGACTATATCAACGAAAACAACCTGATTCCTGGCGTTAAAATCCACGCGAATGTCTACCCTGGCGCGGATGAGCACGAAACCAAGCTGCGAATTGACTTCCAGACTAACCGTCCTGACCTGTATCACGCGAAAGCGGGTACTGCCTGGATTCAACCATGGATCGACGCGGGTGTTGCTGCTCCGGTAACAGACCTGGGTGTGGATCTGAGTGATTTCTCTGATGCGGCTTTGTTTGGCGCAACCGGTGCAGACGGTAAAGTGTATGGTGTGCCTTTCGTTATGCAGATGGAATCTATCCTGTATAACAAAGCGGTTGTTAAGAAAGAACCTAAAAACCTGAAAGAGCTGGAAAAACTGTTTGCTGACCTGAAAAAGCAAGGTATTACACCTCTGCACGTCGATGGTCGTGACGGTTGGTACCTGAACCAGGTTCTGCACGAAGCTGTGTTGGCCGGTATGACTTCTGACGACTGGGCTCAGAAAGTTGTTGCAGGTGAAGCCTGTTTCACAGACGACGTTTACGTGAATGCATGGGAAACGTTCAAGTCTTGGCAGGATAAAGGCTACATGAACGCTACTCCATTGGCGGACGATTACGGCGCGATGCGTACCGGTGTTGCACTGGGTACATCTGCGATGATGATCGACGGTATCTGGTCAGCCACGCCTGCTTCTCCTATGTTTGAAATTGATCCAAGCCTGGAGTTGGGTTACATGGCTGTGCCAGGTAAGAACAACAAGGTTTACGG
>JBNKFQ010000358.1:0-11922 GCA_050289385.1 Porticoccaceae bacterium | reverse complement strand
ATCTATAGTTGATAAGTTAACAAAGAAATTACTGACAGAAAAATATAGTAGTTATTCCGCCTTGCGGGAGTCTCAGCTTGAGGCTTTAAAATATTCCCGTATAAAGGGAAATGGCCACCCTTATTGGTGGGCAGGCCTCGTTTTTACAGGTAACCCAGATATTAAACTTCATTAAAATAATCATGGGTTTTCATCTAACCCCAAACAACTCCAAGTAACCTTGCCCCTGATGACTTCCGGTAGTTAACACCGCTCCTTCCCAGTAAGTGAGCGATCCAGCAACCCCATTCTAGCCTAAATACCTCCAATCCTGCAGAGTGCACTTACATTAGAATCAGTCATTTATTATAACCACCCGATATTTTCAAATATCGGATTTAGATCCTTCAATTCATATCCAATGTGGATCGAGTGGGAAAAGTAAATTTTCATTTTTCCGAATGGCCGCAATGTGGAAATAGCTGCCAATCAATAGGATAACAGATACGTTGCAACCACCCACATCAACTGCAATATCTGATAAGTTTAGTCATTCGTCTACAACTTTACCCTATTGTTGCATAAATTTTCGAGCTCAGGACCTTTTAGAGCGGTGTTTTCCGGGGCGCGCGCAAATTTTTCTAACCGGAGCATAGCTCACCCTATGTGAGGATTAGAAAAATTGAGCACGACCCTGAAAATGCTGCTATAGAAAAAATGCTGCTATAGAAGGAGCGAAGCGGTCCTGGGCCGAAAATTTATGCAACGATAGGGTTTATATACTTTCTCATAACAAATATTACTAACATGAAAAGACTATCCAATGAGATAAAACGCTTGGACGCTTGTCCCCATGCTTGAGAAAGCTACATGTCTAAACAGCTTAGAGATAATCGTCCAAACTATTTGTATTCGCCAAATGTTCTCGCATAAGCCGTAGGGAGCGCTTATGCAACTGCGAAATTCTACCTTTTGTTACCCCTAGTTTATGAGATATTTTGTCAAAGCTTTTTTGCTCAAAATAGTGATATTCAATGATCACCCTCTCACGATCAGGTAAATGTTTAACGACATCCACTAAATGCCGTTTTAGCAGTGACAATTCTTTTTCATTAAAGGCCTCATTCACTGAGGCCGAGTTTGCATTTTGCACGAGATTGGTATCTTCCAGCATATAGCCAATGGCCAAACCAAGTGCTATCTCTACCATTTCCTCAAATAATGTGCTTTTTTTATCACTATGATTTGAAGCGAGCGACTCTAACCGCTCCTTCCGCATTCGAGCCCGGAATGTACTTTGATCACGCTTTTCTGTCATTCGCTCCAAGCCATCCAAAATTGAGCCTTTGATTCTATAACTGGCGTAGGTCTCGAATGATGCTCCCCTTCCCTGCTCAAACCGGTCAACAGACTCCAATAGCCCTACCACCCCAAACTGAAAATAATCATCAAACTCAATTTCATCATCCGTTCGCTTCAAAAAAAGGGAAGCAGCAATTTTTTTTACCAGAAAATAGTATCGCTCAATCAATGCCGAACGGGCGGTGTTGTCGGCATATTCTCTATGCCGTCGCCAGAGGAAACTCTCCTTATGTTCAGCATTCCCTTCCGGCATAATGGCATACCGTCAAGAAAAACTGTTCAGCAGGGAATAAACCACCAAATTCCACCCATCGATCAATACAAACATCAACACTTTAATGGGTAGTGAAATCATCATCGGCGGCACCATCAGCATGCCCATGGACATCAGCACACTCGCCACTACCAAATCGATTAGCAAAAAGGGCAGGAATATGACAAAACCGATCTGAAAGGCACTTTTCAGTTCACTCAACATAAAGGCCGGAATCAAAAGAATAGTATCGATATCGTCCATCAATGTAGGCTGCGGTGCTTTTGCCACGTCAACCATGAGCATTAAATCCTCTTCGCGGGTTTGGCGGACCATAAAAGTGCGTAAGTGGAAAATCCCCCTGTCTATAGCCTCCTGAGTTTCAATCTGACCATCCATATACGGCTGGAATGCTTCATTTTGAATCTGCTTCAGGCTAGGCAGCATATTGAATAAGGTAAGGAATAACGCCAAACTTATAATAACAGTGTTAGGAGGCGTTTGCTGCATGCCGAAGGCATGTCTCAACATGGAAAGTACAATGACTATTCGAGTAAACGATGTCATCGCAATAAGGATAGCCGGGGCCAGGCTCAACACCGTCAGCCCGAGAATAATTTTCACCGCCGTAGCCACATCGGCCCGCTGCGTTGTCGGGTCTGACAATTGAATATCGATTCCCGGAAACGAAATGCCTTGAGCCAGCACCACAGGGGCAGCCCCAAGCCCTAGCAGCAACAGTAGACCCCGAAATACGAGGTCGCCAGCTACCCTATCAGTAAAAGCATATGGACTAAGACGCATTGGGTGTACTTGCCACTTCTTTTCGATCGTGCCGAATAAGCTGCAACTGATCTCCACTTTGAACCATCAAATAATCCTGACTATCAACATTCAATAAATAAACTGTTACTTTTGGTGTTATTCGCTTTGTGTCGGATAGCAAGATTCGCTTGCCAACCGCAGAGCCAATCAAACCCTTATTTTGCAGTGATCGTTTAAGTACAATTCCAACACCAATTACTATGGATATAGCAACCAAAGCAACCCATACAACGCGGTGCAATGTATCGCCATTCGGCTCGGGCGCCTGTTTAAAAGGAATTGGTTCGCTAGCAGTCACCACAGAATTTTCAGGTTCAGGTGGTTGCGAACTTACAGAACCGGAAACCAAATATAATCCAAGAATTAAAAAAAAGATTCTCACCAAAGGACATATACCCACATCAGGTATTCAGCCGGGTAATTTGTATACCAAAATTATCATCAGCCGCTACCAACTGGCCTTGTGCCACTACTTTGCCCTCAAGCAATAGATCAACCGGTGTGGTTAATGTGCGGCTCAGTTTGACAACTGAGCACTTACCCAAATTCAGTAGCTCATCTACCGTTAGTTCAGCTTCGCCTATACGAACTTCCAGTTTTACTTTAACGCCCTGAATAACACTCAGATTGCTGCTCAGCAATGGTTGCACCGAATCTTTCGGGCTTTCAACCTGCGCTACATCCAGCATTTCTACCAGCCCCATTTCCTTCACCTGATTTCTATTCATTATTGTTACCCCACCCTCTCATTGAGTATATCTGCGACCTGCAAAACCAATCGCCCCTGTTGTTGCCCCAAATAACCTTTGAATTTGGTGGGTGACTGATCAAATTCCAGTGTAAGCGGTTCGCTCAAAGATTGGTCCAACTGGATTACGTCACCCACCTTCAAGGCAACCAACTCGCCAAGTGATAATTCAGCTCCCCCCAATATTGCCTCAGCCATTATAGGCTTATCGGCTAAAGCTTCTTTCAACAGTGCATGTAGCACTGTCGTAGACAGAGTTTTTCCGCTTTCATCCTCCTCTAGAGTCAATTGAAGTGAACACTGCCTTGCTTCGAGCAGCGGCACAACCGGAAAGCAAACAGACAGTAAAACATCGTTGAGTTGAATATTTACCTGCAAGACTCCTTTTCCTTGTTTGAATGTATCACCGGGAATACAGGATTTCAGAGTGCCTTCCTCATCGAGATCAACGCCATCCATCCCGGAACAATTCATAATTCGTCGCGAGAGGTCCATTAGCGACTCCCGCACAATACCCGTCACAAGAGAAGCACTGCGAGCACGTACAGATATGTCCTGTGATATATTTGATTGCATGTCCAGGGTATAAAGCATCTGTGAGCACAATCGCTCAACTATCGCCGGGCTACTTGGAAATATTGCCCACTGTCCACCAGTAGGGTCTTTAACCCGAAAAAACGTTTCCTGACTGCTATCATCGCTAACAGATTCAAGAACAAATACCTCCTTGCACTCGATATCCACTTCGCCGTTGAACCAGTCGAAGGCCCAATCAGTCAAATCACCAACCAATGATTCTTTCAGCAACGACAATTGTGTTGCTCCCAGAAGAAAAAACGGCCGGACATTCATCGACGAGGCTCCGAGCTGTCCAGCAGTTGTTGCATCATCTCATTGGTGATACTGACAACTTGGGAGGAAACCTGAAATCCTCGCTGGACAATAACCAGGTCGGTAAACTCCTGGGATAATTCCACATTGGATATTTCGATGTTTCCTCCCAAAATCTCCCCCATCATACCTTCATTCGCAGCTTCGATTTGCAGGCGGTCGGCATCATCGAATACGAACAAACCATTACCAATCTGCTGCATAGACTGTAGATCGTTCAACCAGGCCAGTGCCAGCCGGCCCGCTTCGGCAGACTCTCCGTTGGAATACTCTATCTCCAGAACACCATCCCGATTAAAAGCAATACCAACCTGGGAGCCAAAGGAAAAACCGTTTTGGGAATCCACGGACAAATCCGAGTTAGCTCCGGCTGAAAAAGAAGTTGCGCCCGTGAAATCCCCCGGCTCGCCAAAGAAAAAGCTGATTTCAGTAGGCTCGGCATCCTCCGATTCAAGTGTAAAGGAAAACGCATTAAACCCTTCAGCGGGCGAACCGTTGCCCTGAAAACGAATTTCCAGGTCCGAGGCTATCACATCCCCTTCTTCATTCTCGATTTCCGCCAGCCAGCTACGCGGCGTTACCGAGCTGTTATTGGTCAGCGTCAAAGTCAGTCGCTGCGGGTTACCCAGCGCATCAAACACTTCTATATCGCCGATCACATGCTCGGTGGAGCCTGCGGAAAGGTTATTCACCAAGGTAACTTCCGTTGTGGCACGCGCCGGATTAGTTCGCAAATCGGCGATGTTGATGTCCACTAGCGCTCCTGTATCGTCAATACCGGCAACTTTCGCTTCATTGACTGAGGATACCAGGAATCCCTTTTCGTCAATCTCGAATTGCCCGACTCTGGAATAGAAACTGCCCTCCTCGTTCCTAAGAATAAAAAAGCCATTGCCCTTGATGGCAACATCGGTTTGATTACCGCTTTGTTGGATATCGCCCTGCATAAAACTGGTAGTTGTACCACGCTCGGTTACACCGAAGCCGTTTTTGCGCGACGAAAATACATTATTAGATTCACCAGTCAGTTGATACTGATAAAACAAATCGCGAAACATCAAATCATTACGTTTAAACCCGGGCGTATTCAGGTTGGCCACGTTATTGCTGATAACATCGAGTCCTTTGGAATAGGTTATCAGCCCGGTAGTGCCCTTATAAATCGTGCCTAGCATGCTCATGGTTGTCCACCCACTCAATATAGAGTCCGATTAGCGAATGATACTGACCTGCCCCAGGGAAATGCCGGTGATAAACTCACCGCTTTGCATTTTCAAGGTCATCGATGGAGTGCCATTTTCAAATGCCACCGAGGAAACCTCTCCAACAACGCTGCCGGTATTGGTGGCGGCCTCTACCGACCGCCCAATCAGACCAATCGCCTGGCCACCATTCTGCAAGGCCAGCAGGGTGTCCAGTTTGTCATTGAGCTGCTGGGTTTGTTCCAGGCTGGTCAGCTGTGCAAACTGTGCAATAAATTCATTGTTGTCCAATGGTTCCAGAGGGTCTTGAAACTGCAATTGCGCCAACAGCACTTTCAGAAAATCCTCCTGCTGAATTGCCGCGCGACGCGAAGCCGAATTGTCGGCCGCCACCCCAATTCCGGATACTTCCATACCCCTAATCCCCCATTAAAATAAACAATCGATTTTTCGTGTGCTGGTCTCAAAGCGTTCTAAATCGGTCAGTTCCATTTCAGTATTTTCGGGCGGTTGCTCATGGCCACTCCAAATACGTTCGCCATTGAGCGTAATCGCCAGCAAACGCCGGCCACTATTGGCAAAAAAATCGCGCATATCCATTAATACTCTCTGGATATCCACTTTTTCCAGGGATGAATCACGAATAACCAGGTGAGCCCCCCGCTCCGCCGCCAGTACTTTTACCGAGTTTGGCAACGGCAGTACATTCCGAGTATGCGTATTGCAAAATATCTCAGGACTATCGTTGGCAGACTTCCACGAGACACTATTTTGTTGTGATAAAAAAGACCTCACTGGCCCGGAATCCTGTTTTTTCAACAGCGCCGAAAACTGAACCACGGCTCGTTGCGATAAGTCGTTGGAAGTTACTCCGATCGAATCCGCCGCCGCTACTGAAGCTTTTTCTGCGATTTGCTGGCTCTGTGCCTGCCGATATAAGTTGTGCTCTTTACTCGAAATAGCCTTATTAACGAAATCACTTTGGTAAACATTATTTTGTACCAAGCCATTTGGCGAAGCTTGCACAACAGCAGTTCTACCTGTTACCGGTAAAGCCATTGCCGTACTGGCAACACCCTTACCGTCGTCGCACATGGTTTCCATCTGTTTCTCAAAATAGGCCTTTTCCAGCGCTCGTTGCCATTGTTCATCGAAACCGCTGTCAGCATTGCGTGTTTCCGCCTGTCGAAAGGCGGATGAGAACATCGGATCAGTCGATATCATGGGTTATTCGCCTTGCCAAAGTATTGCAGCCAAGTCTCCATATTTCGCTCCAGCATTCGGTTTTCCCTCTCGCGGTTCAAGGCACAATCTGACGATGCTTTTACGCGTTCAAGCGCTTTGATACCAAGCGCGACCTCTTTCACCTGCGAATCCACCTGCTGCGCGAGCTGCAAGGCCCGCTGGCATTCCGCCAGTCGCTGTTTACGTGCATCCTGCTGTTCCGCAATAAACTGATGTGCGGCCTGGAGCGACGTCAAGTCCAAGACATCTTCACCATTGAGTGCACTGCAAAGCGCCATATCGGTTTGCGAGATCTCGGCCTCAACCTTCTCTACTGCGCTCTCCGCTTCAGTCAATGCGTCCGCCGCCCGACGACTTCTTATTTCAAGTGCAGCCAGCTCCCAGCTCTGTTGGCGGATTATCAAGCCGCATTGTCGACTACGCTGTTTGCTGTTCACGGGCCTTCCTTACCGGCATTTGCCGGTGCTCCAGTAACTGTGTTAAAGCCTGCATGGCTTCCGCGCGGGAAACCCGCTGATCATGGGGTTGGCGGAGGAAATTGTTGATCGCCGGCATCTGCTTGAGAACGGCATCCAGTTCCAGATTAGAGCCGGACTTGTATGCGCCGATATCGACCATATCCCGTGCCCGTTCATAGGTATCCACTATTCCGATCAGGTGGGCGGCTTTTTTACGCTCAGCTTCACCTACCAGCACCTCGATCAAACGGCTGTTGCTATGCAAAACATCAATGGCCGGATAGTGCCTTCGGTTGGCCAGTTGGCGGGATAAAACTATGCCGCCATCGAGAATGGCGCGGACATGATCGGCTATGGGATCATTGATATCGTCCCCTTCCACCAACACGGTATAAAACGCTGTAATAGATCCGCCCCCAGCGACTGTGCCGCAGCGTTCCAACAAACGCGGCAAGAGTGCAAATACCGAAGGGGGGTAGCCGCGACTGGTGGGGGGCTCCCCAACAGCCAACCCCAATTCCCGCTGCGCCATGGCAAAGCGAGTAATCGAATCCATGGTCAGCACCACATCCCGCCCCTGGTCGCGAAAATACTCAGCAATCGTGGTAGCCGCAAGCGCGGCATGGGAACGCACCAGTGCGGGTTGATCCGATGTCGCAACCACTACGACCGAACGGCAAAGCCCTTTTTCACCCAGCACGTGTTGAATAAAGTCCATGACTTCGCGACCCCGCTCGCCGATCATGGCTATAACATTGATGTCCGCATCCATATTGCGGCTGATCATGCCCAACAGGGTACTTTTACCCACACCGCTGCCTGCAAAAATGCCTACCCGCTGTCCGCGACCGATTGTCATCAGGCTATCGACACAACGCACGCCCGTTTCCAAGATGGTGCCGATGGGGGGTCGCTGTAACGGGTTGATCGGATCCCGATAGATCGAGTGCCACCGCTCTATTTTCAGGGGCGGACCGCCGTCCAAGGGTTGCCCAAAGGCATCGATAACCCGGCCCATCAGCACTTCACCGACCGGCACCTCCGCGACCCGGCCAGTTGCCACCACCTCGCACCCCAAACTGATACCCTGGACCGCGCCATAGGGCATCAGCAATACTTTGCCCTCTTTGATACCCACTACCTCTGACGGAGTCGATTCACCGCTCAGCCGCGAGCGGATTTCACACCGCTCACCCCAAAACACCTCCGGCCCCAGCGATTCCACTACCAGTCCGAGAAATTGATTCACCTTCCCCACCCGCCGGGTCAGGCTCATACGTTCTATCGCCTGAACGTAATGATCGGAAAACGGGCCGCCGGGATGTAACCGATCGATCATCTCGTCCGCCTCAGCGAATGAACCTCGAGAAGCCGATTTTTCAATTCGCTCATCTGCATCTCCAGCCGTGCGTCCAGGGAGCCCGCCCGGCTTTCAATTCTGCAGCCGCCGACAATCTCCGTGTCTGCCACAATATCGACTGTCTCCCACACGCTGGAGCGGCTGGCCGGATTTTTTTGCAATTGCTGCAACCTCTGATAATCGGCGGGCGAGAGGTATACAACCAGCCCCTCGCGTACCATAACCTGCTGCAACGATTGTTTTACCATCGCTTCAACCAGATTCAGGTTCGTGCCCGCCTGCCCCAAAATGTTCACGACTGCCGCATAAGCTATTTCTATCGCCGCTTCCTCCGCCTGCCGGATAATTTGGTTTTTTTGCTCGCTCAAACTTTGCAATAATTCTTTTAAAGCCTCGCTGTTCTGTACCTGTTCGGCATTGATCTTTTCCATTGCCTGCCGGAGGCCCGCCTGATAACCCTCGCTTGTGGCCTGGGTTCGCTCGCTCAACAACTGTTCGCGCATAGCGCTCAGCGCTTTCTCCGCCGCTTCTGCCCGAGCTACCGCAGCATCTCTTTCCGCACACAACCGCTCCGGGGATGGGTGGTTATCAGCTCCCGGATGTTGAGTACTCTGGCGGCCGGAAGGCCCGGATGTATCCTCAATCTTGCGTGCATCGCCCTGTGAGGGTTCCGCTTGCCCCACAAGGGTAGGTTCACCCGCCTGTTCGGCAGCGGGGCCGGTGGACAATAAACGGCGTGTTTCGCTTCCCACCCGCGGTGCCTGAATTACCGTTGCCAAGCGAGCCTCCTTATCGGGTTCCACCAACTTTTTATCGGCTTCCACCAACGTCGATGAGAAGACGATGCGTCTGCCCCATCGCGACCAAGTTTGTTATCCACCGCAGGTGTTTCGGACCAGGCACAGGTTTGCGGAAGGGCTAGCAGTCTGTTGTAGAGCGTTTTCAGTAACGCCTCCCGTACCCTGGCAGAAAGCTGATTTTGGATTTTGTTGACCGATTCCTGAACTGAACAACGGCGCTCCGCAGACAAGCTTTGCAAATAAGCCCTTTGGAACGGCCAGTCGTAAACCGACAAAACAGCGGCGACAATACCATCGGCTTCTTCATTCAGTGCCGCCGCAATATCGGTGGGGCTTCTGTCTGAGATATAGCGGATATAGGATATTTCAGCAGCGGCCGCTTTCCGCTCGCCGGTGCCGGTGCCGGTGCCGGTGAGATTCAACTCGTCCAACAGCACCCTTTCCCGGGGTATTCCCAACGCGTTAAGCTCTTCCAGCAATGGCAGCAGATTTTCCCGTTGCCGAACAGGAAGTTGATCCAGGAGCCATTGTCGATCCGCCTCATTCAATCCGTGCAAGTGCAGCGCTGCTTGTTTATAGACTCTCATCGCCCGGCCTCACGACTGTCGACAATATCAGTCTGTTCGAGCCAATGCCTGATCTTTTCCAATGCCCGTTCCCGATCGGCGTGGGACAAGGCTGGGATCAATGCTCCCGATTCTGCCTGTTGCAATATTGCATCAGTTGCATTCGTTTCGGTTGCACCCGGTTTACGGTTGCTTCTCACAATCAACAAACCAAACACTGCAATAAGGATTAGGGCCGCTATCCAGGCGCCTAACCAAACTGGCTCGTGTTCGTTAATCCAGGCTTTCAACCCTATGCTCTGTTCGGGTTGAGAGTCACCCGCCAATCGATCCTGCACCCATCGATCCTGTGATCGAGGCTCGAATGTTTCCGCCTCTGTTGCCTGTAATAATGGGACAGGTTCCGCCGCAGATAAGGCCTCCATCGTCTGACTGATGGCATACACCGCCACCGCATCTCCTCGGGAAGAGTCGATGCCGACCGCCATTTCCACCAGGTTGCGGATTTGCCGGCGCCGCGTTTCTGTTGTGTCCGATGGCACAATGACGCCCACACTCAGGCGCATAATCTTGCCGGGTATTTCGACAGACTGCTCCACCGACCGCCCCAGCTTGTATTCCACTTCCGTAGTAATATTCCCTTCAGCGTCCTTCTGCGCTGAATCAGATCCGAGCCGGGTTTCCCGGCGCCTTATTACGCCCCCCATTCCATTTTCATCGGGCGTTAACACATGTTCACGGGTGCGCTTGATTTCACTGAAATCGAGCACGGCATCCACACTTACCATAGCCTTGCCGGCCCCGAAGGCCCTATCCAGTACCTCCGTTACTTTTTCCGCGAGATATTTTTCAATCGACTGTTTTTGCTGCAACCGCTCCGATATGGCGGCAATGGCCTTTTCCTCCGATATCTGCCGGCTCAGGGTTCTGCCATCCTGGTCGGTTACGGTCACCCTGGCGGCCTTCAAATTGGGAACAGCCGCTGCTACCAAACGTTGGATGCCCATGATTTGCGCACTGTCCAGGCTCTGATCCGCCCCTTTGAATTCCGCCTTTAAAAAAAGTGTAACTGAAGCGCTTGGCGAATTTTCGGCCTGTTGAAACAGGCTTTTCTCCGGTATTACCAAGTGCACGCGGGCATATTTGACCTCCTGCAGCGAAGTAATGGTACGGGTGAGTTCACCCTCCAAAGCCCGCTGATAGTTGATGCGCTGCGCAAATTCCGTCATGCCGAAATCGGTGTTGTCAAAGATTTCAAAACCCACACCTCCCGTTAGCGGCACTCCCGATCCCATAAGTTTCAGACGCACGTCATAAACCGATGACGCCGGCACCAAAATTTGGGCACCGCCCTGGTCCAGTTGATAATCCACCTTCAAACGATCCAGCTCCGATACAACGCTAGCCGCATCGCGGGGAGCCAGATCCGTAAAAAGCGTCTGATATTCTTCACCCATCAGTCAGAAATATGCACCAATCGTGAAACCGACAATCACCACGAAACCGACCAATATAGAAATACGGGCGTTATCGGACAGTTCGCGCCGGGAAATCCACATATTCGCCATACCTTAGCCCTACACCTGCATCCGCATAATTTCCTGGTAGCCCTCAAGTAATTTGTTGCGTACCTGAAGGGCCAGCTCAAAACCCAGCTTGGCCTTTTCCAGCGATAACATAACCTGGTGCAGGTTATCCTCTTCACCCATGGCAAGTTTTTGAACCTTAACTTCAGCGGTTTGAATCTGCTGATTTACAGCGTTGATTTCCCCGCTCAGCCAGTCCGCAAACGGACTGGAGCGGCTCTCCGTGTTTAATGCATCCAATTCGTTGATATAAAGTCCGTCGCTGATATTAAGTCCGTTGGAAATGGACGCTATCGTTTCTATAGACATTTACCTGCCCCCTCGCCTAAGGGTCGTGCACGACCCTAAACCGTTTTCACCCACTTAACGCTGCCCGATTTCAAGTGCGCGAAGCGCCATTGTCTTGGCCACATTCACCGCTCGCACGTTGGCTTCATAAGCACGTGTTGTCTCCAATAGATTCATCATTTCCGACACCGGATTGATATTTGGATAGGCGACATATCCCTCTGCATCGGCATCCGGGTGCTCGGGGTCGTGTACCATTCGAGGCTCAACCGACAACGGTCGGATATCCACGACTTCGGCACCGAGAAACTGACGCTGGTACCCATTCAACAACGAATCAAAACGATCGTGCAGGCGTT
>JBNKFQ010000357.1:0-8284 GCA_050289385.1 Porticoccaceae bacterium | reverse complement strand
CAGTTTTGAAGATTTCGCTGATGGTCCGATTTCGCAACACGGGCCTGCTCTTCTTCGGACAAAAGGCTCTTGTTGCAGGAATAAGTCAGGCCGTTCAGGCAGTTTCTGAGATTATTTTCAGATGAGTCCGCTGATGCCAGGCCGCATATGATAAAACAAAGAAGCGAAACCAAGTGCACTAGTTTATTATTCATATCCTCTACAATCCTCTGTAGTATACCTTGGTTAATACAAACCTATATATAAGGTATAAATAGCCCAAGGTAGTTATTGTCCCGATGATAGCGGAAAACGAAAAAAACGCTATGTCAGTATAAGAATCCAACGTTCTTTGTGGGTCGTTTACCGCTACTGTTTTTGTTATCAATTAATATCAGCTACTACTCTTTAGAAGCCTGAACTTATAAAAGTTGCGGGTGCATTTATGGTTGCAGTGATTAAAAGCAGGCCTTAACCTGAATTTTCCTGTCGTTGACAATTTCTGGTTTATTAAAAACCACTCACCAACTCGACTGAATTTCTTCTGTTTGCAATCCTGTACCTGCGCGAGAATCAACCCTTCAAGCAAAGGTAAGGACTAATGCACTGCATAATATTTTCTGTTGCCAGGATTCGGAGCTTTACAACGATAGTGTTCCTTGTTGTGGCCCTGCCTGCTTCGGCCCAACCACAAGTAACCGAACCATCCCAACTGGTTGAGGTGTTTTACTCTACAGAAACCCCTGGCTTAGCTCCATCTGATAAGAGCCATATCACCACAGGAGACTATAAATACCGGTTTTACCCCCTCAACCATATTAAACGCATCGAACGTGAACTATCAACCATGCTTTCCTCTGATCCCGGGATTGCAAGACAGCAGGTATTATCACGCATTCAAAATCAGAGTGTAATAGAGCCGAATCAACTGCAAGTATGCGCAGAAGGGCTAGCGAAAGCTTTTCAATATGGAATTGACCGATCCCCGGCCATCGTCATTGACAGCAAAGCTGTTGTATATGGTGTAACCAACATTCGGGAAGCCCTCCAGCGTTACGAAAACTGGCTTCAGAGGCAGCAACCATGAGGGCCTGGTGCTTATCAATTTGGCTATTGTTGACCACCACGCCTCTATGCGCTGGAACCATCACCACTCAGGAAATCATCACCGGCACAACACAAGCCATGAGCTGTATACGCTGGATGCCAGTCGGTATCTGCTTCTGGCTTAAATGCACCCTGACGGGGTGCAGTGTCGAAACATCTATCAAAGTTGCTCACTACAACCCCGACCTGGTGGTGAACAGCTACAACGAACTGGGCCAAAACCCGTGGCTTGAAATCCGATCCATTCTGGGTCTCGCACAAAAAACCGCAGCCAACAATTTACTGGGTAGCCTCTTGCCAATCCCCGTAGACAGCGCGGGCAATCGTACCGAGGGAACAACGGGCCATCGCGATCATAAAAACCTGCTGTTCCGCGAAACCGATGCCATTGGCCACCCTTTAAATTTGTTGGCCACCACCGCATCGAATAGTGGACTCTTGTGTGAAACACAAATTCGGCCTTTTGTGCCTTATTTTCAGTCGGGACTTGACGCACTTTCCTGGCGACAGGAAATCCCCGAGATCTTTTACCCCGCCAGCCTGATTCCCGGCATGAGGGAAATCGGTAACTGGCCGTTGCAAACCTGGGGCTCCGTCTACCCAAGAACCGGCTGGACAACCCAGACCGAAGAACCCAAAGCTGCAGCCATCAACGCCCAGCGTGCCGGAGATATCGTTACCCGCAGCGGACAACCCCACATCTACATACCCGTTACCACTTCATCCGGATCCAGCCAGAAAGTCTGGTCACCTGGCCCGCTAAAAGAAGGGGACTATCGCACCGGCGTATGGCAAATGCTGAAACCAAAACTGGAAACCTCTTGTGCCGTATTTGGCACCAATGACCTGACCAGCCTCAAGGGTTGGGGGGCAGGTCGGGTTGACCCCGGTGGAGACTACGTCTGGAACCTCTGGCGCCCTTATTCCTGTTGTGAACGAAAAGGGCAAACATTTCTGTATGACATTAACTGGATCGACTACCCGCAATAAAGACATGGAAGCGATTAAAAATGACCATGAAGTCTAATCACCCAACAAGCAGAATGACACTGGGAATGGCGTTAATTCTCAGTAGTACACTTGTATCTGCAACTGATACACCTACGGAAGACAGCCTGTGGTACTACGAAATTGGCGGGGCAGAACCGGTTTCAGCCCCGGCTAATCCTGCAGTCGTTTCGACCATCCTGGGAGGCTCTGCGCAACTGGGCCTGGGTTACAGTTGCGGCAAGTTTGACCCCGTTGCCGCTGTTACCCACACGCTCAACGATATTGGTTCCGGCGTGGACGACATGATGAGCGCCATGACAGCAGCAGCCAGCAGCGCCATCGCCGCACTTCCAGCATTAATTCTGCAGCGTGCCAACCCTGGCCTTTATGACCTTTTTCAAAATGCCCTGTTAAAAGCCGAGGAAACCCTGCAGTTGGCCACCAAATCCTGTGAACAAATGGAAGCTGAAATCGCACGAGGTAAAAACCCCTATGCAGACCTGATCACTCTGTCAAAAGGCAACGACTGGAAGATGGAGATGGGCATTGGTGGCAATGATGCCGTTACCGCAAAAGAAACAGTCGAAGAAACCAACGGCGACAACGGTGTGCCCTGGATTGGTGGACAGGCCGGAGGTGAAGGTCAGCCTGTCCTGAGATTTACGGGGGATATTGTCAGAGCCGGTTACAACATCAATCTGAATCGATCGGTGACAAATACAAGTCCGGCACCTTCTGCAGCCAATACGCGATTATCGGAAGTATGGTCTACTCCCGAAGCCGCTAAAGCCTGGGTCGTCGATGTCGTCGGTGAAAATATCGTCACCACCTGCGACACCTGCCGCAAGGACAGTATTCCCGGTACAGGATTACTGCCCAAGCTATACAGTGAATCAACAGCAGTAACAAACGAACTCCAGAAACTGATCAATGGTGCTATTCAGCCCACACGCGACAACCTGGAAAACATCACCGCACCCGGAGTCGCTATTACTCGTCAGGTGATCGAAGCCATTCGGGAGATGCCTGCTTCGGAACAAGGCCTGATTACCAGCCGACTCGTCGCGGAAATCAGCACAGCACGGACGGTGGAGAAAGCCCTGTTAGCACGCAGATTACTGCTTACTGGTCGGCAGGTACCCGAAGTCTACGCTACTGATGTGGCACGAGAACACGCCGACAGCTCCATCGCCGAGCTGGACAAGGAAATCGAAAACCTGCTGTTCGAAACCCGGGTCCGCAAGGAAGTGGTATCCAACACCGTATCCATTCTTCTGCAGAGGGCAGCAGCAAGACGGCAAGCCGCATTGAACAGTCCGGAAACACCAATCATTGATCCCAAACCCGTCAACAATGGCCGTGTAAATAAATGAAATTGAGCAAACAAAAAAACAGCGTATTTTTGTGGCTAACGTTAACGGCCTTTCTGCTTGCCCTGGGAACAGGGGCCTTGCTCTGGCAAACCATGCAAACCATGCAAACCGATTCACTACCCGCCATCAGAGAACAACTCGATAACTGGAAACCGTTGTTAACCGCTTGCCGAATACTGGTAATTGCCACAGTCGCTTTACTGTTACCAACGATATACAAACACCTGTCAAACAGACAGTACCTCAAAACCGTTACCGCCAGGCAACTCAATACACTGCGCTGGCGCACAGTCGTCTGGCTACTGATTATTGAGCTGGTACTGGTGCAAAACATTCCAGCTCAGGTTATCGCTATTTGGCAAGGTACAAGCCAATGAGTGTAGACAGCTACCTGGAACTGTTTACCAGCCTGTTTGGCTGGACCTTCTACAACGTTCTCTGGGACGTTTTGACTGGCACTGGCATTGTCTATCTGCCATTTCTGGGTATTCTCATTGACAACTGGCGCGAACCAGCGGAAGGCGGCGAAGTAGGGCACGCAGCAGGACTTTCATTGCGTCGTATGGAGCTGGATCTCTTTATTGCATTACTGGTGGTTGTTCTGGCAGGACAACCGGCAACCTTGACGCCATTAAATGCTGGCGCACTCCACTACACACCATCACCCACGCTGACCAATCCCACACCGCCGAAAGCAACGGTTGCATCACCGCAAAGTACCTATGGTACTACGGGATTCACCGGTACGCCGTCAACTGTTAACGTTCCAGTCTGGTGGTACGGGGTTATGGCCATGGCCTCGGGTTTCAACCACGCTGTTATTGAAGGATTGCCCACCACATCAGATATGCGTACCTATGAACAACAAGCCCGTTTGGCCACCATCGCCGACCCACGTCTGCGCAAGGAAACCAGTGAGTTTTTCAGTCAATGTTATATCCCGGCGAGATCAAAATACCAGGCACAACGTCCAGCAACACCACAAGTAAACACACTACTCGACGACTACGGGGCAGATGATCCGGACTGGATCGGTTCACACGTTTATAGAAATACCACGGGATACTACGATACCTTGCGACCCGTAATGCAAATAGCGGGCTGGCCTTACCAACCAGCACGGGATACCGAATACGATCCGGCCTCACCGCCAGACTGGGGCAAACCCTGGTGCAAGGAATGGTGGGAACACGACACAATTGGATTACAAAAAAAACTGATCGACGAAGCCGATAAAACGTCGGCGGGATTTTCAGGTTTGGTGGTGGCTGTTGCTCCAGCCCTGGCCAGCGACAAACAACAAGACGCAGTCGCCAGAACGGTACTAACCAATGCCCCACCTGTCTGGTCCAACAATGACCTGGTTATTCACAACAGCACTGGATCGGGCGTCTTCAACACTATTGCCAATTTTGGCAAAGGCGCGCTGGCAACAGGTGGGGTACTCACCGCATCCGCACTGTTTTCAATAACAATAACGGCCATTTTGCAGGCACTGCCCATGGTACAGGCCATCATGCTACTGGGTGTCTATGCTTTACTGCCCATGATCGTCGTATTGTCTCGCTACTCCATATCAATGATGGTGACAGGCGCGATGGCCATCTTTACGATCAAATTCTGGAGCGTACTCTGGTACCTGGCAATGTGGGTAGATCAAAACCTGATTCAATCCATGTACCCGGACGTAAATATCTTCCTGCAAATCTTTGCCAATCCCGGTGAACACGATAGCAAACGGCTGCTACTCAATATGATTACCTCCAGCCTTTATCTCGGCTTGCCGCTTCTATGGAGCGGAATGATGGCTTGGGCAGGAGTAAATATAGGTAGATCTATAGAAGCCGCGACTAACCCTCTTCGAGGACCATCTCAAGATGCTGGAACGCAAGGTGGGAATATTGGAAAGACAGTAATTAGTAAGGGGCTGAAGCGTTAGTCGTCTTCGTACCAACCAGCAGGATCCGTTCCATTATCCAGTTTTCCTGTTCTGTGATTATGTATACCACCGCGCACTGCATTAGAAGTAGCATCATTATCGTCTGAGGTTTTGGCACTTGCCGCCAGAAAACCCATCAAACCAAATGTCAACTTACCAAAAAACAAAACAATATTTTTGCACAGGTGAGTAAAATAGCGCGTATACAAGATAATACCCAGTTTACGAATTTTTATAATGCTGTAAAAAAGAAATACAGTTACGGTTATGGAAGAGAGCAGAATTACCAGTTCATTGAAGAGAATATCCATTTCACACACCCGCGATCGTCACTAATCAATTGATCTCCAAAATAACTTCGAGTATCGCACATAAACAAAACCCCGACCGAGGCCGGGGTTCTGGCTCGCGAGTCGCCACTCCCTGTGGCGATATACTCACAAGCCATTAATATAGCGACCCGGTATATTTTCGTATATCGGCAAAAATCTGAATTTTATGTAGGATATATCCTACATCGAACAAACCTAAATGGTAACCGAAAATACGACAATGCCTCATTGAAGCGTAGGCTTTCCCGAAGGCTGCTCACCAGCAACATACTCCTCAAGAATATTGTTCACCAGCCATGACAACGGCCTTCTGTTTTCCCGAGCCAGAGCATTCAACCGGTCTTTCAGAGGAAGTGATACTCGAACAGTGATGTATTCGTCTCTCTTCTCTTTTCGCGTTTCTTTTCTATTGGTTTCCCCGGATTCAGACAGGGGGAATGCAGGCGGTGCTTCACCTGAAGTTCGTGTATTATCCATAGTGGTCATTTTCGACTCCTTTCAGTCGGATTTGATTAGCCGTCCATCGGGGGTGTGCTAGCACTCCAGATGGGCGCACTTCCAGTGTGTTTACCCATATACCATCTTTACAATAGTGCCTGATATGGGCACGATACAAGGTATACCTGTGGTCAAGATAATGACCTAATATTGGACATATAACAACTAAAAATTGGTATATCATACCAATTGATGTAAAATCTATGAATTCAAAACAATGCAGAATGGCGCGTGTGGGCTTGAAATGGACGGTCGAGCAACTGTCCGAGGCCTCCGGCGTGAGCAAAAATACAATCACCCGATTCGAGCGTGATGGAGGATCGAGCCTTAAAACAGTATATTCAATTAGAGACGCTTTTTTGGCAACAGGTCGGGTTGAATTTAAAGATGAATCCTGGGTATCAGTAACATGAAGCAAAATAATTGGCGCCGCCAATGATCAGGTTTGCAATGTTAGACGCAAGGGTAGGACTATGAATCTGTCGATAGAACACAACGAATTTATGTCTCATGCCCTGTCTCCTCTGCGTGAAATGGCTGCCTATGAAGCTCTGTGGGCGGAGAAGGGTTCTTCGTTCAAGGTAATAGCTGATAAATTCCGGCAAGCACCGGGAACAGTACCCTCCGAACTTGTACCGGAACCCCGGATTGATGAGTTAACGGAAGTCATCAAAGGTATTCTGGAAAAATATCATGTGGAAAACCTGGGTGTTCGCGTTCACGGTTCCGGCGAGTATCCTGAAAAACTGCGAGATGCTGATCACCCTATAGAAGTGCTTTACTATCAGGGGTGGTGGGAACTGGTAAACACGCCATCTGTAGCGGTTGTAGGTGCCAGAAAAGTTACAGAGGAGGGGGTGCGTCGTACGCGCAAACTGGTTAAACATCTTGTCGAAGATAACTACACGATAGTATCAGGGCTCGCGGAAGGTGTGGACACCGCTGCCCACAGAACTGCGTTGGAACTTGGAGGCCGCACTATCGCTGTTATTGGTACGCCACTGTCTCACGTTTACCCCAAACATAATGCCGAGCTGCAAAATATCATTCGAGAAAAACACTTGCTTATCAGTCAGGTTCCTTTCAAGCATTATCTGGAGCATGACTATCGCACGAACCGGTCTTTTTTCCCCGCCCGTAATGTCACCATGTCCGCACTCACCGAAGCCACAATTATTGTAGAGGCTTCGGATACGTCAGGAACTTTGTACCAGGCCCGTGCAGCCCTGAACCAGGGCAGAAAACTGTTTATTCTTGACAGCTGTTTTCAGAATAAAGAAATAACATGGCCTGAGAAGTACGAAAAGAAAGGCGCCATTCGCGTACGTGATTATTCGGATATTCGAAAACACCTTTCTCATGTATGACCGTTTAACGAAAATTGATGATCTGACACGGCGTGATCACTGGTATCTGACTGAAGAGGATGATTGTTATTATTTTGGGGAGTATACCGCCCGCCAAGGCTATGCTTATAGCGTAACCAATCAGTTAATAGCCAACCTTAAAAAACCGGTCGATCGTCGAGGGAGAGAAGAGTACAAGTACAAGGAACGAGCCATTATCGATGTCGCCGGTCTGTTACAGAATCTGATCAAACCTGATTCTGTCACCTTCGTACCGATACCGCCCTCAAAGTCAAAATCTGATCCTCTCTACGATGATCGTTTGGTAAGAATATTGAACGCTTTCAAACAACAAGCTCCCAGTGTTGATTACAGGGAGCTGATTGTGCAAACAAAATCGACACCGGCTGCCCATGAAACGGCAGATCGCCGTGACCCCGACGAATTGCGAAGCATATATGCTTTTGATGAAGGGGTGGCAACTGGTATCAGAGAGAACCTGCTTGTTTTTGACGATGTTTTGACAACCGGCAGTCATTTCAAAGCAGTCCAGAGCATGCTTCGGGATCGTTATCCAGATCATAATATTGCGGGAATTTTTGTGGCAAGGAGAGTGCCTGAGTCCATTGATCCATTAGACGTTTTTGGATAACAGTAAACAATATGAATCGGCCCTCCGGAATAGGGCAGGTGAAAGCTCGAGACCTGGTAGAGTCTTCT
>JBNKFQ010000356.1:0-8489 GCA_050289385.1 Porticoccaceae bacterium | reverse complement strand
AGTAGAAAGCCAATTCTTCGGGATCAAAGTCAGGGTCTTGCCACACCACCGCCATTTCCGGATCACCGATGGTATTGGTATAGGACGCATCCTCGATTTCCACAGTCGAGCCCACCGGTGGCAACTTGCCCTCGCCGTTTTTCGTTCGATCATCAGACCAGGCAACGTCGAATTCCTTCTCATGCAGACCGCCGTCCGAGCTGCGCCAGCCCTTGATCACCTGCACTCGATCCAAATTAGCGCCCTGCGGGTCTCTAACCGCACGGATCAGAAATCTGGGGGCCTTTCCCTTGGGTGCGTTCGTCAGGTCGCCGCCCATCGGCACACCTTTTCCGTAACCGATGCGTGCGAGATCAGGACGAAAGGCGTCATTATCCTGATAGTCCCAACCGCCAAAAAATCGCACGGTCATTCGTGTACCCGTCGTCGCATAGGTCTCTTTGCGTTTCATGGCCGCAAACAGCGTGTCCCGGGTATTCTCTCGCGCCCAGACGGCGGCATAGCCGCCGCCATTACGACCCATTTGTAGGTTTTCCGCCGTATTGTTTTTGAAAAGCTCTGGTAACTGGCCGTAAATTTTAACTGCCTTTTCTTTCGTAATCAGTGATTTTTCCCGACCTGTTGATGAAATTCGATCAGGACCAGGTTCTCGTGATACACCCATTCCCAAGTAGTTATTCTCTTCCACGGATGACAGGGATAAATGGCTGTCCGTGCTGCTGATCAAACCAAACTTGAACGGATTGACGCCCAATTCTGCCTGCTGCCCGAGGCCTCGCTTCAAGACGGAACGCGCATTGCCGTATTTGAGGGCCGCAGGAACCTCGCTACCAATAAGTTCCTCATCGTTCAGGAACGGACTCACCAATGGCGACAGAGTAAACGCGAACTCATCATCCGGCGACAGTAACGGATTTGTCTCGGCACCTTTTTTCTCCGTCAATTCAAACAGAGGCTCCCAGCGACTGCGCTGTGTTGCATAAGTATTACTTTTTGCAGGTGCGAACATCAATGCGTTGCCCTGATTGCTCGAATGCGGAATTGCCAACACCTCTCCGCCGGTGCGGCGTTCGTATTCCGCGAGGTACGCCCACAAATCTTCCGGGTTGTTTGTTTCGTAGCTCGCAAGGGGCATGACCTGGCTTGCCTTGTCCGCGCCGTCCTTGAATATCACCACCCGATGGTTGTTACTCAGCCTCCCGTTGCGGTCTTTGCCCATAGCAGTCCACTCGAAACCAATGAGCGCGGTAAACTCGCCCGGCTCGTTATACTGATCCGCGTAGCCGGTTACAGCCTTCCACACATTTTGCCGAAACGTATCGCTTACAATGGTGTCGTTCGCCCTTTTTGTATCTCCAAAAAGCGCGCTTAGATACTCCACATCTTTATAACTTCCTTCTCTCTCCTGTCGTAACCACCATTTCCCCGCCTGGGTCTTCAACAATTCCTCATCTTCGCGCGCCAAAGCCGGCCGTAACCCCATGTTCTCACTGTGATCGGCGACCACCAGAAAATCCAGTGGCCGCGCGAGACGCGCTATCATTCCATTGGTTAAAGTCATCGCCTCGCCGCGGGCAAAACGATACGCTTCTACGGGACCCCAGGGATTTGCACCCACCGGCAAGGTATCCGTCGACATATTGGTATGGAGATGCGTGTCGCCCCAGTAAACGTTGGTTGGATAGACCCCAGAAGACACAGGGTTTCCCCACGATGGCATATTGATTAGTAGCCCAAAAACGGCAATTATCAATCGGCCACGATATGGCCGAATACGTCTGACACTATTGAACGCTTTCATGATTCGCTCCACGGACCACCGGTCCCAAGTGATTGTCAAAAAAACCTACTATGACGTCGTACGCTTCTCTGGATTCAGGCAGATCCGAAAAGTAGAGGAAAGCGTGTTCAAGTCCCTCCCAGACGTGAAGATCCGCCTCTACGCCCAAGCGCACGAGTTGTGCATGGGTGTAGACAGCAGAACTCAACGATGCGTCACGAATACTACTGATGATCAAGGTCGGCGGAAATTTGGCCATATCCTCATCGTAGTTGCCGGGACTGGCCAACGGATTGTGCCGGGCAACCCCCTTGTAATAAGGGTGGTGATCTCT
This sequence comes from Porticoccaceae bacterium, assembly GCA_050289385.1. Classification (GTDB taxonomy): domain Bacteria; phylum Pseudomonadota; class Gammaproteobacteria; order Pseudomonadales; family Porticoccaceae; genus JBNKFQ01. The sequence goes on along the minus strand of JBNKFQ010000356.1, from coordinate 6,375 downwards.
GTAACTCGTTAGGTCGAGGCCGGTTATCGCTTTCGAAAGATAATAGGAGTCACTATCAAAGGTTTTATCGGTCTGTGCCTTATCTACAACGGGGGCGTTGGCACAAAAAATTCCCGCCGCACCGGGGGTGGGTAAATGGTGTTTTTGAAACCAAGCCACAGACTGGGCCGTCAACCGGCCACCGGAGGAACAGCCATAGATGCCGATATTTGCCGACTTGTAGTCCTTGAGCAATTCAGTGTATACGGCAGCCACATCTTCACTGGCAGCGGGGAAAACGTATTCCGGCGCCAACCGATAATCCACGCTGACAACCTTTATTCGGCCCAGCGCGGCAATGGGAATCGATTCCATGTGGCTAACCACCCGGGCGCCACCTACCATTCCGCCGCCGTGCAGATTGATCAATACACGCTGTTGGTTGCGAGGCGCGATGCCGGCCTCCGGGGTAAAGATTTCGACGGGAACGCCGGCCATATGGTCAATCTCAACACGCACGGGGTAGTCGCGCAGCAGCAACCGGTATTTAGGCGTTTGATAATACACCTCGGCCTGACATTGGCGACGGGAAACGGGTTTCAGACTGTCCGGACAGCGTTCTGCCGTTTCTTTGAAATATTCCTTGAGAAAGGCATGAAATTGGCTGACGACATCCTGTGACTGAGCACTGAGAAAGGCAGAAGGCGGTAAGTCGAATTCCGGCACATGAATAACGCCATCGCTGTTCACCACGCTTTTTTTATCCGAGCCATTGACTACCCGGTTTGCCGAAGCCCGTTCATCTGTGCAGGCCGCTAACAGCAGTACTACCATCAGAGATATTCCTGTTCCACCCAGTAGCGTACAGCCTCTAGGTTTTAATGTGTTTACTCGTGTATTTATGCGCTGAAACATCATATTTTCACCTTACCCCTTCAGGTATTCAGTAGTCCTGCAAATGTCACGAATCAGTACCGGTTCCGCTGTCCGTTGGCAGTGTCACACCCTGCAAATGCGTCACGAGATAATCCCAGATAATTCGCATTCCATAGCTAGGTAGCCCCGGCCCATGCCTTAAATCCGGAAATACCATCAGGTCGAAACGTTTGCCGGCTTTTTGCAGCGCATCCACCAATTCATACAGCCCGCTGATGGGTATGACTTCCTCCCTCGGTCGCCCCAGTAACAGCAGTTTTCCGCGCAGGTTCTCCACGACGCCTGCATAATCGGGTTCATCGCTTGTCGTCGGGAAGAGAAACATCCGAGAATCGACGAACGGATTGTTGGCAATACCCACCTTGTAAAAGTCCGGATATACAAGCAGGCCGTTCAGCGCGCCTGTTGTCACTTCGAAATCTACTACACCAACCTTGTCTCTATCCATATAGGTATAACGCTGGGCCAACTGTTTGATGGCCGCGATGGCGTCTGCCCTGTCCATCTCCGCATAGGGCGTGTCGATCTCGCGCGAGTAACGTTGAAACTTTTTATTCCGCAGTGTTGGTCTCAGTAGGGACTGTCCTCGCCCGGCCACCTGAACGACAATAAACCCCAATTCCGCGTAGGCGGCGGGAAGCATGTAAATGAAGTTGCCGAGCGCATCATTGCTGAAAGCCCCCACCGTAGGGACCCAGGTAAAGTCGATAACCGGATAGGATTTATCCGGCGAAAAATTCGAAGGCCGGGTAACCACCGCATAGATGTCCGTTTGGCCGTCCGCCGCTTTCACCAGCACCGGTTCCGGCGGTCGCCAGTTTTTGGGCATGCCGTGCACGTCGGCTGTTTCCAGCGGCATGACTTCCCGTCCGTTGCGATCCAGCAATACACTGACGGGCATAGCATCCACCCGCGAACGTGTTGCCACGATATAGCGTCCGCTCGACGCCACACCGGTTGTCTTGTAGCGATGCGATATCCGGTCCCGGGGGTCACAGACCACATACTCGTGATCCGAAGAGATCACTGTCGTTATCTCACCAGTATCGATGTTCACCCGGCAGACATCCCGATAGTAGGGATTGCGCCCATTGGCACGTCCCGCGGTTTGTATCACCAGTTCCCGCTTGTCGGCATCATGGTGCAGGATATTGCGCACCAGCCAGTTGCCCTGGGTGATCGTGTTTTTAAGCTGGCCCGTACGCGCATCATAAAGATAGAGATGCATCCAGCCACTGCGGTCCGACCACCAGATCAGTTCATCGCTCTTCGGCAGCGACAGGACCGGACACTCCAGGTGCGAGGTCGGGATAAGCGAGAAGTGGCCTTCCGGATTCTCTTTGAACAGGACGCGGGTTGCACCGGTGTGGCTATCCAGTTCCAGAACACGGGTGTTGCGCCCGGCGTATAGGTTATCCAACTCCTGGTGGACAAAACAGACGTAGCGATTATCCCGCCACCAGCCTTGTTTCCTGGGAAAGACCCCGTAGTAGTGCGGATAGGTGACCGGTTGCGGAGGACAATCAAACCATTGAACGGCCCCACTCTGCACCTCAATCGACAGTAACGTCCAGGCTTCCTTGTGTTTATCATTGGCAAAAGCTCTGCGCCGTTGCGGATCGATGACCTCGGCACGCACTTCACCCTCCGGCACATGTATCACCGGCGGGGCGACCTTGATTTCGCGTGTATCCCGCAACTGTGTCAGTATGCGTTTGGAATCCGGCGACCAAACCAGATCGATCAGTCCCGGCCGTTCCGGACGCCCGTACCAGGTGGTGGTGCTGGCATATTCATAGAACCGCTCACCGTCTTGAGTCAATGCCCGTTCCTGACCGCTCGCGATATCGCGCACCCAGACATTGTAATCGCGGACGAAGGCTCCCAGCTTGCCGTCTGGGGAGGTGACCCACGGCGGCGCCAGTGAATAATCCAGTTTTTTACAGCGTTGTGTGACTTCGTTATATTCCCAGTCCGCATCAAATGCGGAAAACTTGACCGTACGTGGCGATACGGTAATTTCAATATTCTTGAAGGGCAGATTTTCTGGGTCAACGTCACTGGCCGTAAGTTTTGCGAGCCTCCTGGCCAGAGTTTTGTGGTCAAATGCGAGAACATTGGTTCTCTGCGCTGCGTCGACGAGACGGTATTGTTGACCTGCTCGGGTTTCGCGTACGTACCAGAATTGGTCACTATCGCCGATCCAGTGGGGAAAGAGGGTCGCATTTAGGACGATATCGCGTCGATTATTGCTGCCCTGGTTCATCTGTTGTGCCCGCTGATAGCGAGCCGCCAGATCGGTGTGGTCAATCTCGCTACTGGATGAGGTTGAGGCAGACGATTCACATGAAGGCCCGCCCAATGCCGGCCCCTGGTTATCATTTCTGGTTCGGCCCACTGCCTGGGCAGCCATGCCCGTGGCGATGACCGCCCCGGCCACCCCGGCACCCTGCATAAAACGGCGCCGTTCAGTGAGCCTTTTTGAATGCTCGCCCACCTCCGATGTTTGGGCATCACCTGAAGTCTGATTATTTTTTTGTTGCTTGGTTTTTTCTGTTTCACTTGTCATTGTCTTGGGCTCCAAATTTCCTCGAAGGTTCTTACATTCGGCTTTAAGCTCACGCGTGACATTCGGGCACCGTCTTTCCGAACCAAGCCACGGGATTCATCATGAATTTTTACGGGCCGCTTCGGCGAGCCTTTCACGCAGGCAGTCGACACCGTGGGTCAGATTGAATTCCTTGGGGGGTTCCCTATCGAGCAAATGCCGGACCAGGTAGTCCCATATCCGTCGCTGCGCATAGCTGGAAATTTCGTGCCCATCATTGGGCAGCATTAACATGTCGAAATCCTTGTTGGCGCGCTGCAACGCCGCTGCCAGGCGAAAAATATTGGCCGGCGGTGTGAACCAATCACGCATACCATGAATCAGCAGGAGTTTACCCTGCAGGCGTTCAGCCAGGTTTTCGGCATCGCGTGGGTCCATGGGCAACTGACGCCCGGTACCTTCCATCATTTCGCCCCAACACACCGTCAACAGGCGAGTATCCTGAAAACACACCATGGCGCCCACGGCATAAAACTCGGGGTGTTCAAGTAGGGCATGGACCGGTCCGTTAACACCATCGGGGGCGACAACGCCCACACGGCTGATGTCCATCGACGGATCGCGTTCGGCCAATTGACGCAGGGCGGCAATACGGTCTTCAAAGGCGTTGGCCGCAGGCGCCCAGCCGTAACCCGGTTTGCGGAAGGCTCGTGAGTGTTGCGGGCCGCCGCGACCTTCGAGCATTACCACGATAAAGCCGAGTTCGGCATAAGCCGCCGCCCCGACATAGTGCAGCCCGGCAAAGGGGGCGTGGACAAAGGCGCCTTGAGGCACCCAGGGCACGCCCGGCAAACCACAGGTAAATTCCACCACCGGGTATTTTTGATCGGGTGAATAGCCCGATGGACGAAAGATCACCCCGTGAAGCGCCGTCTTGCCATCGGACGCCGTCGCTTTAACCAGTTCGGGCCAACGCCATTGATCCACAGCGGCGGTGAGTTCAGCGCGTTCGATTTCAAGCACTTCTTTACCATCGCGATCTATCAGCATGTGAACCGAAAGCTGATCAGCACGGGTGCGCGTGGCAACGACATAATCTCCAGTCGGTGACACACTTCTGGCACCGGCTACGTCCCGGCCGAGATAGGACAACATCCGTTGTACCTTGGCTTTGCCGTGCGCACAGAAATAATCACAGTCGTCTGACGCCAGGGTGGCACTTGTTCCGTTATCGATATTGATCCGTCTAATGTCGCGATAGTAAGGGTTGCACTCAGCGTCACTACCGGCGGTTTGCACAAACAGCTCGCGGCGTTTTGGATCAAAATGCAGAATATCGCGCACTAGCCAATCGCCACAGGTGAGTGGACGCACAAGTTCGCCACTTTTGAGGTTGTAAAGATAAAGATGGGCCCAGCCGCTGCGCTCGGAAAACCAAATCAGTTCATTGGTTTCCGTCATCGGCAGAAATACAGGCGGTTCCTCGATATTGTGACCGAGAAGCACACCAGCATCATCACGCTCCTCAAATAATATCCGTGTTACACCGGTTTCGGCGTCGAATTCAATAACCTGGACACACTGCATACCGCGTTCGACATTGATAAAGTACGCCCGGTGACTATCGTTCGCCCACCAGCCAAACTTTTCATCAGTAAAAAAATCCGCGCCCATGCGACACAGTGGTAATGGCGTATGGTCCACCCGCGTTACTTTTCCAGACGCAACATTGACGGATATCAGATGGTTGGTTTCCACATGCTCATCGCCGGGGTAGGCCACCTTGTGCCAGCTCACGGTCGGGCGCAAACTGTCATTTTGGGGAATGTGGTCGATCAGGGGCGTGGATTGGACCCCGCGTGTATCACGCTGAAGCGTAAACAGCTTTTTAGAGTCCGGCGACCAGACAGCTTGCACCGGCCCCACCGCGCTACGTCCAATTCCGTAGGCGAGGTCCGCGTCACCATCGTTAGTCAGCGGACGCACTTCGCTGCTGGCCAGATCCCGTAACCACAGGTTGTGATCGCGTTGAAAAACCGTGAAATTACCATCCGGTGATGGCAGCCCTTCGATGGGTTCTTCGACAATTTCTTCGCAGCTACCCTCATCATTTTCAAAGCGCCAACGCCGGCCAAAGGCCGAAAATTCGACCCGCCGTGGCGACAGTGAAATCCTCACTATGTCAAGTGGGAGGCTCTCGGGCACGATATCCCGTTCCACGCGTATGGCTAACGCACTCGCTATCTGTTGGTGATCAAACGCCGGTTCATTGGTCCGAGCTTTAACATCCACCAGACGATATTCACAACCTGTGGGTGTTTCGTGTTCGTACCAGAAACATGCACTGTCTTCTATCCAGTGCGGAAACAAACCCGTGTTGATGGCAATCGACTTGGATAAAAAGCCTTGTTCCATCATTTGGGCACGTTGATAACGCGACTCCATAGTGGTGTTGATTGACTCGGGTCGATTCATCTCGCACCCCCACTGCTGTCCGCCATGTCGAAGTTTTTAGGCGGCTCCTGTGCCAACAGATGGCGGACCAGAAAGTCAAAAGAGCGACGTATCGAATATGGCGTCCCACCGTAGGTCCCATTGGGCTCCGCAACCAGATCGAAATCCTTATTGGCCCTGTTCAAGGCTTCCACCACCCGGAAACTTGCGGCAGCGGGCACATAACTGAGCAGGTTGACTTTGATTTGCAGATTGCCTTTGAGATTGTGCGCCAGGCCCTCCAAGCATTTCCCTTTGCGATCGGAATCAGGTCCCTCGAAAAAGTCCCCTTGATAGGTATTCATCACCTGGTGATCAAAGACCTCACCAGCGACACCGACGCGGTAAAAGTCCGGGTGTTCGAACATACCGCGCAACGCGCCACTACCACCAACCACCAAACCAACGATGCCGACACG
>JBNKFQ010000355.1:0-13666 GCA_050289385.1 Porticoccaceae bacterium | reverse complement strand
GACGGCAAACCCTTGTGGCCCGCCTTTTCGGGTGCAACAGCACCAAGCCAGTACATAAAGCTCGGAATCTTCGGCGCCACGCGTCCATATTCACTGAAGTCCTCACCGCCCATAACAGGATCAACCGTTTTAACATTGTCGGCGCCAATCTGCTCGCGGAATACAGCACTAATTCGCTTTACCAGAGCCGGGTCGTTGTAGGTGGCAGGGGTAAACTCGTCTTGCACAGTGACTATTGGCAAAAGGTCTTCGCCCAGACCTGCTGCTATGGCCTGACCGCGGGCAATGCGGGCAATACCGTCTAACAGGCGCTGGCGCGTCTCATCACTGTAGGAACGCACGGTGAGCTGCAGATGGACGTTGTCACCAATGATGTTGTGCTTGGTACCACCGTGAATTGATCCAACCGTTACAACGGCAGAATCCAGCGGAGAGGTTTCACGGCTGACCAGTGTTTGCAATGCTGTCACTATCTGGGCCGCCAAGACCACCGGATCTTTGGTGGTATGTGGCCAGGCACCGTGACCACCCTTGCCGCGCACTTCAATATCAACAGAGTCAACGTTCGCCAAAGCATAACCGCTGACTACGCCAATCTCACCAGCGGCCAGAGTTGCGTTGACATGCAGCGCAAGGTTGTAATCGGGGCGCGGAAAGCGCTTGAACAGGCCATCCTTCAACATGGCCCGCGCACCTGCACCGCGCTCTTCTGCCGGTTGGGCAATCATCATCAGAGTGCCCTGCCACTGGTCTTTCATCGCCGCCAGACGGCGCGCGGTGCCCACCCACACACTCATATGAATATCGTGGCCACAGGCGTGCATCACATTCACCACTTTGCCAGCGTCATCTTCTGTAGTGACCTTGCTGGCATAGGACAAACCCGTTTGCTCCTTTACCGGCAGCGCATCGGTGTCAGTGCGAAGCATCACCGTAGGGCCGCTGCCATTTTTCAGTACAGCGACCACACCGTAACCACCAATATTTTCTGTAACATCAAAGCCCAGACTCGTCATCTCTTTGGCGAGCCGCTTGCCAGTTTCTTTTTCGTGGAACGAGAGCTCCGGTGCCTGGTGCAGCTCCAGATAGAGCTTTTCCAGGTAACCGTAATCGTCCGCTACAGACGACTTCAGGTCTGCACACCACGCTGCAGTGGTTGTACAGAGCAAAGCTAGAACAGCACTAATATGGTAAAACAGCTTCATAACCGAATTCCCCGTAATTTTATGACATGTCCCCGATTTGCCGCATGATAGCAGATATATCACTTGCGACACATGTGGACAAAGGTCGTTGACCCCCGATAAGCGTTAGCGCCTTGTACTTTCAAACCAGGATATCAGTTTTCCCCTCAATGCTAATGTGTCGGTAGGCGTTGCAAGGCTATCGATTGCCCCGGCAAGAACGTCCTCACCGATACTGCTGGCTCTGTGCAAAAAAAGGCGGCGGGAATATTCGGGATCAAATTCGGGGTGTCCCTGAAAACCAACAACTCGTTCTTTCAAGGCGAATGCGGCATAAGGACAAAAATCGTCTGCCAGCAAAACCTTCGTGCCTTCAGGTAATTCCACCACCTGATCCTGATGGCTATAAATCAGCTTTAGAGTGCTTTGCCCTAAATCCAGCCACCTGGGCAAACCCGGCTGGAACATCAGTTCGCGAACACCAACTCCCCACCCTTTTTCACTCTTTACAACTTTACCGCCCAAAGCAGCTGCGAGGGCTTGATGGCCAAAACAAATACCTAAAAAACAACTGCCAGAAGCGTAAGCATTCGCGATCCATGCAAGAAGGTTTTTTACCCATGGCTGATCGTCATATACACTGGATTTTGAACCGGTAATCAGAAAAAGATCGGTGGCGCTGGTATGCTCGGGAAGATTATTTTGCAATGCATAAAAATACTCAAATTCGAGTTCGGATTTTAAGCTCTTAAAGTATTTTTCAAACATCCTGCCGTAAGAGATATAGTGTGCCTTGAACTCCGGGTACAATTCGTCGCATTCAATTATATTAATCTTCATAAAGCACAGAAGGCATTCATCGTTTCACTGATTACTTGCAAATTCATATAGTATCGAACACAGAGCAGACTGCACGTACATTTTCGCACCGGGGATGACTCTATTCTAAATATCGTATTCTACCGAAATTCACAGTCTGTACTGGCCCGAGCAGACAAGGCGCCGTACTCAGCTAAAGAAAATGGTCGTAACCAGACCGTCAGACCAGAGCGCAACTCAGATTTAACAGGGGGCAGAATGAATCTGCCTCCTTCTTTACGTTTATTTTCCCCTGGTCAATTACCTAACAATTCCAGCACTGCAATTGTCATGGCGTGCACACCCATCGTTACCGACGGCTTTGGCTCAATTTTGAAAAAGGGTGAATGGTGCGAAGGTACCGGCGCTCCCCCGGACTTTCCTGCATCTATATCAGCCTGCGATGTACCGCCAACCGAGAAGTAAGCGCCGGGAACCTTATCCTCTGTTTGCACAAAATAGGCAAAATCTTCAGCGCCCATACCTTCTCGGGGAGATTCAAATATTGCCTCTTCACCAAGCTCACGAACCATAGCACCGCGCAGGCGTTCAACCAGAGCCGTGTCGTTAATAACTGTTGGCGTCGATTCACCGGCCTCGGTTACCTCAGGCAGCAAATCCTCCGGTAATCCGGCGGCACGGCCAACACCTTCGGCAATGCGTTTGATACCCGCCAGCAATTTTTTGCGCGTCTCTTCTGCATCGGACCGGACCGTTAGCTGCATTTTGACCTTGTCGGGAATAATGTTGTGCTTGAAGCCGCCATGAAAGGAGCCAACGGTTACCACACCCGGCTCCAGAGGGCTGAGCTCGCGACTCACCAAACCCTGTAGTGCTACCACAATTTGGGAGGCAATATAGATTGGGTCCTTGCCGCGATGAGGCGATGCGCCATGGGCACCAACACCGTGGACCGTAATGTCTATGCTGTCAGAGGAGGAAGAAATCAAGCCGCTTTCCAGGGTGACTTTACCCGCCGGGTCGCCGGCACTCACATGGAAGGCAAGGGCAAAATCGGGCACACCGAAACGCTGGTACAGCCCGTCTTCCAGCATCGCTTTGGCGCCGCTAATGCGCTCTTCCGCAGGCTGCCCGACAAACATAACCGTACCCTGCCAGCGATCTTTCATTGCCACCAGTCGCCGCGCTGTGCCCACCATTGAGGTCATATGCACATCGTGACCACAGGCATGCATCACCGGGACCTCCTCACCGGTAATATCAACCTGCCTGGCTTTTGAAGCGTAAGGCACGCCGGAATCTTCCTCTACTGGCAGTCCGTCCATATCGGCACGGACCAGCACCGTTGGCCCCTGGCCATTACGCAAGATCCCTACGATGCCGGTACGGCCAACCTGTTCGGTTACTTCAATGCCCAGCGCACGCAATTCGCTGGCCAACCGGGCGGCTGTTTTTGTCTCTCTGAAAGACAGCTCAGGGTTGCGGTGAAGATGAGTGAAAAGATCTGACAGATAAGAGTCGTAGTCCTCCGCTATGGTCTTGTCCAGCTCATCGCTGGAAACAGCCGTTGAAACGGCGAACAACGTGATACTCAAAAGGCAAATGGGGCCGCCGGATCGAAACAGATGATTAAGCATTGTTTACCTCAATACTTGTTGTTGAATGCGGTATAAAGGATTAACTGCAATTTCAAAGGCTTGTGAGAATAAAACCCTCCCGTCACAAAAGCAACGCCGATCTGTATTTCCGAGTCGTTTCGAATACAGTATTTTCGGCAGTGGCTTGTTCACTTCCTGTATTTGCCGAGATATAAATGCGGAAAAATAAAATGGGTAGCTTTTTCATTTTCTGCCGTCTATATCAACAGAGTCCACTGTAATTGCGCCATTTTGCAGGGCAACCGGGATATTTGATGTCAAAAGACGAGCATTCGGCCTTTGTAGCCAGCCTGTTTCGCCGATACGGGAAGGACGTTCGCGCCTTCCTGGGGCAGCGCCTGGACAGTACAACCGATGTCGAAGACCTGACCCAGGAAACCTTTCTGCGGGCACAACGAACGCGGGACTGGAACGCAGTGAGCAACCACCGCGCCTACCTGATTAAAACCGCCCGCAATCTGTTTTTGGATCTGCTGCGGGGTGAGCGTCGCAGCATTGTTGACTATGGGTATGAAGCGCTTGCGGATTATGCCGGTAGCGAGCGTTCACCCGAGCAGCTTGCAATCAGCCAGGATGAATACCAGCACCTTTGCTACGCCATTAATCGCTTGAGCCCCAAAGTCAGGAAAGCCATGATATTGCATAAATTCTTCAATTTATCATTTACCGAAGTCGCCAGGGCAATGGATATTTCGCCGCGTACGGTAGAAAAGCATATCGCCAGGGGGGTCGCCGAGTGCCTTCGCCACATGATGATTGTGGAGCGGCGAGCCGATGGACGTGGGGCACAGACAAGCAATGTTGTATCGCTGGGCGCACGAGGCAGGCCCGCCAACAGGAAGGAACCGGAGTAAGGCACTATGAGTAAATTGCACAATAACGGTTTTTCCGATAGTCAGGCCGACGAGGCTGCCGAGTGGCTGGCCCGACTGAGTGCCGATGATATTGATGTCGAAGAGTGCAAGTCTTTTCGGCGGTGGCTGGATAAAACCCCATCCAATCGCCAGGCGTTTGATTGCGTGCAAAGTATCTCTGGCAAACTGGATAGTCTGGCAACGGCAAGAATGGCGGATTCTGCAAATGTACCGGTTGAGCTGGACGCAATAATCACAGAGAGCGAACCGCTGGCTCGCAAGGCCCGCCGCCACAACGAGAAATACCGGCGTATTTTTGCTGCCGCTGCCAGTGTGTTGATCGGTATATCCGCAGCTCTGTTCTGGCAAGCTCAGGAACGTACCGCAACCATTCCCGAACCCAAACTTTATCGGACGATCACCGGTCAGCAACGGGAAGTTTTATTGCCCGATGGATCTATGATGATTCTGAATACTGCAACCGAAGTGGCGGTTGCGATTACGGATTCCCAGCGCAGGATTCACCTGAAAAACGGTGAGGCTTTTTTTGACGTGGCAAAAGATCCTCAGCGGACTTTTATCGTCGCAGTTGGCAACGGCACGGTGCGTGCCCTCGGTACAGCTTTTAATGTTCATCACCGCAACAAACAGACAGAGGTTACAATAACGGCAGGTCGAATAGAAATTAACCCCGATATAGCACGGCAGACTGGCAACGACGGTGAGCCAATGTCGGCACAACAATTCAGCGCCGGACAAAAGATTATTTTTGATGGTGGCTTTAAAAAAATCACCCAACTGTCATCTCAAGACATGCTGCGTGTCACGGCCTGGCAAGATGGGAAACTGGTATTTCACCGGCAATCTCTTGAAGCCATCGTCGGGGAATTGCAGCACTACATGACAAAAGAAATTGTTATCGCTGATGAGTCTGTTGGAGCCTTGGTGGGCGGTGGTGTATTTGATGTTCGCAATGCCAATTCGATACTGGCTGCAATTGAACACAGCATGCCTGTCAGGGTGTTGCTACGCGGCGATGTGGTTTTTCTAATTCGCAAGCCGAATTAGATACAGTTCGATTTCCCTGTGGCGCTCGGGTTGTTCCGTTAAAATATTCTCCCCAAATTACATTTGGGGAGAATTTGGGGAGAATAAGAGCGGGGACGACTCTTCCCGGTGACTTCGTGTCGTACTCAGAACCGGTAACCGATATCCAAGCCAATTATACGCGGCGGCAACAGATAGCCAAAATTGACACTTTGCAACCCCATCAAGGCATATTCGTCAGTGAGGTTGTTGCCAAAAATTTCCACCGAAAAATTGTCAAAGGAGACCCCTGCCCGTAAATTCCATTGCCAGTAGTCACCAGACTTCGGGAAATTCCGCGGAACATCGGTATAAAACCCACCGACATAGGTATAATCAGACCGAATAAAACTTTCGTTACCCGCGAGGTCGAAACTGTACTCAATGGCCAGATTGCCATTGACTTCCGGAGTCAGAGGCAAACGCTCTCCTTTGCCTCCAACATTGTCATTCAAAAATTCTGTATCCGTGTAAGCTGCCGCCAACATGATTTTGAGGTTGTCAACGACATAATATTGTGTCTCCAACTCCAAACCTCGCGAACGAGCTTCCCCGCCATTTACTGTAATACTGAAATTTGCGGAACACGCGTCCGATGTATTGAACACCCGAACAGGGATATCCTTCCAATTGATTCGATACAGGGCCGTATTGACCGTTAATCGGCTGTCCAGGAATGTTAGTTTGGCGCCCAATTCAAAATTTGTCGTGCTGTCGGAACCCACCGAAGATTTGAGTTCCGCGTCGGTAAAGTCCAGTTTGCCGTCGCTGTCCACATCGCACAGTTCGGAAGGCGGCAGCGATTGCCCCATGCCGATGCGAAAACCTTGCGCCCAAGTGCCATATAAAAATATATCGTCATTGGGCTTATAGCTAATATTGAGTTTATATGTGCTGTCGTTTTCGTCCGTCGCCACGTAGGAAGGTGTCCGAGCGATGGTACCGAAATAACTGCCGTTCAGGTTGCTGCCGTCTTCACGATCATACTTGAACCAGCGCCCCCCAAGAGTCGCGCTCCATTGCTCGTTCAAGGCATACTCAAACTCGCCAAAAAACGCCTTCTGACTCGCCGTGGCCGAACTATTGTAAACGGAAAAGATCGGGTTATTACCAAACCCCAAATCCTCAAGGGAATCAATGCTGCCGACCCACGACAGACTGCTCGCCCCCTTCCTGTCGAGTTCTTCGTAATAAGCCCCTGCAATGAATTGCAACGGGCCATTAAAATGGGTAGACAATCGCACCTCCTGAATAAACGCCTCCGTTTCTACAGGTGAGGCTTGTTTCGACGCCCATGTGCTCAAAAACCGCGACAGATCCACTTGATAATCGCGTCCAATATCGTACCACGTGGAAGCGCTTGTCAGCGTTGCCCAGCTGAAATCGTATTCCATCAGGAGATGGGTAAAATCAAATGACGCTGCTTCGCTATACGCCACCTCCTGGAGACCGTAACTCTGGTAACCTCCGGCTTCAATATTAAAATCAACGCCTTCTTCAACTTCGACGGTCTGTGTGCCCCTGGTAATCGATAGCTTCAACTGATCGCTGGGTTGCCAAAGCAATGTGGCGCGTCCTCCGGTATAGATGCTGGAATCGACATCGTTCCTTACTTCAGCATGAGTTCCGGTATTTGCCGCGAGTGTTTCAATCGTCGGGTTGCTGACCAGGTCTTTTACGCCCGCGTTTTCGTAACGATAACCCACCACACGAAGTGCCAATGCATCTTCAACGATAGGAAGATTCAAGATACCCACCATTTTACCGCTCATATCACGGGAATGACTCGGGCTGGCAATCCCCACATCCAGCTTGCCTTCTACTTTATCCAGTTTTGGAGAATTGGGAATATTGCGCACGGTACCGCTCATGGCGCCGCCACCGTAAAGCGTCCCTTGGGGACCACGCAATACTTCAATGCGCTCCAGATCGAGCAGTTTCATGTCCACCCTATCGTTCGACGAGGAAATATTCGTGGGAATCTCTCCCAAATAACTGCTAACGGTCGCCTGTTCATACTGATTAATGCCGATGCCGCGAATCACAACCTGGCCGGCACCTGGCCCGTGATCCAACATACTGACACCGGGAACAGATCGCAGAAAGTCAGCGGTATTCAGCAAGCCCCTGCGCTCTATTTCTTCTTCACCCAGTGCCGAAACGCTCATGGCTGTGTTTTGAATGCCGGTTCCCGATCCGCGTTTGGTCGCTGTCACAATCATTTCTTCAATCTGAGAATTTTCTTTACCCATGATTTGTTTACCACTATCACCTGTCGTTTCAGCTCGATTAATCACAATGGTATTTTCATCCGACCACTGATACGTCAAACCCGAATCTGCCAGCAACAGTTCCAGTGCTTGCTCCGGCGCATATTTCCCACCGAGATTGCGAGTATTCAGACCATTGGTAATGTCATCGGAATAAAAAACCTGAATATCGGCTTGCCTGGCGAAAGTATTGAGCGCCTGTGACAGACTTTGTGGCGAAATATCAAAGTCGACTTCCTTGCCGGTATCAGCAAGCAATGGCGAAGTGCACACACCGTTGACAGCAAGCAATATCGTTGCCAGCGTCAACTGTTTTGAATTCCTCATAATTATGATCCCCTCAGGTTGGATTCTATCGAATTGTCTCTGCCCTCTGGCAGATAGCTTTTGCCGTCAAAAGGGCCAGCTAACCTAATAGACGCCGACAAGAGGATTACTACCTAATAAAGTTGTTTCACAATTATGGCGCATATGTTTGAGATTTACAGGAATACTACAGACCGACGTTCGAGACCAGGTTTGCAAAGGGGTGTTCTACAGCCCTCGGGCAAGGTTTCCATAGCAGGGGGTTGCGTATAATCAGCAAAAACAGGCGCTTAATGCCGCGACAATTTGCTGTTTGCAGGGTTTGTCACAAGGTGTAGTTGAATGGTTAAAATACTTGAAAATCAATAACTTTGACCGAAATCCACCGGTATTAAACAAACAGAAATTTTTGGACGGTCCATTATCCTGCAAATGACAGCCAGATGACCCCAGCTGCCATTGATGCCAATCATCACGTTGCAATCTTTGCTGGTTTCGGCCGGGGTTTTTGGAGAAAACTGAACAGGGCATGGATTCAAGGAACACGCCCCATGCCCAGGGGCGTGTCGCTATATGCAAATTCTAGAAGTTGAAACCAACCTGAATACCCACAGAACGCGGACGCAATCGATATGCAGAGAGCACACTTTCATCAGCATCCAGCCAGGTAAAGTCAAACGGTACTACAGCCCGTATTATTTTCAAATCCAAATAACCGGCCAGTAGCTGATATTTATTCAATTGAAGCCTGCCGACCAGTTACCTGTGTTTTATAAAGCTATAAGTTTCAGAATTTGGTGTTGATTTTCACGCCAACCGTACGCGGTTGAGTAAAAAGGCCATCAGGAGTATCAGGCACAACCCGAGAATAATTATTGAGCAGATTGTCACCATACAGACTGAGCTCTACGGTATCACTGATATTAAGACTGATATCCGCTCTCAGATTTTTAATTTCATCTGATTCTACAACTTGATTTAAGACGTAACGGCGATTGGTACTCGTCAATTTATCCCGCTGAGTGTAGGAAACCAGAAAACTGGCTGGCCGGCCCGCCATATTAAATTCCTTGCGCGCCGATACACTGAATTGGTAGTCAGGTGTATAGTCTAAAACATCGCCGACAAACAGAGAGGTATCTCCAGCCTTTTGCTCAATCATTTTTGCGTCCATTAAAGCAGCATTGGCAGTCACGTTGAGAGTATCTGTCAAATACCAGTCAACCAGTAAATCAACACCTTCTATTCTGGCATTACCCGAATTGGAAACGCGCACGATGCTGCCTTGCGTCGGCGATATCTCCGCACTAATGGTTTGATAGTCCTGATAGTCAGTGCGATAAACCGCAAACTCGGTATACAGCATTCCATCAAGCAGTGTTCCTTTCACGCCCAGCTCATAGGTCCATGCCTGTTCAGGATCCGCAGGCAGGTAGGCGGGGTTACTGTTAAAGCGACCGCTTCGGAAACCCTTGGCAATGTTTGCATACAAATTGATATCGTCACTAACGGTATATACAGCAAATACACGCGGACTCCATGTATCGAATGTGCCAGTCTGGAAATAATTATAGGCTTCATCTTCAAAATAACGTAAGCCAGCGCCAACCTCCCAACGCTCGGCAAACTTGACTGAGGTATTGCCAAATACGGCATAGGATTTCGACGACGTAAGCCGGGAGTATGTGCCCGTGCGCGGAGTATCTGGCAGCTCAGTCGCTGTGCTCGGTCCGATATACGCAACATAGTTATAGCCAAAACGATAATCCCTGTAATAGGCACCCGTTTCCCACTCAAACTGGCCGGGAGCACTTTGCAGGCGCAGCTCCTGGGAAAAGGCGTCGCCATTCCTCTCCAGAAAGTCCCAATACAAGGCAATCGGCGTAGCCGATGACGGAAATGCCGCAGAAGACCAATTGTGAACAGACTTCGCATAATTGTAATAGGACGAAGAGCTGATCAGACTGGCAGCACCGAAATCGTATGTCAGCGTAGCGTTGTACAGGTCGTAATGTTCATCTCCGGACTGTGGTGTGGTCTGGCCGAAAATATCAATCACATTTTGATTCTCATCACCGTCGCCGGATTGATAACCAAACTCGTTGTCATGTACAACCGCCATCAAATTGAGCTGAAATGTGTCTGTGGGCCGCCAGAGCAGGCTCACTCGACCACCACTGATCGTCGAGTCATTGACATTTTCAAGCTGAGTCGCCGGGGCATTGAGCCAGCCACCTTCGTGGCGGAATTCACCAGACACACGTATCGCAAGTTGATCCTGCACAAGCGGTACGCTGATCGCGCCCGAGCCTCCGGGACTTACACCACCGCCGCTGATAGACGACACATCGGCCTCTACCCAACCTTCCATTGCTTCAAGATTGGGTTTGTTGGTGATGTAGCGGATTGTCCCCCCCATTGAGCCCTGACCGTAAAGTGTGCCCTGAGGTCCTTTCAGGACTTCGATCCGCTCCAGGTCATAGGTACGGATATCAAGCTGGGCATTAACCTGAGCGTTTACCGGCACCTCGTCAAGATAAAGTCCCACCGCTGGCTGAAAACCGGAGGTGTTGGCCATTCCACGAAGAAACACAAAACGACTCTGGCCACCGCCTGCCCCGGTTGACACCAGGCCCGGCACCAGCACCGACAGATCATCAATGCTTGTCACATTGTTTTTGTCAAGAAGGTCCTCTGATAGCGTTGTAATACTTACCGGTACATCTTTAACGCTTTGTTCACGTTTTTGTGCGGTGACAATCATTTCTTCTATTATATTATTTTTTCTTTCGTGCTCTCTCTCACCCGCTTCAGAATTTGGGTCTACTGCACCAGCCAGTTCAATACGAATTGAACCGTCCTCACCCTGACTGTATGTTAGCCCCGATCCCGCAAGCAGAGTTTCCAGTGCTTTGGCGCTGGAAAAAGAACCTTGCAAAGCTGGTGCTTGTTTATCTCGCACCAGCTTAGTCGGCGCCATAATAATAATATCGGTACTATCTGAATATTCCAGCAAGGATTTTGCCAAAGGTTGCGACTTGATATTAAAAACCTGGCTATCCGCAGCGGCACTGGCAGCCATGGTCATTCCGGCAATTATTGCTGCCGTCAACGTCGACTTTAGCAGTGTATGTTTAAATAACCCGAATTGATACATATTCAACCCCTCTCGGTCTGCATTGATATTTGATTTTCGCCAGTGAGACGAACGGAGGGGAAACTTGTCCCGGCTTTTTCGGATATTACGTTTTCGATCCACAAGCAACTCGACATTTTATTACTGAACATTGCTCATCTCCCGTATTACTCGCGACCCTTTTCCACCAAGCGAATTTTCCCGGTTTCGGTATGGACGAGTTCTATCGGGTGTGTCGCCGCCAGGCTATCAAGCATTTGACGAACCTGGTTGGTGCGAAACGCCGTAGTAATTCGTATATCTTTCAAGCGATCGGATTCCAGTTCAATTTCACCCGGGAAATAACGCCCCGCATCGGCAATCACATCTTGCAGCCTTGCTCCTTCAAAGTGTAATCGACCACTGCGCCAGGACCCCGGCGGTATATCGACCGACTCTATGACAGACAAACCATCGGTGCGACTGGCAAACACTTGTTCGCCAGCATGAATTTGTGCCTGCGTGGATGAGCTTGTTTGTAATCTGACTGCCACCACACCATCCAGAACAGCCACTTTGACTTTTTGCAGACCGCGGTGCACGTTAAACTGCGTGCCAATTACCGTAACCTGTGCATCGTCCGCAGTTACAATGAATGGACGACCGGTATCTTTTTTCACCGCAAAAAATGCTTCACCATCCACAAGTTCAATGCGGCGTTCCTGACTACCAAAAAATACGATCAGTTCCGATTTGGCCCCCAAAGTCACGACGCTGCCATCAGGTAGCGTAATATCACGTACTTGAGCAACGACAGTGCGGTATTTCTTACCTGCTATGTCATTTTGCGGACCAGGGATGTAAAAAAAGGAAACCGCCAGCGCCACCACAATGGTTGCCACCAGGACAATACCGGTATATACCCATCCCTTTCGTTTTGCCCGAACCGGTTTGCTTTTTACAACGTCCGTTTTTTCGTCATAAAGAGCAATGCTTCTCCATGCCAGCTCCATTTTGCGGTATTCAGCTGCATGTGCCGGGTCGCTCAAGATCCAGGTTTCAAATTCGCGCTTGCTTTCGTCGCTGGCTTCCCCGGAATAAAGGTATGCCAGCCATTCACTGGCTTTCTGTTGTATGGACTGGGTAGATACCTGACTCATGATTTGTCACTCGCCTCCCTGTCGTTAAACGCCCGGGAAATGATTTCTATTGCGCGGGCAATCTGCCGCCCGATCTCTGACCGCGACCACCCTGTAGTTTTGACAATCTGATTATAGGAATGGCCATGCAAGCGATTGAGCAGCAACGCCTTCCTCTGCCTGGCCGGGAGCCTGTCTATCGCTTGCTGCATAATTTCCACATGCTCTGCATTTATCAAATGTGCTTCCAGAGACAGTTGGTCCGGCATGTCCTGTCCCGCCATATGCAAGACGGCATCGATATACCCCTCAAGTTTTTTGTCTCTGCGCTTGTGGTCAATAACAATATTGCGGGCGGTGGAGTAGAGAAATGCGCGGGGGTTTTGCACTTTGCCGGGGTCTTCCAGTGCGGTAAATCGGGCGAAGGCTTCCTGAACCACATCTTCCGGCTCCGGCGGCCCGCCGCCAAAGGTACCCCGGACGTATTGGCACAATTCCCGCCAATGGTCCCGGAATGTCTGGGTCAACCACTGGTCGCGCTGACCGGTTTGCTTTTCGCCCGATTCGTCCACTGCCTGTACCGAAACCCGCGCATTGGGTGTGGACACCAAACGTAGACGAAATGGCTTTGTTGTACAAGCTGTCTTCATGCCTTCATGACCCTGTGGAACCGTTTGGTCTGTGAATTCGGAGTGTGGCTGGATGTGAGACGAATGGGAGTCAGGTTTGTCCCGGGTTTTTGGGTTTGGGTTTGGGTAATAAATCAAGGGTCAGAGACGTTGATACGTCAAACATTCTGACCCTTGACTAGCAGATATTACAAGGGGAGCCGTTAGCCCATAATCCCCAAAATAAATTTGGGGATTATGTTGAGAGTAAGATAACTCTTCCCAGCTACTTTGTATCGCACTCAGAAATGATAGTTAAGATTCAAGCCCATGGTTCTGGGGCGAAGTCGATAGGCGCGAGTACTTCCTCTGCTTCCATTGTGGTGCGTCCAGGTCAGATCATCAGCGTTGGTCAGATTGTGAACAAACAGATCAATATCCACGTTGCGAATGGAGATTCCGGCCTTGACATGTACTTGATGGTAATCACCCGACGAGGGTATAGACGCTGGCTGATCAACAAAGGTGTCGTATGGGCCTACGTAAGAATAGTCAACTCGCGCGAAGGCGGGGTAACCGCTTAAGTCAAACCCATACTCGAGGCCAGCGCTCATGTTGTATTCAGCC
>JBNKFQ010000354.1:0-28270 GCA_050289385.1 Porticoccaceae bacterium | reverse complement strand
CGTCATAAATCACCAGGGTATCGCGACCACGCCGCATCCAGTACTCAGCCAGCGCACAGCCGGCGAATGGCGCGAGATGTTGCAAACCGGGCAATGCGCTCGCTTCGGCAGTGACCACCACCGAGTATTTCAGGGCGCCGCTGGTACGCAAAGTGGCAATGGTGTTGACCACGCTGGAGCGCTTTTGACCGATCAACACGTAGATGCAGATAACATCGCGACCGCGCTGGTTGACGACGGCGTCGAGGGCGATCGAGCTGCGGCCCAAACCCTCGTCACCGATCAGCAACTGGCGTTGCCCCTTGCCGATGGGGATCATGGTATCGATGATTTTGATGCCGGTGTAGAGCGGCCGATTAACAAATTGACGCTCAATAATTGGCGGGGATGTGTTTTCCAGGGCCTGACTGCACTCGGCGTCGACCTCTGCACCACCGTCTTGCGGTACGCCCAGGGGATCAATCACCCTGCCCAGAAGCGACGGCCCCGCTGGTATTCGCAGCTCGCTGCCAACCAACTGCACTCTTGATCCGGCGGTGAGGCCTTCAGTCTGATGGAGCAGGGTCGCGCCCACCAGCCCGGTAGTCAGATCGAACACAATGGCTCGACTGCCGTCTTCAATCAGCAGCGAATCGTTTATAGCCGCCGATGGCAAGCCACTGATCCAGGCGATACCGTCGCCTACCGATACCACTTGCCCCTGCTCGCTGATGCGCAGCCCTGGCCGATAATCCGCCAGCCAGGTTTGCCGTCGCTGCAGCAGGTCATTATCTGTGTCAGTCACCAGAATCACTCCAGTGGGCAAAGGCTTGCAGTTCGTCGCGCAGGTTGGCACCGAGCACACTGCCGCCAATTTCAATTCGCAAACCAGCCAGCAAGCTGACATCTTGCCCAAACACAACCGGTAATTTCAGTCCGGTCGCCGTGGCCAGCTTCGATTCCAGCGCTCGACGTTGTGCTTCCTCCAGCGGCCAGACGCTAGTGATCCTAATTTCAAGCGGCGGTGTTTCGGAATCGGCCATCAGTTGCTGGCGCTGCTGCTCTGACAGCGCCGCCAGTTCACTCAGTGCAAGCTCCACCAGACGCGCTTCCAATGCAGCGTCGGCAAGGGGTTGCAAAAAGCGAGCAGCAAAGTCGGCGCCCTGCTCCAGAGCCGCTGCTTGCAGGCCGCGCAAGGCTTCTCGCCGCTCACCGGCCTGCACCACCTCGGCCTGTTGCCGTTGCTGCTGCAATGTCTCGCGCAAGGCCTTTGCTTCGCGAGCGCGCCGGGCGTCGAATTCCTGTTGCAGCGCATCGCGTGCCTTCTGCCGCTCGCGTTGCCAGTCCTGCAGGCGATTCTGGTACTGCTGGCGCAGTTGATCCGCTTCGGCGCGCATTTGCCGCGCCTCTTCCAGGCCCTGATTGATTGCCACCCGGCGCCGTTCGATGGCTGCCATGACCGGCCGGTATAAAAAACGCTTGAGCAACCACACCAGCACCAGAAAATTGATGATCTCAAGAACGAACGTCGACCAGTTGATGTCCACAGGTGGCGCTTCCGATTACTTGAGCAGATATTCGAGCAGGGGATTGCGAAACAATACAATCAGGGCGATCACCAGCACATAGATCGCCAGCGATTCGATCATCGCCAGACCAATAAACAGGGTGCGCATGATCGACCGCTCCGCTTCAGGCTGTCGCGCCAAAGCGTCAAGCGCCTGGCTGATGGCGCGACCCATCGCCAGTGCCGGAAACATCACCCCGAGGGCGATACCAATGACCACGACTATGGTAGAAGCTGTGGAAAACAGAGACAGGTCAGACATGGGCTTATTCCTTCTTTTGCTCTGAAATGTTTTGGTCTAATTTGTTTTGGTCTAATTTGTTTTGCCGCAAATCGCTTTGCTGAACATTGTTTTGAGTCAACTTTTTTTGGGGCATACCATTTTCGGGCACGCCGTTTTCGGGCACGCCGTTTTCAGGAAGATCGTTTTGCAACACATCGCCTGCGCCAAGGCTACGCTGCTGCGCCTGAATACCACCGCCCACATAAATCAATGCCAGCATGCCAAAAATATAGGCCTGCACCAGCGCTTCGATAATATGCAGCATCAGGATTGGCACGGGCGCGAACAGCCCGGCAACGATCAGCACCAGCAGCGCGGCCATTTCCAGACTCATCATGTTGCCAAACAGTCGCACCGCCAGTGCGACCGTGCGGGTAACTTCGCCCACCAGATTGAATGGCAGCAACAGCGGATTGGGGCGCAGATAATGGCGCAGGTAAACCACCGGCCCCTGCAGACGAATGCCAAACCAGTGGGTCGACAAAAACACCAGCAGTGCCAGCGCCGAGGTTGCCGACAGGTCGCGGGTGGGAGAATGCACTCCAGGTATGACACTGCTCAGATTGGCGATGGTAAGGAAAACCCACAGGCTGGCAATAAACGGCATAACTTGCCCGGCGTACTGTGGCACTACTTGCGACACCGCCTGTTCGCAACTCGAAACCACACCTTCCAGCACGCTTTGCAGTGCTCCGGGGCGGTCGCTGAGGCGTCGAGTGGCAAGCCAGCAAAACAGTGTCACCACCGCCATGATGATCCAGGTGGCGACCACTGTTTCGGTAATTTCAATCGGCCCCACGCGAAATACAACGGCCGAAGACAGGGCATCATGAGTCATGGTGACGTGGTTTATCGCAATAAGCCCTACTCCCTGATGTTGAGATAGACGTTAACCGCGCCAATGACAAGACCGAGCAGCATCAAGCTCAGGGTCCAGCGCATCGAGTAGCCTGCTGCCATACCGTCGAGCCAGCGCCCCAAATAGGCGCCGGCCACCGGGGGGATCACCAGCAACAGCCCAAGGGTGCCAATGTGAACACTTTCGGCAAATAACGAGCGGCGTTCCCGCGCCGCTCGTTGCGCGCGCTTGACCTGGCGCTCTGTGCGGTGTTGCAACTGCCGCCTGTTATTCATAAGCGGCTGGCTGTCGTTGTCCGGTCGAGTTGTAACAGGCGCTTCATTAACTCATCTTCCATTTGCCGCAGACTGTCTCTGATACCGTGTAACGATGCCTCTTCCGTCAACAATTGTTCCTCCAGCGCGCTGGATATGTGGTCAATATCGTCATCCAGCAAATAATGGCGCGTGCAAATTGTGAGCTGATTTTCGTGAAACCAGAGCATTGCACCCGGCAGGGCCAGGTAGTGCCAGCACTCGGCTCGCTGAAAGCGCGCCAGGCCGATACCGAGCGCTGTCATCATCCGTTCGTGGTCAGCGCGAATCGCAAAACTGCCGGATTCGTCTTCTCCGACAAAAGCGGTGACGTCATCAAAATTTTGCATTTGCACGGCACTGTTCAGCGCCAGAGTAAAGTGCTTCATAAAGCTGTTTGCCTTTGTAAAACGTCTTCCATACCACCCCGCATATAACACTCTGCCTCTGGCACCTCATCGTATTTGCCAGTCATAAAACCGTCGCAGTCAGCCAGGGTCTGCGCCAGTGGCACCGACACACCGGAACTGCCAGTGTGGGCCGCCGTGACCGCAAATGGCTGGGTCAGATAACGCTCCAGCTTGCGCGCCCGCAACACGATGTGCCGGTCGGCCGAGGACAGCTCTTCCAAACCCAGCATGGCAATAATGTCTTCCAGTTCGCGGTAGCGGGCAAAGTGCTCGCGCACTCCTTCGGCAATGGTGTAATGGCGTTCACCCAGAGTCTGTCGATCCATCAGTTTACTGCTCGATTGCAAGGGATCGACGGCGGGGTAAATGCCCTTGCCGGCCTGGGCCCTGGTCAGGATCACCGAGGTATCAAGATGGGCAAGAATTGTGTTTACCGCCGGATCGGTCATGTCGTCGGCTGGCACATAGACCGCCTCGACGGCAGTGATCGCGCCATTGCTGGTGGATTGAATGCGGTCCTGCAGTTCTGCGATCTCGGTGGCCAGCGTGGGCTGATAACCCACCGTTGCCGGCATTCGTCCCAACAGGCTCGACACTTCGCTGCCGGCCTGGGCGAACCGAAAAATATTGTCCATAACAAACAACACCTCTTTTTTCAGGGTGTCGCGCAGGTATTCCGCATAAGTGAGAGCAGACAAGCCGACGCGAAATCGCACGCCTGCGGATTCGTCCATTTGCCCGAACACCAACAGGGTTTTGTCGAGCACGCCGGCGCGTTGCATTTCGTGCCACAACTCGTGGGCTTCGCGCACCCGTTCGCCAACGCCCGCAAATACAGACACACCGCGATGCAGGGTTGCCATGGCGTGCATGAACTCCATGATCAATACTGTTTTGCCAACCCCCGCACCACCGAATAAACCGGTTTTGCCGCCGTTGACAAAGGGGCACAGCAGGTCGATCACCTTGATGCCAGTGGCGATAATATCGCCGGTGCCAACCGCGTTTTGCAACGTCACTGACTGGCCGTGAATGGAACGATATTCTGCCTGCTGCGATGCACCATCAAATAAGGGCGCACCGCCATCCAGTGGCGCGCCAAAAATATTCAGCAGTCGCCCCAGACACCTGGCCGTCACCGGCACTTGCAGTGGCCAGCCGGTGTCGAACACTTCTGCGCCGCGCTGCAGTCCGGCAGAACGGTGCAAGGCAATAGCGCGCACCCGGTGTTCGTTCATGTGTTGATGGACTTCGAAAAGGTATTCGTCACCGTTAATTCGGGCGCGCAATGCGCGCCGCAAAGGTGGCAACGTCTGACAGCGGATAACTACCACTGGTCCGTGGATTTCAATAATGCGACCGATCGGTGCAGACTGCACTTTAGCCTTTGCATTGGCCAGTGACATGGGCGACAAACTCTCGCAAATAAAATAATGTTGAGTGGACCTGGTCCACCTCAAATCACCTCAAAAAGCACCAGCAGTGCCTTTCACTCCTCATCATCGCAACTGTATTCATGCAAATTGAGACCCTCGCGCCAGTAGTCGGCAAGCAGTGGTGTCGCCAGCAAGTACTCCGCACAGCGGTTGTTGTAGCTTTCGGTTGCCTGGAGCACGGCATCGTCCCATTCGTCGAGTAAAAAATCACCGCGCCCGAGCCACATTAACGCCACAAGGTAAATCTGCTGGTCTGGTTCAAGATCATTTACCGTGGTAATAAATTCAGTGGCAACTGGATCATCACTGTAATTGGCCAGCATTTTCAGCGTCTGGTCGTTGTCAAAACCATCGGGAATTTCTGAGAAATTAACGTCTTCCCGGGCCTGAAATTCACATGCCTTGTCGATTAAAAAACAGACTTCTGCTGAACTGATTTCGAGGTTCACTCTGACGTTCCCCTGCCGACAACAGATAGATTCCAGTATCGTGTCGAGTACTATTTATCTGCATCAAGTTATCTGCATCAAGCAATATTGCGCAAACCGGAAAAGCGGTGTTCGCGGGACACAATTTGCATCAGTGCGTCCTTATTCAAAATCTTGACCCGGTGTCGCGACGCCTGAATCAAGCCCTCGCTTTGAAAACGTTTGAACAGTCGGCTAACCGTCTCCACCGCCAGCCCCAGATAATTGGCAATTTCGTAGCGCGCCATGCGCAAATAGAGTTCTTGCGCAGATTCACCGCGGCGATTCATGCGGTCGGAAATATCCAGGAAAAAACTCGCCAGACGCTGTTCGGCATGCATGCGACCGAGCACCATCAGCAGTTGGCTGTCACGAAAGGCCATATTGCTGACCGTACTAACCAGACGGCGATACAGGCCGCTGTTGCCAGCACTGCAAATTTTCTCCACAAGATGAAAGGGCAGACTGCAAACACTTGATGTTTCCAGCGCCTCAATTTCGTAGAGGTGTTGTCCTGAATCAATGCCATCGACACCGAGAATATCTCCGGAAAAATAAAATCCGGTCACCTGACGATCGCCGGTGTGGTCGATAATCGCGGATTTAAATGAGCCGGAACGCACCAGATACAGCGAATAAAACGGGTCGCCCTGAATAAACAGGTGTTCGCCCCTGGTCAGGGGTTTGCGATGACGGATTGCAGTGACCAGCTCCTCTGCGTAAGACTGTTCGAGATAATTGACCAAACAGTGTTTGCGCGTGCAGCACTGCTGGCAAATATTACCGTCAGCGGCCTCGGCCTGAACAACATTTGTAATCAGTTCCATGATGACTGATCTCCCTTTATGTACGGTTGCTATTTAACGAAGAACTTTTTATAACGAACATCTGTTATAACGAGTAGCTGTAAAAAACCTGTTTTCTCCGCTTACTGTCAGATCGCAACAGAAAGCCGGTTCACAACAGATTGTCAGGCGACATTTTTCAGCAAGTGCCTGAACAATCCCGAAAATCCGCTATTATCTTCTACCCACATCAAACCGGCCCGGCTGCTCGACGTCCAGATCACCAGTGCATTGATTGTCCACCGCATTGGCGAGTCCCGGTGAGGCAAGGCAACCACTACCTCCAGGTAATTGTCGCTGTGCAGTACGCCTTCACAGTTTTCCAGACACAGGCCACTGGCACCGATATTACTGACCGGAAATGTGCCCACACAACGGTCGGCAAAATAAATGTCCACCTGAAGATTTGCCGGTATTCGTCTGTCGATGCGGTGCTCCATGCTGTCTCTCCATTACCCTTTAATAGGTAGCCCTTTGATAGTTAGCCCTTTGATAGTTGGCCCTTTGATAGTTGGCCCTTGAGCGCATTTTGAAACTGCGAAGTAAGAAAAAGAATAGTAAACACCAGGCACGTAGCAATAGGGATATTTGCGTAATTAGTTGCGGAAACTACGTATTGTTATATGCTGTTAATTTCGAGCAGACTGAAAAAGGTTCGCCAGGAATGTATTTTTCCTGTCCACAGCTGTCTGATAGCAGCATGTTTGACAACAGTTTGTTTGATACCGGTTTGGCGTATACCAGTTTGCCTGATAATCGAAATAGCTTGGAGTGATTTATGAAACAACACACTGCCAGCAAGGAACTTCAATCGGAGCCTGTCAAGCCATTACCGACTAGTCGCTCCCCGATACCACCATCTGCCGTTATTGCAATCCAGCGACGGGATACCGCCCAAACCATCGAAGTCTTTCACCCCGGCTGGTGGACTGATGGCAAAACGGTTTTTCAACGTTCTTCATAAAATAACAGTTGCAGAACTCTTGCAGAACTATCGTGACACCAGTAGTTCCCGCAATGCGAAGTTGGCACCGACCAGACCGAGGTCATCGCGCGTGACCAGCAAGGTTGGTATTGATTGCAGATAATCGGCAAATTGCGAATGTTGATCGAAGCGTGTGCGAAATGGACTGGCGCGCAGAAAACAGGCAACCCTGGGCATAATGCCCCCGGTGATGTAGACACCACCACGGGCGCCAAACTCCAGGGCGACATCCGCGGCCACCGCACCCAGCATAGTGCAAAAGCGGTTCAACACGTCAACCGCAAATGGATCTCCGGAGCAGGCGGCGCCACTGATCACAGCAGGGTCGGTAATCACCGGCGCATCAATCTGGCGAAGGATTGCCATGGCCCCGTACAGTGCACATAAACCGCGCCCCGACAGCAGGTCCTCGCGCTGCAAAAAAGTATTTTGACGCGTTAATAATTGCGCTACAGCAAACTCTTCTTCATCACCGGGGGCAAAACGACTGTGGCCTCCCTCACTGGGCAGCACACACCAGGTCGTGTCAAACGGCAAGACACACGCCACGCCAAGCCCGGTACCCGGCCCCAACAACGCGCGCGGTTGCACCCAGTCGCCCTGCTCCGGCCCACCGATACGCATATGTGAATCGTCGGGCACAGCGACAATACCCCAGGCTGCCGCTTCAAAATCATTGAGTAACAGCACATCCTCCCAGCCAAACTCCGCCTGCAGGGCAGCTCGTGAACAGTGCCAGCCGCTGTTGGTCAGACGCGCCTCGCCGCCGGCGACCGGTCCGGCCACCGCCAACACAGCGGCCATCACTCTGCTGGTAGCAGGTAAACCGGCCAGCGCCGCGTGAATTGCGGGGGCGATATCAGGGTAATCCTTTACATCCAGTTGGATGCGCGCGGTGTGCTCACCGTTATCAGCGTCAAGCAGTACAAATCGCGCCGTGGTGCCGCCGATATCCGCTACCAGATAACAGGGTCGGTCTGCCACATTGGACTCCCTTGTTTTGAGAAAATCCCGCTTTTGGCGGTGTTGCGATCACAGCCTGGCATAGCATTCCCCGGCCGGTCTTGACGGGGGTCAAGGGCAAAGTTACCTGGATTCGTAGCATACGCCTGTTGCCGCCGCCACAGCTTGCCGGGCAGCAGCAGTGTTTTCAGATTGTCACTACTGGCAAAAGCCGGCCCAATTTACCGTTTTTTTTAGTTAGAAGAGCAAATTATGTTGCTTTGGATAATCAGCTTTAGCATTTTGAGCAGCCTGGTTGCCATCGCAGGCGCCGCCCTGTTTCTGTTGTTTCCGGAAAAAGTTCGAAAACTACTGATCCCCTTACTGATCAGCTACTCCACGGGCACCCTGCTCGGTGCCGCATTTCTCGGCATGATCCCGGCCGGGTTGCAACAGACCTCGGCGGTATCAGTCAGCGCGACCGTGCTGGCCGGTGTGGTGCTGTTCTTTATTTTGGAAAAACTGGTGCTCTGGCGTCACTGCCACGAAGAGGAATGCGAGATACATGGACGCGCCGGTCCGCTGATTTTGATCGGCGATGCCTTCCACAATTTTGTCGACGGTGTTCTGGTGGCTGCGGCCTTTCTCACCTCAATTCCCCTGGGAATCAGCGCCGCGCTCGCCGTGGTGGCGCACGAAGTGCCACAAGAGGTCGGCGATTTTGCCATTCTCCTCGACAACGGTTACGGGCGACTCAAGGCGCTGATTCTCAATAGCCTCTCTGCCGCCGCCACACTGCCCGGCGCGATCCTTGCTTATTTTTGGCTATGTGAGGCGCAATACGCAGTACCCTACGTACTGGCACTTTCCGCAGCCAGTTTTATCTATATTGCGCTGGCAGATCTTGTACCGGAACTGCAACAGCGCA
This sequence comes from Porticoccaceae bacterium, assembly GCA_050289385.1. Classification (GTDB taxonomy): domain Bacteria; phylum Pseudomonadota; class Gammaproteobacteria; order Pseudomonadales; family Porticoccaceae; genus JBNKFQ01. The sequence continues at coordinate 19,276 of JBNKFQ010000354.1, read as the reverse complement.
TAACGGGCGTCGATTTTCTGCGCCAGTTTGTATTGCTGCTGGCCGGAATCGTTACCATCGCTTTTTTTCATATTGAACACTGAACCGCTGACTACTGCGCCACCAGCACTTCAGACCAGGTTTATTCAACCACAGCTTGACCGGTATCAATTTCGTCGACGCCGATCTTGATAACCTGGCACTCAAAGGCACCAGGTGATTATCCAGGGCAATTCGATATGCGTGAAGACAAAGCGACCCTGCGCAACCTGCTGATCATTGGCGGGACGGTACTTTTGATGTTACTGATCTTTTTGATAATGGCACGCGGCATCGGATAACCAGGGACAGAAACAAATGAAACGGCTCTGCTTTTTGTCCCCCGACCCGACACACACACGCCATGTGGTCGCGGATTTACTCGACGCCGGTATTCCGGAAAAACATATCTATGTGGTGGCAAGCAGTGACACTCTTCATCGCAATGAACTCACCGGACTGCCAGACCAGGGGCCGGAAGGCAATGATTTTCTGGCCGCCTGGGAGCGGGGTCTGGCATTTGGTGGTATCGCCGGGCTGTTTGCCGGAATACTGGTGGTGACGTTTCCGCCAGCGGGGTTGGCGCTGGGCGGAGGAGCGGTGTTACTGATCGGCCTGGCCGGTTCAGGGTTGGGTGGTCTGCTCGCAGGCATTGCCGGGGCTGCTTTTCACAGTTCCCGCCTCAGCCAATTCGAAAAGGACCTGGAGCAGGGAAAAATCCTGGTACTGGTGGATGTCGCCGCAAATGACAGGCATCAAATCGAAGAATTGATCCACAAACGAGACCCGGGCGTAATCATCGAGGGCATTGAGCCACCAACTTCGCTCATTCCTCCCTGACAGAAACGATTGCGGCGAACGCGGAAGGATGCAATTTTGTTAACGCCTTAAATTGATGTCCGTCAACTCTCTGGCACGATGCTGTTTTTACATTAATCGCACGATAAAACGCTGTAGCGGTTACAATCTAAAGTTACGCAAAAACCTTTCCAAAAATACAGTTTCACAATGCAAAATCTTCCAACGCCATCGAAAGCTGTATTGAAAAAGAGTGTGACAAGCTGACGCATTTTTATGATCAGATCATCGCTTGTCAGGTAACAGTCGAAGCGCCCCATCACCATCACGACAAACACGCCCATGAAGACGCATACGTGGCGATCCGCGGTAGCAAAAAATTTAAAACCCCTGCTTGCGAGTAGCTGATATTTGTTGACCGGGGTCAATAGCGCTGTCAGCGCAAATCGTACGATGGTTTTACAATGCCGATGAGCGGCAGCGGTAAACAAATTCGCTCAGCAATTGGAGGGAACCTGACCTGTCATGCAAAAATCTGCTTCCAGTTTATTCGAGGTGCTGTTGCACTTGCCTTCCAGTTCACGGCACTCGACCACATGGCGACCTTGCGCAGATATTCTGCGCACCGATGACCAATGGCTGTTAAAAGTTGAACTTGCGGGAATCCGCAAGGAGGACATTCAATTACAAGCCAGCGGACGGCAACTGATATTGAGAGGTATGCGCAGGGATCTGTCACGGCCACTCGATCAGGTTTCCCAGCTTATGGAAATTGCCTACAACCGTTTTGAACGGTGCTTCGAGTTTTCCGCTACTATCGACGCGGCGGCGATTCGCACGGAATATAGCGACGGTATGCTTTATATTCATTTGCGTACTTGTGGAGAGCCGTAATGGACTATCCGAAACAGGCTCTGCCGATACTGCCATTAAAAAATACAGTGCTGTTTCCCCACATTTCCATGCCACTGGTGGTAAACCGCCCAATGTCAGTGGCAGCGCTGGAACAGGCGCTGGCCAGTGAAGACAAGTTTATCGGTGTATTTACCCAACGCGAATCCGCCACACAAACCCCCACCACAGATGATCTGTTTGACACCGGTACGCTGGCGGTGATCAAGAAAATGGTGCGCACCAACCAGGGGCTGCACATCGAGGTACAAGGTGTTACCCGCATCACCACAACTGGTCGATCTGAACAAAAGCCGTGGCTGAACGATGTGTTCCATTATCTTCCCGATCCTTCGGGAGCCGAGGACGATACCAAAACCGAAGCGTTGCACCGTGCGGTGATGGAGCTGGCAGATAAATTGATCAGGCTGGTACAGCCCGAAACCCAGCTCGGACTGAACTATATCATCGGCGAAATCGAAGACCCGGTGAAGCAGATTTATCTGCTGACCACGGTGATCACTCTGGATGTGGCGCAGGAGATTGAATTGCTGTCGGCACTGACCAAAACCGATTTGTACCAGGCAGTGCATTCACTGCTGGAACACGAGGTGCAGATCCTGGAGCTGCGCAACCAGATCAACAGTCAGGTGGCCTCCAAACTCGGCAAGGATCAACGTGAATATCTGCTGCGCCAGCAATTGCGCGCCATTCAGGACGAGCTCGGCGAAACCATGCCAGAGCAAGCCGAAGCCGCCGAACTCAGAGACAAACGAGCCGAGGCAGATTTGCCAGACCTTGTCGGCCGCGAAGTGGACAAGGAACTGGAGCGCCTGGAGCGCATGCCGCCAGCCTCGCCGGATTACCAGCTCACGCGCACCTGGCTGGAGCTGGTGCTGGCGTTACCGTGGCGCAAAACCACCACCGATCTGCTCGATCTGGAACACGCTCAGCGAATTCTGGACGAAGACCATTTTAATCTGATACAGATCAAGGAGCGCATTATCGAACACCTTGCGGTAATGAAGCTCAACCCCGGCGCGCGGGCGCCGATTCTCTGTTTTGTCGGTCCACCGGGAGTTGGCAAGACATCGCTGGGCCAATCAATCGCCCGCGCCATGGGGCGCGAGTTTGAACGCATGAGCCTGGGCGGCCTGCACGACGAGGCCGAATTGCGCGGGCACCGCCGCACCTATATTGGTGCCATGCCCGGTCGAGTGCTGCAGGCAATTCGGCGCGCCAAAGTCAGCAACCCGCTGTTGATGCTCGACGAAATCGATAAACTGGGGCGCGATTTTCGCGGCGATCCTGCGGCGGCATTGATGGAAATTCTCGACCCGGCGCAAAACCGGGAGTTTCACGATAATTACCTGGACCTTCCTTTCGATCTTTCAGGCGTATTTTTTATTGCCACCGCCAACACACTTGAAAACATTCCGATGCCCTTGCTCGACCGCATGGAGGTACTGCGTCTCGCCGGATACAGCAATGAGGAGAAAGCCCAGATCGCGCGCCAGTACCTGATTCCACGACAACTGGCAGAAGCGGGTTTGACGGCAGAACAACTGGTGTTGAGTGACGATACTCTGGTTCAGTTAATCGCCCGCTATACACGCGAGGCAGGCGTGCGCGGACTGGAGCGTACCCTGGCGAAACTGGCGCGCAAGATTGCCAGCCAGGTGGCGCGCGGCGAACCGGGTGCAGGGTCTATCGAAACCCCGGCCCTGCCCGAATTACTCGGCCCGGAACCGTTCCGCGCCGAACAGGCGCGCCAGCAGTTGGTACCCGGAGTGGTGGCTGGCCTCGCCTGGACTGAAGCTGGCGGCGAAGTGCTGTATGTCGAAGCCGTGCTGCTGGCGGGTGGCAAGGAGCTGCAAATGACCGGTCAGTTGGGTTCGGTGATGCAGGAATCTGCCAAGGCCGCGCACAGCTATCTCTGGTCGCATGCCGACAACTTCGGTATCGACCGCGACAAAATTCGCCAGTCCGGGTCGCATATTCATGTGCCGTCGGGGGCAGTTCCCAAAGACGGCCCCTCGGCAGGCGTGGCCATGGCGTGTGCGCTGGCATCACTCTACACCGACATCCCGGCGCGCAGCGATACCGCAATGACCGGCGAAATTACCCTGAGCGGACTGGTGCTGCCAGTGGGTGGTATCAAAGAGAAGGTACTGGCGGCTTATCGAGCGGGAATTTTGCGTGTGGTGTTGCCGGAAGAAAATCGCAAGGATCTGGTTGAACTGCCGGAACATGTGCTTGCCCGAATGGAAATTATTCATGTCGATCGTATCGACGCTGCCCTGGCCGCAGTTATTCCGGGGGTCTGTTGATGTTCTGTCGTTGCCGCGCGCTGCGCGCAGCCTGTACCATCTGGTCGTGAGTGCGGCTGCGCTTGCCAATATACGTGTCGCAAAAACGCACCGTCACGTCATAAACCAGTTGAGCCACCTGAAAACTCTTGAGTTTGCGATAACCACCGTGTTTTTGAATCAGCCCGGACATGGCAATTTCCTCCCTGAATATCACTAACAGCAGCCGGGATACCACAGATCACAATACTGCCAGCATTTTGACGTGTATCAACAATTCCGCCCCGCTATAAACCAAACTGAAATAAAACCTCGGAGTTGTTATGGCATCAACACCTTCGCCGGTCTGGAGTATCGCCACCAGTGCACTGATTGTGGCGCTGATATTGGCGGTGCTGATCTGGTTCGATACACAACAACAGGTGCTGGCACTGCTGCGCTGGCTCGACCAGCGAGGCACCGGTGCGGCCTTGCTATTTATTCTGATTATGGCCGCCGTCGTGGTACTGGTGTTACCCGGCGTACTGCTCACCACCGGCGCCGGTTTTGTTTTCGGGGTGGTAAAAGGTACCGTGCTGGTGGTACTGGGCACCACCGTCGGCGCGATATTGGCGTTTTTAATTGCTCGCTACCTGTTTGGCCGCCGCGCTGAACGTTTTGTGCGCTCCCACGTTAAATTGCAACGCGCCCATGCCACCCTGGCGACAGAGGGCAGACGCATTGTCATGCTTACCCGGCTGGTTCCGTTTTTCCCTTTTAAATTGTCCAACTATTTTTTCGGTCTGACACCGGTCAGTCTCAGGGACTTCATCACCGGCAGTTTTATCGGCGTGATTCCCTTTTCACTTCACAACGTCTACCTCGGCGCGATCGCCGCCGATATTTCCACTCTGGGTCAACGCCATACCGAACGCTCAACGCTGGAGTGGGCGTTTTATGGGGCCGGTTTTGTATTGGTGGTCATTGCGATGATTGGTTTGTCCCGTATTGCACGCCGCATGCTGACGAATAACGATCAGGGAAAATATGAAAAGTGATTTGACTTGCGCCACCGCACTCGCGCGAGGATTTACCCCATGGCCTGGATGAAATGGTTCCCCTGGCGCTTTGTGGTGCGTCGCCTGGCGAGCGCCCACGGCTTTCTCGACCCGGTGGCGCTGATCGCACAATTGCGCCGCTTCGCCGAACCTTCAGAAGTGGCAGAACCGATCGAACTGCTGCGTGCCGGTATGGTGTTTCATGCCCGCGGCCTGATCAACAGCCGCGTTATCGAAAACAATCTGGACTGGGTTTGGCCATATTGGATCGAACGTCAATTCAACCCCCATGACGACGCTTTTATTCCGCGCGCATTTTCCATGAGCCATTGCAACTTTACGCATCGTAACTGGACCGCCGTCGGCTGGCCCGATTACGACGCGCTGCCAATTGTCGACCCGCGCGGACTACTAACTCCCTTGTTCGACGGCTGGTCGCTGGACGCATGGGTACTGAGCGAACACGGCGATCTACTGTTGCCGTCACGCACCAGCGAAGTAAACCAGTGGCTGGACCTTGAGGACGGTGTCTCTGTGGTTACCGAAAGCCGGTATAACACCCTCACCCTGCACAACAGGGCGCGAGTGTATCTGGATGACGACAAACCGGTCTGCGGTCAGGAGTTCGAGGCCACCTGCTCTGAAAAAGGCTGGCTCATTATCACGTTGCGCCCCTGCAATCCGGAAGGCATCAGTTTTGTTCAGCAGGTCGTGCTTGATAATGAGCGCCGACAATGGACCATCAATGGCAATGATCTGGTGTACTTTGATCAGCCCGTGGCTCAACATCACGCTGCCAACTACCGCAACGGTGACGTTCGGTTCCACCTTCTGGATCGCGATGAGCAAATCATGGCAGAGTGTGACGTCGGGATGGCAACAGCGGCGGCAATGTTCCCGATAGAGCCGCGACAGCCACTGAAAGCAGTGATCAATATTCCGCTGCCAGACGATCACCAACACAAACCTGTCAACTGGTCACAGGCGTTGAGTGGCTGTTGCCGCCTCACTGTCCCGAACAGTCACTTTCAGTTTCTGTACGACGCAGCGTTGCGCACTTTGGTGTTGCACTCACCTGGCGAAGTTTATCCAGGGCCCTACACGTATCACCGCTTCTGGTTCCGCGACGCCGCTTTTATTATTCAGGCACTGATTTATGCTGGCCTGACCGGTCGTGCCGAACGTGCGATTGACGGCTTCCCGGACAGACAACGTCACGATGGCTATTTCCATTCGCAAAACGGCGAATGGGACAGCAACGGCCAGGCGCTGTGGATAATGCAGCGCTATCTGGAACTGACCAACAGTGGGCTCAAACCCGAATGGCAGCGCGCTATTTGGCGCGGTGCACGGTGGATTACCAACAAGCGCCTCAAACACGGCCCCAACCGTGGCCTGCTGCCGCCCGGGTTCAGCGCCGAACACCTGGGGCCTAACGATTGTTATTACTGGGATGATTTCTGGGGAATTGCCGGCCTGTACAGCGCCGCTGCACTTTGCCGGCACCAGGGTGCGACAGAACAAGCACTGGAGTTGGAACAGGAGGCGAAAGAGTTTCTTGACGCGGTAAACCAGAGTCTTTCTTTGGCGGCACAACGTCTCGGCCGTGCGGCAATGCCTGCCGCCCCGGGCCGCCGCTTCGACACTGGCGCAGTCGGCTCTCTGGCCGCAGGGTATCCACTGCAACTGTTTCCCGCCAATGACCCGCGCCTGCTCGACACTGTCGATCTGCTGCTCGAGCGCCACTCAGTAAGAAACGCTTTTTTTCATGAGATTGTGCATTCGGGGGTTAACCCCTACCTGACCCTGCATATCGCTCAAGTGTTATTGCGCAACGGCGATCACCGAGCGCTTGAATTAATGAAGGCGGTGGCGGAACTGGCCTCGGCCACCGGCCAGTGGCCCGAAGCGATCCACCCACGCACCGGTGGCGGCTGTATGGGCGATGGACAGCACGTATGGGCGGCTGCAGAGTGGCTGATCATGCAGCGCAACTGCCTGGTTCGCGAAGAGGGAGAGAGACTGATTCTTGGCTCCGGGATCCCCCGTGCCTGGCTCAGCGCCAACCCCGCGCAACAACCCATCCGTTTTGGCCCCTGTCTTACTCGCTTTGGCGCCATCGAGATCGAAATCGCTGAACACAACCGGGGCAGCGCCAGGGTCAGCTGGTCCGGTCGCTGGTATGGCGACGCTCCGTCAATCGAGATCCGGCTGCCTGGCTTTGCGCACGTCTGCGCGGCGGGCAACACAAACACTATCTATGTCGAATGAGGTCAAAGTCTTTGCCATGAATATCGTTATGCTCACCAACACCTACCTGCCCCATGTCGGCGGCGTAGCGCGCTCGGTGGCAGCCTTTGCCAGTGAATTTCGCAAGCTGGGCCATCGCGTGCTGGTGGTGGCCCCGGATTTTGAGGGACAGCCTGATGTGGAAGAGGACGTAGTGCGCATTCCGGCCATTCAGAACTTTAATGGCAGCGATTTCTCTGTGGTGTTACCCGTGTCGGGATTGTTGCAAGAAGAGCTGGACCGCTTTCAACCGAATATTGTTCATTCTCACCACCCCTTTTTGCTCGGTATGACGGCACTGCGCATCGCGCGCTACCGTGAATTACCACTGGTATTTACACACCACACTCTGTACGAACAGTACACCCACTACGTGCCTGCTGATTCGTCTACGTTGAAACGATTTGTGATTGAACTGTCGACGCGTTATGCCAATCTCGCCAACCAGGTATTCGCTCCCAGTGAAAGCATCGCCGATCTGTTAGGCAAGCGCGGCGTCACTACGCCCATTGACGTGGTGCCAACCGGTGTTGACCTGGCCCGATTCAGGGGTGGTGATGGTGGCCGATTCAGAGACCGCCACAACATTCCGGCGTCGGCTTTTGTTGTGGGCCATTTGGGGCGGCTGGCTCCGGAAAAAAACCTGTCTTTTTTGGCTGATGCCGTGGTGGCGTTTTTACAGGAACACAACGATGCCCACTTTCTGGTAGCTGGCAGCGGATCAATGGCAGCTGAGCTGACCAGGATTTTCCAAAAGTGTGGTCTGGCGGCTCGCTTTCACCTGTTCGGAACACTGCAGTCGAGCGAGTTGTGCGACGCCTACCGTGCGATGGATGTATTTGCCTTCGCCTCACAGAGTGAAACCCAGGGCATGGTACTCACCGAGGCAATGAGCGCTGGCGTTCCCGTAGTCGCAGTGGATGCCAGCGGTGCGCGCGAAGTGGTGGTCGACGGTAACAATGGACGCTTGCTAAAAGAACCCGCAGTGGATGCCTTTGCAGCGGCACTGCGCTGGGTAAAATCTTTATCAGCACAAGACTACCAGGCGGTAAAGGCTGCCGCTCTCAACACCGCAAAAACATTTTCAATGGCTAACACAGCAAAGGCGGCACTGACTTGTTACCAGCGCCTGACCAGACAGTCTTGTCTGCTCGACGACTCGCTCTTTCAACAATGGCTCGGCCTTCAGCACCTGATTCAGGCGGAATGGGAAATCATCGAAAGCGTGGCTGGCGCCGCCGGTAATGCCTTGACCGGACAAACTCCAGACCCGCAGCAATAAGGATACGGTTGTGATTGTCAGCATAGAAACTGTCCTGCGTCGCTTTCGCCGTCGTTTGACCCGCAGTGAATGGCTCGCGCGAATACTCGGCCTGGCCGCCAGCGAAGCCTCAACAAATGCTGCCGGACTGGTACTGATTCAGATTGACGGCCTCTCTCGTCCCGAACTGGAGCGCGCTCTTGAAAGGGGAGAGATGCCATTTCTGAAACGCTTGCTGACCAAACAGCACTACCAGCTGAAAGACCTTTATGCGGGCGTACCCTCTTCAACACCTGCGGCGCAAGGGGAGCTTTTTTACGGCGTCAAGCAGGCTGTACCAGGCTTCGGTTTTATGGAGCGGAGGTCGGGGGAGCTGGTGCGCATGTACGAACCCGGCATTGCCTCGCGGGTGGAAAAGCAGCTCCAGCGCGAGGGCAGTGCGCCGTTGCTGAAAGGCGGCAGTTGCTACGCCAGTATCTTTTGCGCCGGTGCCGATGAACCCCACTTTTGCCCTGCGTCCATGGGTTGGGGACCAGCGCTGCGCAACGCCAAACCACTGGCGGTAATACTGCTGCTGGTCACCCATATCTGGAGTTTGCTGCGCACTGCTGTGCTGTTGGTGGTGGAGTTGGTGCTGGCGCTGATCGACTGTGTTCGCGGTTTGATACAGGGGCAGGATCTGGCCAAAGAACTGTTGTTTGTCCCAACCCGAATTGTGATCACGATCTTGATGCGGGAGTTAGCGACCATCGGTGCCGCTATAGATATCGCCCGTGGCCTGCCGATAATCTTTCTGGATTATCTGGGCTACGATGAGCAGGCCCACCGCCGGGGACCCGATTCGGCCTTCGCCCACTGGACCCTGAAAGGTATCGATCGCTGCATCGCCCGATTGTGGCGCGCCGCGCACCGCTCCAAGCACCGCCACTACGATGTCTGGATCTTTTCCGACCACGGCCAGGAAAAAAGCCGGCCCTGGCAGGAGCTAAACGGCCAGCCATTTGCAGAAGCGTTGAGCGCGGCTATCGCACAGTACGAACAACGGCCCGTTGCCTTCCGCAGCAGTGGCCACCGCGGCGTCCAGTTGCAACGGGTACGCCTGTTTGGCGGTCGGCGTGTACAACGCCTGTTTCCGATAGACGAGCCCCAGCAGGCAATAACAGATGGTGAACCGATCAGTGTCTCGACACTCGGTCCCATTGCCATGCTTTATTTGCCGAAGACACAAATAGTAAACAGCGCAGCAATGGCACAATTGATTGTGGAAGCAACCGCTGCACCCCTGGTACTTTATAAAGCCACTCACCCTGACCGAAAAAGCGAGGTGCTCGGCTGGTGCGCGGAAGGCGAAGTGAGTCTGCCTCAAGACGGTATGCGCCTGGTGGGGGCCGATCACCCCTTTGCTGAAGAGGTAGTACTCGATCTGGTGGAACTCTGCCACCACCCCGACAGCGGCGATTTTGTTATCTGCGGCTGGCGGGCGGCCGGCTCGCGTGGGAACGGCCGTCGCGGGGACAGCTGTCGTGGAGACAACAGTCGTGGGGACATCCGGGCAATCAGTTTCGCGCAGGAAAATGGCGCTCACGGTGGTATCGGACCCCATGAGACCCACGCCTTCGCGCTGCTACCTGCTGATATCGTATCCACTGGTCGGCAACGCAGCTATTGGCGTTTTGTCGATTTGCGCCGTGCGGTGCGGCAATTTTTGCACTCTTCCCCCGGCCCGGAAACGGTGCGAAAAGCACGGGATGCCGCTGCGGCCAGGTCCTTGCGGGTGATGACCTACAATGTGCACCGCTGTGTTGGTGTCGACGGCAAACTGTCACCGGAAAGGGTGGCGCGAGTTATCGCCCGGCACGAACCGGATATTGTTGCGCTGCAGGAACTGGACGTGGAGCGGGCTCGTACCGGCGGCGTCGACCAGGCCCATGAAATTGCCCGCCTGCTGCAGATGGAATATCACTTTCACCCTTCCTTCAAAGTCCAGGAGGAACGCTATGGCGATGCCATTCTTTCTCACTTGCCGATGCGACTGGTTCATACCGGCGCCCTGCCCGGCTCCAGTGGCAGAATTCCGTTTGAGCCAAGGGGCGCGTTATGGGTAGCTGTGGAACACCGGGGTCGCGAAGTTCAGGTGATCAATACTCACCTCGGCCTGTCCCCGGCCGAGCGTCGCCGACAGGTCGAGGCACTGCTGGGTCCCGACTGGCTGGGCCATCCCGACTGCCAGGAACCGCGGATTCTGTGCGGAGATCTCAACACCGGTCCCAGGTCGGCAGTGTACCGTCGCCTGCAGACTCAACTTGATGACGCCCAGCGCATGTGCCCCGAACATTCGCCACGAGCGACTTTTTTCAGCCGACTGCCGAGGGTGCGCATCGATCATATATTTACCGGCGGCGACTTGCAGGTTTTGAATGTGGAAGTGCCACGCACCGAGCTGGCACAACTGGCCTCGGATCACCTGGCTGTGCTGGTGGAACTGGAATTGCTCTGAGCCGGCACTGACTCCTGTATTGACGTTTATCAAGATACGCCATGTCGCGCTTGCGTAAAGTGTGCCGAACATCGAAGCCACTGATTGCAAACCATGAAGCAACAAGCCCGCATCGCTTACTTCTCTATGGAAATCGCCGTGGATGAGGTAATGCCCACCTATGCAGGCGGCCTTGGAGTACTGGCCGGTGATACCTTGCGCTCGGCGGCTGACATGAATTTGCCGATGATTGCCATGACGCTGTTGCCACGATGGGGATATTTGCACCAGTCGTTTGATGAAAACGGACGTCAAATTGAAGATCCTGTGAACTGGGCAGTTAATGATTACCTGCGCGAACTGCCACAGACCGTAATAGTGGAAATCGAGGGTCGTTCGGTTGTGATACGCGCCTGGGAATATATGTTGGCCGGTGCCGGAAACGGTTCGATACCCGTCTATTTTCTCGACACCGATCTGGAGCAAAACAGTAAATTCGATCGTACTATCACTCACTATTTATACGGTGGAGACAGCTACTACCGCTTGTGCCAGGAACTGGTACTGGGAGTTGGTGGGGTGCGCATGTTGCGCGCGCTCGGGTACGACGCATTGCAGCGCTATCACCTCAACGAAGGGCACGCGAGCTTGTTGATTCTGGAACTGCTGAATGAGCGCCTGCAACAGAACCATCGCTCTGAAGTCAACAAGGAAGATACCGATGCCGTGCGCAAACTCTGTGTGTTTACCACCCATACCCCGGTCGCCGCTGGCCACGACCAGTTTCCACTCGAGCTGGTTTACCGCGTGCTGGGTTCACCAAATCCATTAATTGGCTGTGAGGAGCACTTCTGTTTTGATAGCAAACTGAACATGACCTACCTCGCTCTGGCCAACTGCCATTACATTAATGGCGTGGCAAAAAAACACAGCCAGATTGCCCGTCAAATGTTTGCCGGTTACCCGATTGACTCCATCACCAATGGTGTGCACGCCAAAACCTGGATCTGTCCCCACCTGCAGGCCTTGTTCGATGAACACATTCCCGGCTGGCACTCCGACAGCGCCAGCCTGCGCTACGCGCTCAATATTTCCAAAACACTGATCTGGCATGCTCACCAGGCGGCGAAACTCGAATTGCTGAAGCACGTCAACGAAGTTACCCATGCCGGCATGGACAACGATGTCTTCACCATCGGCTTCGCGCGCCGGGCAACGGCGTACAAACGCCCGGATCTGTTGCTGACCGATATCGAACGCTTGAATACCATCGCCGCGCAATTTATCAATCTGCAAATTATTTATGCTGGCAAGGCGCACCCGCGAGATAACCAGGGCAAGGCGCTGATCGAACGCATTTACCATATCGCCGGGCAATTGGGCGAGCATATTAAACTGGTTTATTTGCCCGATTACGATATTCGCCTCGGCAAGTTGATGACTGCCGGCTGTGATATCTGGCTGAATACGCCGCTACCGCCGCTGGAAGCTTCCGGCACCAGCGGCATGAAGGCGGCACTCAACGGTGTGCCCTCGCTGAGCACGCTGGACGGGTGGTGGCTGGAAGGCTGCATCGAGGGACTCACCGGCTGGGCGATAGGCGACGGCAATGGCAAGCGTGATGAACAGGCACAGCGAATCTACGATTCGCACTCGCTCTACGACAAGCTGGAGCATGTGATTTTGCCGCTCTATTACCGGGATCAGGAAGGCTTCATTAATGTGATGCGCCACACCATCGCTCTCAATGGTTCGTTTTTCAACACCGAGCGGATGCTCAATCAGTATGTCGCAAAGGCGTATTATTAAATGGCGACGCTAAAACCGCAGTGCCGCGACGACCAGTGCGATGTCTGTCGAGTTCAATTTCGTTATCGCGGGTGATGTTATGGAGGAAAAAACAAATACCGATATCGCCATAACGGATGATGAACTGGCACAACTCAACGCTTATTGGCGCGCGGCCAATTATTTATCGGTCGGGCAGATTTATTTACTCGCCAACCCCTTGCTGAAAGAACCACTCAAACTCGAACATATTAAACCTCGCTTGTTGGGACATTGGGGCACCACCCCGGGCCTGAATTTTATCTACACGCACCTGAACCGCGCTATCAACAAACACGATCTCAATGCAATTTTTGTCGCCGGCCCTGGCCACGGCGGGCCCGCCGTGTTGGCCAACGCCTGGCTGGAAGGCAGTTACAGCGAAGTATATCCAGAGGTGTCGCAAGACAGCGAAGGACTGCAACGATTATTTAAACAGTTTTCCTTTCCCGGTGGTGTGCCCAGCCATGTCGCTCCGCAAACACCCGGTTCGATTCACGAAGGCGGTGAGCTTGGCTACTCTCTGGCCCATGCTTTCGGCGCCGTGTTCGACAACCCCGATCTGCTGGCCATTTGCGTGATCGGAGACGGCGAAGCAGAAACGGGACCTCTGGCCACCGCCTGGCATTCCAACAAGTTTTTAAATCCTGTGGGCGACGGCGCTGTGCTTCCCGTCCTGCATTTAAACGGTTACAAAATTGCCAACCCCACGGTACTGGCTCGCATCGGTCGCAAGGAATTGCAAAGCCTGTTAAGTGGCTACGGCTATCGCCCCTTTTTTGTTGAAGGCAATGACCCCACTGCCATGCACCAACTCATGGCCAGTACGCTTGACCACGCGATTGACGAAATTCACGACATTCAAAATACCGCACGCAACAATCCGGGAAAAAATCCGGTGCTGCGCCCACAATGGCCAATGATCGTTTTGGTCAGTCCCAAGGGTTGGACGGGCCCTCACACCGTAGACGGCAAATTAACCGAGGGCAGTTGGCGGTCGCATCAAGTGCCGCTAAAAGATTTTGCCGACAACCCACAGCACATCGCCTGTCTGGAGCAGTGGTTAAAAAGTTATAAACCGGAAAAATTGTTTGACGAGGCAGGGTCCCCGGTCAAGCCAATTAAGTCACTTGCGCCAACGGGAGACCGTCGCATGGGCGCCAACCCACATGCCAACGGCGGCTTGCTGCTGCGTAATCTGCGCCTGCCCGACTACGAAAAATACGCCGTCGCTGTCGCTGTTCCCGGCACCGTGCAGGCAGAAGCCACCCGTGTGTTGGGGCAATTTCTGCGCGACATTATGCAGCGCAACGCCAGCGCCAGAAATTTCCGCGTTTTTGGCCCTGACGAAACCGCCTCCAATCGCTTGAGCGCTCTGTTTGATGTCACCGATCGCACCTGGATGGCCGAGCACACCGCGACTGACGACCACCTCGCCGCCGACGGCCGAGTAATGGAAATTCTCAGTGAACACACCTGCCAGGGTTGGCTGGAAGGTTATTTGTTAACCGGGCGACACGGATTTTTTTCGTGTTACGAAGCCTTTATTCACATTGTCGATTCGATGTTCAACCAGCACGCCAAGTGGCTGAAAGTGTGCCGCCACGAAATTCCCTGGCGCCGATCCATCGCTTCGTTGAATTATCTGCTGACCTCGCACGTGTGGCGTCAGGATCACAACGGTTTTTCCCATCAGGATCCCGGTTTTATTGATCACGTTGTCAATAAAAAGGCCGATATTATTCGCGTTTATTTACCGCCCGATGCCAATACGCTGCTGTGCGTGGCCGACCGCTGTTTGCGGTCCCGCGACAAAATCAACGTTATTGTTGCCGGCAAGCAGTTGCAGGCGCAGTGGCTCGATATGGACGCGGCGATCAAACATTGCAGCACCGGTATTGGCATTTGGCCATGGGCCAGCAACGATCAAAACACCGAACCCGATGTGGTGATGGCCTGCGCCGGCGATGTGCCGACCCTGGAAACCCTTGCCGCCGTGGCGCTGCTGCGCGAACAGCTACCTCAGCTCAGAGTGCGTGTCGTCAATGTCGTCGATTTGATGACTTTACAGCCCGACGAAGAGCACCCGGACGGTTTGTCGGACGCTTTTTTTGACAGTCTGTTTACCGTCGACAAACCCGTTATCTTTGCTTATCACGGCTATCCATGGCTAATCCACCGCCTGACCTACCGCCGCAACAATCACAAAAACCTGCACGTGCGCGGCTACAAAGAGGAAGGCACCACAACCACACCCTTTGATATGGCGGTGCGTAACGATATCGACCGCTATCACCTGGTCGGCGATGTTATTGACCGGGTGCCGACGCTCGGCAAGTCGGCGGCTTATGTCAAACAGGTGCTGCGGGACAAATTAATTGACCACCGGGAATACATTGAACAATACGGTGAAGATCCACCGGAGATCCGCGACTGGCAATGGCCCTCCCCCGCAACCATCAAGGAGCCACCGGTATGAATCCGCTGCGCCAGCTGCAGGCATTGGGCCAGAGTGTGTGGCTCGATGATTTGCGGCGCCAGTACCTTGACGACGGCACCCTGGCCAGGCTGATTCGCGAAGACGGCCTCAGTGGCATTACCTCCAATCCGGCAATTTTTGAACGGGCCATCAACGAAGGTGGCTATTATGACGAAGCGATTAAATCCTGTGCTCGAAACGGAGATGATGCGGCAACCATTTACCAGCGTTTGGTAATCGCTGACATTCAACGGGCCGCCGATTTATTGGGACATACCTGGCGCCAAACCGATACGGCTGACGGATATGTTTCACTGGAAGTATCACCTCACCTGGCGAATGATACCGAAGCTACCATCCATGAAGCCCTGCAGTTGTGGTCAGCGGTCGACCGGCCCAATGTCATGATCAAGGTGCCCGGCACCGGGGCCGGCCTGCCGGCGATTGAAACGTTAATTGCGGAGGGAGTAAACGTCAACGTCACGCTGTTGTTCAGCCCGGAACGCTACCGGAACGTTGTAGACGCTTACTGGAAGGGCCTCGAAAAGCGAATTGACGGTGGACAATCACTGCGCGGTATTGTCTCGGTCGCCAGTTTCTTTCTGAGCCGCATTGATGTGTTTGTGGACAGGATCATCGACCAGCGTGCGACCAACTCACCGGCCCGAGGCTGCGCCGCGCTTACGGCGGCGGCTCTGGCATACCAATATTACCTTGATTTATACAGGGGCAGACGCTGGTTTGCTCTGGCGCAAGCAGGCGCGCGACCGCAACGTTTGCTGTGGGCCAGCACAGGCACCAAAAACCCGGCTTACAGTGACATCAAATATGTGGAGGAACTGGTCGCCGCCAACACCGTCAGCACCATGCCGATGAATACCCTGCTCGCCTACCGCGATCATGGCAAACCCGAACGCCGTATTGCCAGCGCACTCGCAGGAACTGAACAGATGCAGCAAATCTTGCAGACTGTGGGTATCGATCTGGAGGTCGTCGCCGGGCAACTGGAACTCGAGGGTATTCGCAAGTTTGTCGAACCGTTCGACAAACTGATGAAGCGAATTGAAGAGAAACGCCGCCACGTGCTTGGCGAAGGATAGCCGGAAAGACGAATGATGAACCTGCTGATCGTCAATATCGGTAGTTCCTCGCTAAGATTGGCACTGTATTGCAGTGAAAATGGCACTGCGCCTGTCCCAATCCGCAGCACGCGCTACGACCTTGCGATTCAGCAAGCGACCGATTGCCTCGATGACTTTTTGCAACAGCATTGTCCGAATCCGCCAAACGCGGTCGCGCACCGTGTGGTGCACGGTGGCAACAAACTCACCCGCCCCTGTCTGATTGACAGCGGAGTTGAATCCGAAATCGACCGGCTGGCGCTGTTGGCGCCGTTGCACAACCCGGCTGCGCTCACCATGATCCACGCCTGTCGCCGGCGACTGGGCAAGCAGATACCACAGGTGGCGGTATTTGATACTGCCTTTTTTGCCGATCTGCCCGCGGTAGCCGCCCACTACGCTCTGCCCCGGACTCTGTGTAACAAACACCATATTCGGCGCTTTGGGTTTCACGGTTTGGCACATCAGGCGATGTGGGAAAACTGGTGCCGGTTGCGCCCCGACCTGGACAGAGGCGGCCGCATCATTACCTTGCAACTCGGCGCTGGCAGTTCCATTGCCGCCATTGCCAATGGCCAACCTGTGGACACCAGCATGGGATTTTCACCGCTCGAAGGCCTGGTGATGGCTACCCGCTGCGGCGATATTGATCCCGGTGTCATCCTTTATCTGGAACGGCGAGAAATGCTGTCCTCAGAACAGCTCGGCGACCTGCTCAACAACCGCAGCGGCTTGCTGGGTTTGTCCGGCACAAGTGGCGACATCAGGGAATTGCTTGCATCCTCAAATGCAGATGCAAGCCTGGCGCTGTCCTGTTATTGCTACCGTTTGCGCAAATACATCGGCGCATACCTGACCGTGCTGCAAGGCGCCGATGCCATATTGTTCGGTGGCGGTGTCGGCGAATCCATACCTGAACTGCGTGCGGCAGTGCTGGACAACATGGCATGGCAAAACATTGATCTGAACGCTTCTGCCAATAATGCTTGTATCGGTTGCGAGGCAATTATCAGCAAACCCGAAAGCGAGGTCACAGTGGCGGTAACACCCGTCAACGAAGCGGAGATTATCGCCCGCCAAGCCGTCAACTTGTTAAACGAAAACAAAAATGGCAAGTTTGATACAGCCTTTGTAAATAACGCTCTGGAAATTGATCACCCCGAGCAGTGAAAGATTGACGACGATCAATAATATTCTGGCAAACTGGTTTACATAATGATACCCATTGAGTTACACAACCGTGTTCACTGACGGATATATTAACCGACCAATTAATTTTTCAGGAGAAAGCCCCTGTGCGCCGTACCAACCTGCTTGTTTTAACATCAATCATTCTGCTGACAAGTGGGCCGCTCCCGCTATTGGCTGAAGATCAGGACGATTCACCAATCAGATGTATACGCCTGAACCAGATAAAAAGCACAACCATTCTCGACAGGCAGCACATTGTGTTTAAGCTGCGCGGAGACAAGCACTATGTAAATGTGCTGCCCTATCCTTGCATTGGACTGCGCAAAAACAAAACGTTTATGTACCGAACCTCGCTCAACGAGCTCTGTGACCTGGATTTGATCACCGTACTGGACGACTTCGGCGGCGGACTTAGACCGGGGGCGTCTTGTGAATTAGGAACATTCATGCCAATTCTGGATGTGGAGATCGGAGAGTTAGAAAGAAAACTGAAAACAGAAAAGACAAAATAGGACAGGTTACAACCACTTTTTCTTTTTAGAGCAGACTAACATTCCGTTGACGATTGCGACGACAGCAAACCGCAAGACCGGGTAAGCACAACGCCAATTCAGCTCCGGCATGTGTTGAAAATTCATTCCATAAATACCGGTGACAAAAATCAGGGAAATAAATATTGACGGGAAAATTGTCAGCACCTTCTGGATTTACTGCTCAACAAAAAATTCATGAATAATTCTCCGGCAGGACCTGAATCCGAAGGGTTAACTGTCTGCAGGTAAACCTCGATAATAGTTAATCAACGCCGCTGTGGAACTGTCGTACTCGGCCAGCTCGTTTTCGTCACTTTCCAGATCAGTGATCACACGCTGCGCCAAAACCTTACCCAACTCTACCCCCCATTGGTCAAAGGCATTAATGTTCCAGATAGCACTCTGGGTAAAAACGCTGTGCTCGTACAACGCGATCAGCGCGCCAAATATTTCCGGTGTCAATTGCTCGGCGAGTAAAATATTGCCGGGGTGATTACCGGCAAACCGTCGATGTGGTGGCCGCGCTTGCTGCGAACCACCCAATGCGCCGTCACCAAACGCCAGCACCGCAGTTTGCGCCAGAATGTTTGCAACCAGTAAATTGTCACTGTTGCCGTTATCGCGGGGAGTTCGGCAAAAACCGATAAAATCGCAGGGTATCAGGCGCGTGCCATGATGCAGAAGCTGGTAAAAAGAGTGCTGCCCTTCAGATCCCTGCTGCCCCCAACAGACCGGCGACGTATCACAGTCGACGGGTTCACCATTCACCGTGACACTTTTGCCGTTACTTTCCATCCACAATTGTTGCAAATAGGTTGGCAAGTACCGCAAACCGTGCGCATATGGCAATACTGCGATGGTCTGGGCACCAAAAAAATTGTTGTACCAGAGCGCAAGCAAACCCATCAGCACCGGCAAATTGCGCGCAAACGGAGCACTGCGAAAATGGCTGTCCATGGCGTGAAATCCCGACAGCATGGCGCGGAAATTTTGTGGTCCGATATTTACCATTGCCGCCAAACCAACTGCGGAAGGCAGCGAGTAAC
>JBNKFQ010000353.1:0-9405 GCA_050289385.1 Porticoccaceae bacterium | reverse complement strand
CCATTCGTGTATAGAGGACATCCGTAAACGGGGGCAGAAGAGAGCTTGAGGCGGTAAACCGATAAAAATTTTGGGGGAACATCAACCGCTTTGGCGTCACCCCAGGGCGACAGAACACCGAGAATGCCAAGTTATTTTTGAACGAACCTTAATCTGTATGATGGCTCGGCATTTTGCAAAATAGTAATCAATTTCTAACTTTGTCAGACAAACATGGAATATCAGATTTGTGTGGCGCGCCTGTCAATCTGCATCGTTTATATAGGTCAGGGCAACTAAACTTACAGGCACAGACCATTGAATACGGAATGCGCGGACCAGGCGATGCGGCACAAGTCAGAGGTATTGCCCTTTCGGCATCAACTGTCGCCCAAGCGGCAGCAGTTTTTCAAGCGGGTATTCGAGCGGCACCACGCCGCGCTCTGCAAGTTTATTTTGCGTTTGGGGGTGTCGGAGCAGAACTGTAGCGACATTGCTCAGGACGTATACCTGCGCATAGTGCGTCAGGACGATCCCGACAAACTCAAACAGGCTCCGCGCAGCTATCTATATGCCATTGCCACCAATCTGGTTCGTGACCAGATCCGCCGGGAGCAGCGTCGCCATTATGATCGGCATAGCTCAAGCGAAGAGCAAGAGTTGGTTTCACCCCAGGCGCCACCCGACGAGCAGAGCGATATGCGCCGCCGGCTTGACTTGCTTCGCGAAGCGATCCTGGACCTGCCACTACATAGACAACGCGTCTTTTTGCTCAACCGTTTTTACCACCTCAGTACTCGGCAGATTGCCGAAAAACTCAACATACCGAGACGTACGGTTCAACGCTACCTGAACGATGCCACTGTTCAGTGCCAGAAAAAGGTGGAACTGGAATGAATACAATCAATACGACCAGGAAAGTCCGAATCCGCCGCTCTGCAGCTGAATGGCACAACCTGTTGCACAGTGGAGAGCCCACTGAGCGGGAGTTGATTGCTTTTGCTGATTGGTTGCGGCAGTCCCCCGATCACGAAGCTGCACTCAGCGAACTGGAAACCAGTTGGGAATTGATGCGTGATCTGGAAAATGACCTGCCGATTCAAAACTTGTTGGGGCAACTGGATGACCAGAGTGAGTTATCGGGTCCGGCTGGCCATGTTTGGCTGCGTAGAGTCTGGTGGCGGCGAAGTGCCCTGGCCGCCGCTGCAGCTCTTGTGTTAGCTGTAGGTGCTGTTTTGTTTGTAGGGCCACAACCGGACAAAACTCAACCGCAATTGTACTGGACCGCTCTTGGTCAGCAGGCGGTCAAACAGCTGGCGGATGGCACAGAGGTCACCTTGAACACCGCCAGTGAAATTCATGCCAGTTTTTCTGATACAGAACGCATTGTGTATCTGCAACGTGGAGAAGTGTTATTTAAAGTCGCTCCGGACCCCGCAAGGTCATTTACCGTAGTGACCGAATCCGGTGCGGTGCGGGCACTGGGAACTTTGTTCAATATGCGTATTCGCCAGCGCGATGTGGTGGTATCGCTGTTGGAAGGTAAGGTTGAAGTGTCTGTCGACGATGCATGGGTTGGCGAATCTGATCATAAAAGACAACTTGCTCCGGGCGAACAAATCACCTATAGCGGCGATGGTGATTTTTCGGGTATTAAACACGTCAATGGTGATCAAGTGGTGCTGTGGCGCAAGGGTAAAATCAATTTTGTAGATACGCCACTGCGGGAGGTGGTGGCAGAAATTAACCGCTACACGCCCAAAAAACTGGAAATTGGTGATCCTGAAATCGCGGACAAGCGTATCAATGCGTTTATTAGTATTAACAATATAGACAGTTTATTGGCAGCGACGGAAGCATTTTTTGGTGTGGAGTCAGAATTTCGGGGTGGCAAATATATATTGAGTCAATCCCGGGATGAACCTGGCAAGTTATAAGGGCAGCGAGCAGTATGCAATTAGCAGCAGTTCACCAGGAATAGTCTGGTACTGCGAACATTTTTTACAATTTTATGGCGCGCCCGATTTGTGACATCGTTTTAACAGTAGAAGACAAATACACAGTCTTTAATCTGTTAACCAGAGGGGTAAGATAAACCAATGAATATCACTAAATGTTTAATGCACCCACGCTTTTTCTTGCCAATGTCAGTGCTGGCTTTGGTTTTTTCGGTGCCGGTAACTGCTGATCAATACCGTGTGAATGCAAAAAATTTATCTGAAGCATTGATGGAATTTTCTCGTCAGTCTGGCGCAGAAATAATTTTTCCATCTCGGGATTTGCAAGGTATATCCAGTCCGGTATTGGTGGGGAACTACAGTGTGGAAGAAGGCCTGCAAGCGTTGCTCGAAGGTACGGGCCTTACCTACAGTCGCGACAAAAATAACGTGATTTTTATTCAGGCCAGTAGTAGTGGCGCAGATTCACAAGCGACTGGACCCAGCCTGGAAAAATCAAAAAGAGGGATGGAAATAGAAGAGATTACTGTAACGGCGCAAAAGCGTGAGCAGAGTTTAAAAGATGTACCGATAAGCATTACGGCACTTTCCGGAAACGAATTGAAAGATCGGAACATTGCAAGTTTTGAAGACCTCGCGCTCGCGGTTCCGGGGCTGGTCTCGACAGGGGACGGTGGCACCGGTACCCGCTACTTATTTATGAGAGGTATTGCAAATGTATCAGGCAATCAGGGCGGAACAATCGGAATGTATTTGGATGAAGCGCCTGTTGCCGGGGCGCTGAACAGTAATGCTAATATCCGGACATATGACTTGGCTCGAGTTGAAGCTCTTAGGGGGCCTCAGGGAACGCTCTATGGGCAAGGCTCTATGGGCGGCGTTCTGCGCTTGATTCCCAATTTGCCAAATTTGGAAGAGACCGAAGGGTGGGCTGAAGCGTCATCTTCCCACACAAATGGAGGCGATTTCAATGGCAGAGCAGCGGGGGCAATTAGTTTGCCATTGATTAAGAACCAGCTGGCGGTAAGGCTCGCGGGTGAATTTCATCATCAAGGGGGCTGGATCGACTCACCGCAGACTGAAACAAAAAACGTGAACACATCTTCGCTGAAAGATTTCCGAGGAACATTGCTTTGGAAGCCCGTCGAAGACCTGGAAGTCTTTCTAATGGCTAATATTCATGACAATGATACTGGTGCTCAATCTTCTTACGGTGATGAAGAAATGAACTTGTTTACTGGTGTATTTGGTGAAACGAGCCCAACGTCAACTTACGGCGATCATCATGTCTATAACGCGAAGATTACATACGATTTCGGCCCTGCCGAGCTGGTTAGTTCGACAACCTACTTTGACTACCATACAAAGCTGCTAAATAGGGGGCAGGCGTCTCTCCCGACTTCGCCGCCTCCGGCGGGTCCTGTGTTCTTTTATTTTGATGATTTAGACCTTGGGGCGGAAGTGTTTTCGCAAGAGCTACGCCTCCAAAGCGAGCCTGGCAAATTTGAATGGGAAATCGGAGGCTTTTATCGGGATTACGTTTTCACGCAGCGCAATACCATTTCTATCGGCTTTGACATTGATACTGTTGCTATCGGGCCTTTAGTGGGTGCTGCCGATCAAACATCTGAGTCGTATGCTGCGTTTGGCAATGTTAGTCTTGACATTGGAGACCGCATTGAGATTGGCGGCGGTTTGCGATATTTCGAGGATGAGATTAGTGTTGTTCTTCTACCGTCCGGAACGGTGTTAAAAACTGCAACATTTGACTCAATTAGTCCCCGGGGATTTATTAACTTTGATCTGACTAATGATGTAAAAGCTTATGCGAACGTGGCAAAGGGATTCCGCAGCGGTCGCAATAACACTTCCGCGATTGTCCCAGATGCTGGGCCGGAAACCGTCTGGACCTATGAGTTGGGATTAAAGGGTGAATTTTTTGGTGGGGATCTTTATGCGGAAGTCGCGGCATATTATTCCGATTATTCCGGCTATCAAACGGGCGGGCTTGTCTTTTTCGAAGATTCATACGTTAATATTGTATCAAATTCTGGAGATGCTGAAATCAAGGGAATTGATGCGTTAATAAGCTGGACCCCGACAACTGGCTTTGAATTATCCCTGACCGGAAATTTCAATGACGGCGAAATCGTAAAACAAGCTGCAACTAATACTCCATTGGAGGCTGGGGATAGTCTGGACTTCATTCCAGACTATCAATTTGGTATTGCCGCCACAAAATATTTTCAGTTGGCGGGAAGAAATGGAAGTTTGTTTGTTGCATATAATCAAAAAGGGAAGTCTCGACTCACTGAGCGCAGGAGAGGTGATCTGGACGCAATTGTATCGTCAGATGTGGTGCACAGTTTGAGTGGAAAATTCAAAATTGACTTGAACGACAAATTTGAGATCAATATCTTTGCGGATAATTTGCTTAATCGGTATGAACTGCAGGCACCTTCATTCGGTGGGGGCTTTTATGGGACGTACACAAGGCCACGTACAGTTGGCGTTGGTATGCGAGCGATTTTTTAACGCTTGGTAATGGCGGCCACTTGGATTCTTTATTAGTCTGGGTGGCTACTTATCCTGGATGTTATTGCGCGGTGCTTCAGACTGTGACGCAATTGTAATTCGGGTCCTTGGGCTAATTCAGAGCATTTATAAGCAAAGAAGATAGTGGCGCATAGCCGCCCTATTCGAACATACTATTCGATTCTATGAACACAAGAACACTTGGTTAAAAGAAAATCTTTGCAATCAAGAGGTCAGAGTGCTTGAAAAATCAAGCACTCTGACCCTTCGATTACCATTAGATAAAAACCAACCGTGGCAATCAATCCGGCTTTTGCGCCAATAGATAAATCGTTTTTTCGTCAATTTTTCTCACTCGAATTCCAAAACCCAATTCAAGAACCGACAGCAGCGCATCAGTATCACCGATTTTAAAACGCCCACCAATCTCCAGATTTCGAATATTGGGGTCGGCAATCACGATATTTTTACCGCCGTACCGTGTAATTTCGTCAATCACTGATGCCAGAGTTTCGCCTTTAAAGATCAACATGCCGGCGCGCCAGGCCAGCAGGCGTTTCAGCTCGTTCGCTGGCAGATCTTTTACAGTTCTGGTCTGTCGGCTGTATTCAACGATTTGTCCCGCTTCGGCCAGCACAGTTTCTCTTTCCGATGTGTTGGTTTTTTGAGTGGACAGAGAAACGCCAGAGCGAACTTGTACTTTCCCTTCGGTAACGGCAACTTCTACCGCACTGCCGCGAACGTGAACGGCAAAGGCAGTACCCAGTGCCTGAACACTGCCGGTGCCAGCATGGACAGTAAATGGTCGTGATGTATCGGGTGCAACATCAAAAAATGCCTCTCCCTGAATCAGCCGCAATGCTCGTCGGTCATCCAGATAGCTAACTTCGATCACTGTGTTGGTATTCAACTGAACTGTCGAATTATCTGCCAGGGTAACCAGTTGCTGTTTGCCAATCTCAGTGGTGTATATCACCGGTTCGTAACTGGAGGGCAGCCAAATTTGACGAGTGACAAAAACTGCTACCAGCAACAAAGCGGCCATGCCATAAGCCAAAGGGTTATGCCACAATGTGCGTGAGTGCCTGGTTGTGTCAGCGGTTGGAATCGCCTGTTTAGATGATTCCTCACGTGGTGGCATCAAGGGCTTTAAAGCAGCCAGTGCATCCATGGCCTGCCATTGGTCACGTAGTTCGTTGTAGGCGCTTTCGTGGCGTGGGTCACTGTGCAGCCACTCGTTAAATTGATCATTGTCGGCAGGTGTCATTCGGTCGCTGTCGAACCGGGCCAGCCAGCTGCTGGCTTGTTCCCTGATCTCGTCACCGTTTGTCATTTTGTATACCTCTGCCATGATCAGGATCTTCCTTCTTTGCCCGCTAATTTGTGCTTAATATTACTCATAGAGATATCTCTCGCCGCAAAAAAATTACGACATGCCAGCATGCCTTTGGCAATATGTTTTTCAATCGTGCTGGCGGAAATACCCAGCTCTTCCTCAATTTCCTTATGGCTCAAACCGTAAACTTTTCTCAGCATAAATACGCGCTTGCACTGCGGTGGCAGGGCATCGACAGCTTCGCATAGCAGGCTGAACTCTTCGCTGGCCATAATCTTCTGTTCTGGTGAGGGTTCATAACTAATAACCCCCAACTCATCAAAATCCGCTATTGGGTCTGTTGCCTGGTTGTTTTTTCGGCGTATATCCTTCAGAGACAGATTGTGAGCTGTGCGAAACAGAAAGGGCGTTGGCTCTTCAATATCCTTGCCGCCCGATGCCTTGTAGGCTTTGTTGAAGGTTTCTTGCAGCACGTCTTCTACATCTTCTTTGGTGCGTAAAAATCGTCCGATGTAGGAGGCAAGAGCAGCCCGGCTGCGCAAAAACGCCTCTGCCAACCGCCGCTGGCTGGCGGCAAGCTTTTGTTTTTCCTTTTGATTTTTTCCGGAAGTTGTGGCCATGTTGACACTGAAATTGGGCAGTTGTTACCGCCAGGGACAAAAATCATGGGAGAATTTTTGGCAAAAGGCAAGAACCAATTCCGGTTCTTGCTCTCGAACTTATGGAGATAAGCTTTTAGGCTCTTCAGGAAAATTCGTGGGCAGATACAGGCGCGGAAGGTCAATCTCATGCGAATCTTTATATCGGTTGACCATTGGCAATGGCCGTTGGCTATTGACCATTATTCCTTATCCATGAGGTTGCAGGGGTAGACAGTGATGAAACCGGGTCGTTGAAAAAAATGGCCAATGGTCAACGGCCAATGGTCAATTGCCAATTGGCCGGATGAACGAATTGGGATGGGTTATTTCAGCGTCGAAAACCTGATGTCGTCGCCGCAGGAAAAACCCTCCAAAAACAGTTGGTTGGATTTACTTGCTTGCAAATAATCGCCCACAAATTTTCCAAATGAGCCAACTTTTTAAAATGTGGATAGCGGTTTTTTTTCGGTGAGGGGTTAAGGGAATGGCAACGCCGAATAACACAGAACCGTGGGAGATTATCCATGAAAGTTGAAAGAGGGGTTAATGGAAAAATGAGATTTCGCCATTTGCCACTGGCAGAAACATTGTTAGCAGGAACATTACTATTAAGTGCTTCACAGGCATTTGCTGGCACGAACCAGTTTAATATTGAAGAAGGCTCGATGGCCAATGCGCTCAATTTGCTCGCCGAGCAGGCCGATATACAGTTGCTGTTTCCCTATCAAGCCACAGAGCGGCTCAGAACCAATGCGCTGGTTGGGCAGTACAGTACTGAGGACGCGTTGTCGCTGCTGCTCGAGGGTACCGGATTTGGCTATCAGGTCGCAGAAGATGGCACTATTGTGGTTAGTGCAGGGGTGTCGGGTCGGAGCAATGACACACAAGTGGAGGCAGGAAGAGCTCTGCAAAGAGAAGGTCTGCGAAAGGAAATGGAAATAGAGGAGATGGTTGTTACTGCGACAAAACGTAAAACCGGTTTGCAGGATACCGCTATGTCCATTACCGCCATGGGTGAAAACGAAATCGACAAAAAAGGTTTGGTCGGGGGTGATTACCTGAGGTCGGTTCCCAATATCAATTATGTCGAATTTACTCCGGGTTTTAGTACGGTGACCATTCGGGGTTTAACTGGTGGCTTTGGAACACGGGATCTTAGCAGCACGTATCTGGGGGAGATCCCTTTGTCCTTTTCAGTTTCAAATGTAACCTTTAAATCCGATGTCAAACTGGTGGATCTGGAGCGCGTGGAGATTTTGCGTGGTCCCCAGGGCACACTTTACGGCGCCAACAGCATGAGCGGTCTGGTGCGAAATATCCCCAATGCGCCAAAACTCGACCAGTTTGAAGGCCATGTCGATATCGGTGTTTCCAGTTTATCGCACTCGAGCGACCTGAGTAACAAACAAGTGGGTGTACTGAATATTCCTCTGGTTGAAGACCGGTTGGCGCTCAGGGTTGCGGCCTATCGTTATGACAATGCAGGATTTCGTGATCTGGTCAGTACGCCCTATATCGAAGGCGTCGCGGCGTCCACAGGTACGACGGTTGCTGTGGAGAAGGACGACAATCCCAGCGAATTCACTGGTGGACGGGCGACACTGCTGTGGCAGGTGAATGATCGTATGGATCTGACCCTGATGGTGGGACAACAGAAGGATGAAATGCAAGGGCGCAATGCCTATTCAGCATTCAACCCGGATGCGGGTGGTTATCGGGGCATCGCCCTTGAAGAGGAGCCGGGATACCGGGATGCCGCGTTCAAGCTTACTCATCTCCTGCTCAACTATGATTTGGGGTGGGCGACCTTAACCAGTGCTTCGACTTGGGCTGATCACAATCAGCGTTGGCGAGAAGGCGACTCAAATTATGGGCCTTTTGCCTGGGCGTTTAATCTGGAGCCGGAAATGCAAGCTTTTGTGCAAGAAGTACGGCTGTCGTCCCAGCTGGGCGGGCCACTTCAATTTACGGCCGGCTTGTACTATGAGGATCTGGATGCGGAGAGACACGATCTTGGAAACTGGGTTGGTACCCAGGCGTCTCTTGAGGCGCTGGGATGGGCGGGAACCGACCCTGTGTTTTGGAATGTGGAGCAAGAAGATTCCACTCGCCAGGTAGCCGTGTTTGGCGAAGTAAACTATGAGCTCAGCGAACGATGGAGTGTCACGCTCGGCGGCCGCTGGTTTGATTATGACCGGGAGTTTATCGAGAAAGGGCAACGGTATGGGGTGCCGATCATTCCAGAGCTTCTCGGTGTCAAGGAACAAGGTGATACCTGGAAGGCGGGTATAGAGTTCACGCCCAATGACGAAACCATGTTGTATGTCACCTGGGCGGAGGGGTTTCGCCTCGGGCGGGGACAAAGCGTTCCGCCATCGGCGGCCTGCGATGTGGATGGCGACGGCCGCCTGGATTTTACCAACGCCGTGCTTACCGATGAGGTCAACAGTGACCGCACGGAGAATTACGAACTGGGCGCCCGGCTGTCCTGGCTGGATAACCGGCTTGTGACCAACGCCACTCTGTACCGGGTCGACTGGAATGATATTCCCGTGATCATCGCTGATACGTCGGACATTTGTAATGGCGCCATCACCAATAACAGTGGTAAAGCCCGCTCACAAGGGCTGGAGCTTGAAGCGCGGTACCAGGTTACACCCAATCTGGAGGTCACCCTGGGGGCCGCTTATAACGATGC
The DNA here is from genome assembly GCA_050289385.1 of Porticoccaceae bacterium. Classification (GTDB taxonomy): domain Bacteria; phylum Pseudomonadota; class Gammaproteobacteria; order Pseudomonadales; family Porticoccaceae; genus JBNKFQ01. The sequence continues at coordinate 258 of JBNKFQ010000353.1, read as the reverse complement.
GGAATTTCTCGATGATCAGCTTGGCGGCAAGGGCGATCGGTTGCCGCTGGCGCCGGAATACAACGGCAATCTGGGTCTGGAGTACCATTTCTCGTTAACGGGACGCCCGAGCTTTGTTCGCTCGGACTACACGTTCTCTGGTGGATCTTACCCGGATGTTACCCGGTTTTTTCCCAAAACAGGGGCCTATGGACAGTGGAGTCTGAGGGCAGGTATGGATTTTGAGCAAGTCTCCGTGCAGGTCTTTGGCAAAAACCT
>JBNKFQ010000352.1:0-15480 GCA_050289385.1 Porticoccaceae bacterium | reverse complement strand
TCGGTACAAAGGACTACGAGCTAATAGATGGGAAACTGTAGGCTGATGAGTGGGGCGGCGTGTCCCACATACACCGGGTGCTCCGATGACAGAAGCCTTTCCTGCCTTCACCAGCCACAGCTGCACTGTTACTATAGCACTTGCAATACCCAATAGCAGCAGCGATTCGCCACGGAGTAACAAGATGGTTACATTTCAATTTAAATCGGGATTACCAGCAATGAGCACGATGACTGTTGGAGAGCTGATAGAGGAACTCAAAAGCTACGAAAGAGATATGCCGGTTTTAGCTACATGGGAGGGTCAGCTACAAGCCCTTGACGCACAATTCTTTGCCGTCGACAAAGTAGGCGAAAACGACACAGATGCACTAGTCATTGATGTCGAGTGGACCTGACAATTAATGTTAACACAACGATAAAGTCACGTTATCGGCCAATTAACGGGTAATTAATACACGATAAATACCCGCAACTGTCCAGAAGTAAGTGTAAATGGTAAAATCCCCGCCCTCCGGGTATCTATTTAAATATCAGTGACTTACGCGGCTAGAGGGTAACCATGATCCATCCAGAAATAACCGGTACCCCACACTGCTTGTGGAGGAGCCGCCCCTTTTTGTTTGGTTACTTTATTTTTGGGGCCGCAAAAATAAAGTGACTCGCCCCCGGCGCGGGGAGCCAACCCCGCCGCAGGCGGCACACCCAACCAAAGGGGCGAAACAACCCCTCAACCCGCCGCCGCTCCCCCCTCAACCCCAGCGAACCATCCCAAAACCACCTGCACTTCCGCCCTCTTTTTTGATAACCACATCACATTTCACTCGCAACCCCAAAAAAAACCTAAAGTTTTTCTTTTAATGGCCGATAACCAGATAGGCAATCGGCACCTGCTGTCGATTGCTGGTCTTCACTGGTAGCCTGCAGGCCCGGCGCAAGCCGGAAAGCGGCAGAAAAAGAAAGAAAAAGGGGATTTATCCATGCCACAAATTATTAACACTAACATCGCTTCGCTGAATGCGCAGCGCAATCTGAACAGTTCACAGGGTGACCTGAACAGTGCACTGCAACGTCTGTCTTCCGGTTTGCGAATTAACAGTGCAAAGGATGATGCTGCCGGGCTTGCCATTTCTGAACGATTTACCGCTCAGATTCGCGGACTTAACCAGGCAGCTCGCAACGCTGCTGACGGTATCTCTCTGGCACAAACTGCCGAGGGTGCCCTGGGCGAAGTAACCAATAACTTGCAACGGATTCGTGAACTGGCGGTACAGTCGGCCAACGCCACCAACAGCGCCTCTGACCGGGCCGCCTTGCAAGAGGAAGTTTCTCAATTGGTTGCAGAGATCGACCGGGTTGCAACACAAACCAACTTTAACGGTGTAAATCTGCTGGACGGCACGTTCTCCAGCCAGGTTTTTCAAATTGGCGCAAATGCCGGGCAAACCATTTCGGTTTCATCCATTTCCAGTGCCCGAACCGCGAGCCTTGGCACCAGCATCTCAGCCAGTGTAACCGGTGGTCGTGTTGCCGGTGCTCTTGCCTCTGGAGACCTGACCATTAATGGCCAGGCTGTAGGCACTGCCACCCGGGACGCGAAAGAAATCGCCGCAGCCGTAAATGCTACCTCCGGCACCAACGTTACCGCCACCGCAAATGTCAACACCAGTTTGACCACCGGTGTTGACGCCACCGGGTTTGCCAACGCGATTGCCGGTGATGCTACTGACTACATCACGATCAATGGCATTACCCTGGGTGCTCTGGGTGTTGCAGCAAGTGCAGCTGCCAGAGAAACCGACGTGGTTAGCGCGGTAAATGCCGTTTCTGCGGCTACCGGTGTTACCGCATCTATTGTCAGCGGCAATGTGGAATTGTCTGCCGCCGACGGCAGAAACATCACCGTTACTTCCGGCGGTACTGGTGCCGTTGCGGCGAACTCCGGTATTACCACCGAAGTGAGCTACGGTACTATTACCTTCTCATCTACGGCTGGATCCATTGTGTTTGGCGGTACGGCGCCTACCGATGCAGGTAGCGGTATCACCGGTACCATCGCAGCGTCCCAAACCGGTACAGCGATTTCAGTGGTGGATATCTCTTCGGTAAGCGGAGCTAACGCTGCTATCTCTTCTGCCGATGCGGCACTGCAGACAATCAACACCACTCGTGCAACACTGGGTGCCATTCAAAACCGCTTTGAGTCTGTGGTTTCCAGTGCCCAAACCACATCGGAGAATCTGTCTGCTTCGCGCTCGCGGATTCAGGATGCGGACTTCGCCGCAGAAACGGCAGCTCTTACCAGAGCGCAAGTGTTGCAACAGGCCGGCGTCTCGATTCTGGCGCAGGCCAACGCCTTGCCTCAAAACGCGTTGTCTCTGCTGCGCTAAGTGACAAGCAATATGGCAAGATGAAAAAAGGGTGGCCTTCCGGGTCGCCCTTTTTTTTCAGGTTGAAAGATCGGGAATCGGGAACAACTGGAAGTGGCCGTGGCGGGATCCGGGGAATCAAAATCTGCTTTGCTGCGAGGGGCAATATCTGCACCGGCTTCGCCTGGCGCTGGTGTTGGAACCGGCAATCGGCAATCGGCTTCCGATGCTGGCAATAACCTGCCGTCTGCAAGACAGAATAACGCTGCCAGCCAGAAAGATTTTGACGTTGTTGTGGCCGATCTCTCCAGGTATATCGACAAGTTTTTGCAGCGTGTGAATCGCGAGTTGCACTTTACTGTCGACCGCAACAACCCGCACAGTGTGATCACCATTGTTAACAGCCAAACCGGCAATGTGGTGCGCAGAATACCGCGACAAGAGCTGATGGCGATTCATCGACGGATCAGCGCGAATCCGGATGGTTTGATCCGCGGTTTGCTGGTGAGTGAGGAGGCGTAACTGGCACTGCTTTTGCATTTTGACAACAGGTAACTGGCAGACAGACAAAAGACAACCTGCTCGGGAGAAGTAGCTCTGTGCAAACAAGCAAACAAAATGGACGCATTGAATGATAACCGCCACTGGAATTGGTTCGGGCCTTGATATTGAGAATATTGTCAGCCAGTTGGTTGCCGCCGAAGGTGCAGCTACCGACAGCCGTCTATCGAAACAGGAAACAACCACGCAGTCCGAACTCTCTGCCCTGGGCGGGTTCAAGAACGCACTGGCCACTTTGCAGGGTGGGCTGGGCGCCCTCAACAACGTTGCGACGTTTGGCAAAAAAACGGCAAGTGTCAGTGACAGCGCCATACTTGATGTGTCGGTAACCAATGCAGCGGCTGCGGTGGATTTTGACGTTGGCGTGACCCAACTGGCCAAAGCTCACTCCCTGGCCGGTGGTGCGTTTGCTTCGGCCACCGATGAAGTTGGTACCGGAACCCTGACATTCCGGTTTGGTACAACCGACTACAACCCTGGTACTGATATCTACAGCAGCTTTGCGGTCAACTCTGATCGTGGCACCGCTGTGGTAACTATCGACAGCAGCAACAATACCCTGGAAGGTGTCCGCGACGCGGTTAATGAGGCCAATATTGGTGTGAACGCGGTCATCGTTAATGATGGCAGTGAATATCGGCTGCTGTTCACATCCACTTATACCGGTGTTGAAAACAGTCTGGAAATCAACGTCAGCGATACAGACGCCAATAACCTTGACAGCAGCGGTCTCTCTGCACTCGCTTTCAACAGTCAGGCCACAAATCTGGACCAAACGGTGGCAGCTCAAAATGCTGTTTTTACGGTAAATGGATTGACCGTGCAGAGTGCGGAAAATAGCGTAAACGACGTGGTCGATGGTGTCGAATTTACACTTAAGGATGTGAGTGGCGCTACACCCGTTCGCGTAACAGTAAATCAGGATCGCGACGCGGTGAGCGATGCTGTGCAGACTTTTGTTTCCAGTTACAACGGCTTTATCGGGGCCATCAATGTCCTCGCGGGTTACAACGCCGAAGCTGGCAAGGGTGGTGTGTTACAGGGCGATTTTACGGTTCGCTCGATCAGTGCGCGAATTCGGCAGCAGCTCAATGATTCGGTGTCGGGGCTGAATTTGCCCTTCAGCACACTCAGCGAAATCGGTATTACCACCAATGCTGACGGCACTCTGTCAGCAAACAGTGCAGTGCTCGACAAGGCCATCGATGAAAATTTTGATGGTCTGGCCGGATTGTTTGCCGCTGTCGGCAACATAAGTGATAGCCAGATTGAATATCTCGGTTCGTCCTCCGATACCGTGGTTGGCGATTACGCGGTAGAGATTACTCAAATGGCTACTCAGGGAATCTGGCAGGGCGCGTCGGTGTTGCCCGATTTTAGCGGACCGTTGACGATCGACGCTGATAACGACAGCTTTAGTCTCACCGTCGATGGTATTGCTTCTGGCACCATTTTGATTACCCGGGGGGACTACGCCACGGGTGCGGCGCTGGCGGCAGAGTTGCAATCTCGCATTAATGGCGACAGTGCGCTGAGTGATGCCGGTGCTTCCGTGCAAGTGAGCTACGACGCCGCCACAGACTCCCTGCAAATAAGCTCAGTGACCTGGGGCTCGGAGTCACAGATTGAATTCAATACCGTCGATACCGATACAGCGGCTGAACTCGGGTTCAGTGTCGGAGCGGGTACCGCCGGCCTTGATGTTGCCGGCACCATTGACGGTATTACAGCGACCGGCACTGGCCAGATGCTTGCTGCGGCTTCTGGTTCTGGTGCCGAAGGATTGAAATTGCTGGTTTCGGGTGGTGCCATTGGTAATCGGGGCACGCTTTCCTTTACTCGCGGTATCGCCAACCGGATGGACAGCTTGTTGACGCAGTGGCTTGAGTCAGATGGTGTTCTGGATGCCCGCGTCGACGGTCTTGAGGATCGCCTTGATGATATTGCCGATCGCCGGGAGGTACTGGATCGTCGGCTTGTAGCGCTGGAGGCAAGATTGCGCCGTCAGTTCAACGCGCTCGACACGCTCATGAGCCAGTTGCAAAACACCGGAAACTTTCTCACACAACAATTGAGCTCACTGCCGGGTTCAACACCAATACAGGAATAGCCAGGAATCCTCTATGAACAGCTCGAATGCACTTAAAGAATATCGCTCGGTCGGAGTACAGACTGGTATAACCGATGCTTCCGCCCACAAGGTGGTGGCAATGTTGATGGCCGGTGCGCTGGAGCACATCGCCGTCGCCAGGGGCGCGGTCGAGCGTGACAACATGGCGCTAAAGGGTGAAAGCGTAAGCCGCGTCATCGCTATCGTCGATACTCTCAGGGCCAGTTTGAATTATGAGCAGGGAGGCGAGATCGCGGTTAATCTGGGCAGCCTTTATGACTATATGGAAAAACGTTTGCTACAGGCCAATATCAACAATGATGTATCAATACTTGATGAGGTTGCCGCCTTGTTGCAAGAGATCAAGCTGGGTTGGGATGCGATTCCCGAAGATATGCGGGGCGGGCATCGAGGGGCATGAATGTGATTGATGAGAGGGATGGCAGTGATGCGGAGCAGTTCGACGTTAGACGTTCGACGTTCGATGCAAACCCCTTGAGCCCGAAGCCAGACGCGGAACCTGTTTTTCATCGAACATCGAACATCGAACATCGAACATCAACACCCCGCGAACAGCAACTGCAGGAAATTCTCGAACTGAGTCAGGGCCTGGTGTCGATGGCGCGTCAGGGTGACTGGGATCAGGTGGCGGATCTGGAGCGTTCGCGTCGCAGTCAGATGTTGCGTTATTTTGAACGTTCGGTTTCGGCAGAAGAGTCGCTGATGGTGGAAAAAGCGATACGCCAGATTGCGGAATATGACCATTGCCTTAATAATCTGGTTATAGAAGCGCGTGACAAGGTGTCTGCCGAACTGCATCGTATGAGAGCGGGTCAGCAGGCGGTGAAGGCCTACAGAGAGTAAAAACCGGTCGCGAGTACCTGTACAACTCGATACAAGGTGCGTTACAACGCCAAAATCACACCGAGGCGGCAATGACGAAAGCCAGTTCTTCTCAAAACCATTCTTCCCGGAATCGGTCTTCCCAAAACCGGTCTTCCCAAGATCAGGCAGGACTGGTATGGCAAGGTTCGGCCTCCCTTTCCTGGGATTACCTTGACAGCTTGCCGCAGGGGCACGCACTGACTCACCTGAATCAAACGGCTGAAAATGTGTTGCGACAACTGGCGCAACTGGACGAAACCTCACAGGATCTTGGTGAGGAAAGCCCGGGGGTTGCTCGTGAATTTGAACGTTTGGAAAGTATGGTCAGCCTGTTGATTCGTCTGGTTGGGCAGTTATTGTCGCAACAGTTGCAAATTCCAGATGCGGTCGCCGTTAGCCTGTCAGCGAAAGGTATTGAATGGAGTGGTGCCGATCAACCGGAACCTGGTCGCGCAGTGCTTGTGCGAATTTTTTTGCATCCCGATATTCCACAAGCCCTGGAGTTGGCCGGTGAAACAGTGGCCGGTACCGGGTCAGGCGGGGTTGCGGTAAATTTTTACGGGGTTAGCGAGCACACTCAGGAGTGGCTGGAAAAGTCCATTTTCAGGTTTCACCGTCGCAGTATTGCTCACAGTCGTATGGTGCGCTAACTGCGCGGTAATATCTGGTTGTATAAAAATCATACAGATTTTTCATGGTTGTGGTCGAGCTGCCAGGGCAGATGACACAGGCTTGTCAGCCCTGTTCGCCGATAGGAATTTCAAATTAAAACCTTTCATTGTCCGTGTTTTCACAAAATAAAAAGGCCAATTTCATCACAAAGGTTCTTGATCAATGTGATTTTGCGGTTATTATGCCTCGCGAAATAAAAACAAGGATTCACGGCGGAAGGAGGTCGCCGGGTAATATTGGGAAACATTAAATATGCCATCTGCTGCCGCACAGTTACTGGTAGTCGATCAGGATTGCAGTCGATCACGAAAGTTAAAAACCATCTTTGAATTTCTTGATTATCCTGCTGCGGCATTTTGTGGCACGGAGGATTGGTCTGAAGTTGTTGCCGGAGATACCCCGTTTTCTGCCGCCATGGTTGGTGTAGGTAGCTCTGAAGTTACCGCCGCATCTGTCGTAACCTCATTGCGAAAACAGCGCCCGGGATTGCCCATTTTTCTGTTGCAGGATGAGAACATAGCTCCCCGAGTGCTGAAACAGGAAGTCCAGGGGGTTCTGGAATTTCCATTCCGTTATCAAAAGGTGCAGGAATTAATGCGCAAGATACGCGGAATGGACGTTGCGGGGCTGCAATCGACTCTACACGATAAAAGTTTCAGGGGCATGGTGGGCAACAGTTCTCACATCCAGGAGCTGCGACGACTGATAACGCAAGTGGCTGGCAGTGACGCCAGTGTGCTTGTCACCGGTGAATCGGGCACCGGTAAAGAAGTGGTTGCGCGCAGTATTCACCACCTGTCTTCGCGACGCAGTGGCCCGTTCGTTCCGGTAAATTGCGGAGCTATTCCGGCAGAATTGCTGGAGTCGGAGTTGTTTGGCCACGAAAAAGGCGCATTTACAGGTGCAATCAGCGCCCGTTCCGGACGTTTCGAAATGGCGCGGGGCGGCACCTTGTTCCTGGACGAAATTGGCGATATGCCGTTGCCTATGCAAGTAAAATTATTGCGGGTTTTGCAAGAGCGCACCTTTGAGAGAGTGGGCAGCAACAGAAGCATTGCCGCCGATGTAAGAGTTATTGCTGCCACGCATCAGAACCTGGATCAGCTGGTACTGGAAGGCCGCTTTCGCATGGACCTGCTCTACCGTTTGAATGTTTTCCCGATCCAGATATTGCCCCTGAGGGACCGGGTTGACGACATTCAGCCCCTGATAGGAGAGTTTCTCGATCGTATGCAGCGGGAAGGTCGTGGTTCGATCAATCTTACTTCGTGCGCAATTGCTGCATTGAGCAAATACCCCTGGCCGGGCAATATTCGCGAGTTGGCCAACGTGGTCGAGCGCCTGGCGATTTTGCATCCGCATCAGACTATCCGCTGGTTTGAGTTGCCGGAGAAGTATCGTGTTAATGAAGATTGGGTATCTGCCGCCATAGAGACGCAAAATGCAGAACAACAGGGGAGCCCTTGCGATGAAAATAACGCGCTCTGGGCGCGCCCGGGATCTGTGCATCAGCTTCCGGAGTCGGGCATCGATTTGCGTAAATATGTCAGCACCATAGAGCGCGAAATGATTGAGCAGGCTTTGGCTGCCTCTGAAGGTGTGGTTGCGAAAGCGGCCAAGCAACTCAAATTGCAGCGCACTACCCTGGTAGAGAAGATGCGCAAATATAAAATCCACAGGTAACGCAAATGTCAAATTCTTGACACACGTTTTCTGGTTTTTTGTAAGTCATTGATTTCAAAAAACAATCAAAACAGGCACGGCTGTTGCATAGTTCCGTACATATAAGCGTACATATAAGCGTACAGGTAAGCGTAAACGGACAAATCATGCAGGAGTCGTATGAGCCTATCCCCGCAGCTGACAGCGCGGCAGCTTGAACAGGCATTCGAAACCTTTAACCGGGTATCCGTTGAACTGGATACCAGCTATCGCGTGCTGCAAGAAAGGGTGGCAGGCCTCACCGTGGAACTGGCAAAGGCCCGTTCCGAACGGTTGCGTGAGCTGGCAGAGAAAGAGCGTCTTGCCAACCGCCTTGGATCCTTGATGGAGGCTTTGCCTTGCGGTTTGGTCGTGCTCGACGCCAACGGTGTGGTCCAGGAATCCAACCCGGAAGCGTGCGCCATGCTTGGCCAGGAACTGGCAAACCGGTCGTGGAGTGATATACAGAAGTGCCTGTCAAAGCCCACCCCGGACAACCCGGGCACTCGCCAGTTGGCCGACGGTCGGCGCTTGAACATTATTCAGCGTTCTCTTACCACAGCGTCTGCCACCAAAGCGTCTGCAGCAAATGACTCTGACTCAGGTGCGGATGAACGTGTCATTTTGTTGACGGACGTTACCGAAATTCATGAGTTGCAAGAGCAGGTCAGTCGCGAAAAAAGGCTGGTGGCCACCGGTGAAGTGGCCGCTCGTCTGGCTCATCAGATTCGCACACCCATCAGTTCAGCCCTGCTGTATACACCGCATTTGACCCGTGTCGACATCAGTGACCTCGAACGAGAGCGGGTGGCCGCCAGGGTGATGGATCGCTTGCGGCACACCGAGCAACTGGTAAACAGCATGCTTACGTTTATGCGAGGCGGTCACAGCGGCACCGAACTGTTGCCGCTGGCGGATGTGTTCAACACGGTGGTGGATATGGCCGAACCACAACTGGCGGCTAACACTGGCCGGGTCGAGTTGGGCGAGGTGGCCGATGTGATGGTGCCGGGCAATCGCGAGGCTCTGACCAGTGCGCTACTCAATCTGGTTAACAATGGCCTGGAAGCTGCGGGTCAACATGTCGAAGCAAATCAAATCGCGGTGATCAGGCTGGGTGGCCGCGTGTCTGGCGATCGCGTGGAAATTTCTGTGCAGGATAACGGGCCGGGTGTACCCCGGGATTTGCGCGATCGTATTTTTGATCCTTTTTATACCGGCAGAGCCAAGGGCACCGGGCTCGGTTTAACCGTAGTGGCGATGATTGCCAAATCTCACGGTGGTGAAGTGAAGGTGGAAGACGGCACAGGTGGCGGTGCTCGCTTTTGCCTGGTGCTGCCGCTGCAATCGGGGTGCGGGCAACAGGACCCCGGCGCAGGGCTTTGGGGTTCAGGTGGCAAGTGATGGAGGAGAGATGACCGGAAACGTAACGCAAATGCCAATACTGATTGTGGAAGACGATGACACCCTGCGCGAAGCCCTGAGTGACACTCTGGCCTTGTCGGGCTTTCAGGTAGAGTGCGCCGAAAGTGGCAGCGAAGCGCTGCAAATCCTGCGTCGTCGTGAATTCGGTCTGGTGGTGTCGGACGTGCAAATGGAAGGCATGGATGGCCATCAGTTGCTGCGGCAAATAAAGACACAGCGCGCCGACCTGCCTGTTGTGTTGATGACTGCCTATGGCAGTATCGAAAAAGCGGTGGCCGCCATGCGTCACGGTGCCAGCGACTATCTGGTTAAACCGTTTGAAGCGGAAGTACTGATACAAATGGTGTCGCGCTTTATCGGTCAGGTTGACGCTTCGATTGGCGACATTGTCGCCGAAGACAATCGTACGCTCGAACTGACGCGGCTGGCCGCACGTGTGGCCAACGCCGACGTGACGGTTCTGATTAGCGGCCCCTCCGGTTCGGGCAAGGAAGTGTTCGCCCGCTTGATCCACGATAAATCGCCGCGACACGAGCAGCCGTTTGTGGCCATTAATTGCGCGGCTATTCCGGAAGCCATGCTTGAGTCGGTGTTGTTTGGTTACGAAAAAGGCGCTTTTACCGGTGCTTATCAATCCCGAGCTGGCAAATTTGAACAGGCGCAGGGCGGCACCCTGTTGCTGGATGAAATTTCCGAAATGGATCTCGGTTTGCAGGCAAAACTGTTGCGGGTATTACAGGAACGTGAAGTCGAACGCCTTGGTGGCAGTCGTACCGTAGAACTTGACGTCCGGGTGTTGGCCACCACAAACCGCAAGTTACGCGAAGAAGTTTCCGCTGGCCGCTTTCGTGAGGATTTGTTTTACAGGCTGAATGTTTTCCCGATGCATTTGCCGCCGTTGCAACAACGACCAGCCGATATTTTGCCGCTGGCCGATCATTTTATTGCGCTCTATGCGCCGGCAGGGTCGGGTATTTGTTTGTCACCGCAGGCACAACAAAAAATGCTCGATTACCCTTGGCCGGGTAATGTTCGGGAACTGCAGAATGTTATTCAGCGTGCATTAATACTTTGCGTCGGCGATGAAATTTGTCCGACAGATTTGCATTTTGAAGAAAATGTCGATGCTCCGGCAACGGTGAACAACGTTTGTGAAGTGAGTAAGACCGCTCTGGAAAATAATCTGAAAGACACAGAGCAGCAACTTATCCTGGAAGCTTTGCAAGCTGAACAGGGGCGTCGCAAGGAAGCGGCAGAAAGATTGGGTATCAGTCCACGCACCTTGCGCTACAAATTGGCCAGGTTGCGCGAAGAAGGCATTTCCTTGCCGGTTACCGCAAGAGCCTGAAAAGCAAACATAACCGCAGCAGTTTGGATGAATAAATATGAGCGACATGGATATTAATCAGGTGTTGACGCAGATGCGAGTGCTGGCGGCACGGGCAGAGGGCGGTGCGGATGGACCTTCGGCGGTAGACAATGGCAACTTCAGCAAATTGTTGTCGGAGTCTCTCGACAAGGTGAGTACGGCACAAAATGATGCGGGCGCATTGAAACAGGCTTTTGAAATGGGTGAACAAGGCGTGGAGTTGCCCGAGGTTATGGTCGCGCTGCAAAAAGCCAATGTGTCTTTTCAGGCGATCACCCAGGTGCGCAATAAATTGCTTAATGCGTATCAGGAAATAATGAATATGCAGGTTTGAAAGATGTTCGACGTTCGATGTTCGACGAAAAAGCGGTTGGGTGGTTTAATTAAACTGTTCGTGCCACCAACCCTTTTCTATCAGGCACAATTTCGCGAGCCTCGTGTTTTGTCCAACATCGAACATCGAACATCGAGCATCGAACATCGAACATCGAACCCCCGCAACTATGGACAATAACAACAACTTATGGCGCTGATAGACAAAGAGAATACCGTACTGCCCTTTACCGGTATGGCCAACTTGCCCGTTGTGCGGCAGCTGGCGCTGCTGGTTGGGCTCGCCGCCAGCATTGCCCTCGGGGTGGCAGTGGTCAACTGGTCGCAGGAACCTGATTACGTGCCGCTTTATGGCAGCATCTCGCAAACCGATTCGGCAAAAGTGGTTCAGGCGCTTGAGCAACGGGGCGTGCCTTACAAACTCGAAGGCACCACGATTGCGGTGCCTGCCGAGCAAGTGCATCAGATGCGCTTGCAACTGGCCGGGCAGGGTTTGCCTGGCAACAGCCATCAGGGCTTTGAACTGCTGGATCAGGAGCAACCCTTTGGCACCAGCAGCTTTATGGAAAATGCCCGTTACCATCGCGCTCTGGAAGGAGAGCTCACCAAATCCATCTCTGCCCTCGACACAGTTGTGGGTGCCCGGGTGCACCTCGCCATTCCAAAGCAGTCGGCTTTTTTGCGGCGGCGCAGCCAGCCCAGCGCGTCGGTGCTGGTAAACGTAGCGCCCGGGCGCGAGCTGCAAGAAGAATATGTGGCGGGTATCGTCAATCTGGTGGCATCGAGCATACCGGGCATGGAAGCCGACAAGGTGACGGTGGTAGACCAGCGTGGCCGCTTGCTGACCCGCAGTCCCGGATCGGAAAGTATGGCCCGGGGCAGTGAAAACCTGCGTTTTTTGCGGCAGGTAGAGCAAGATTACTCTAACCGTATTGTTGAACTGTTAACCCCGATGCTTGGCGCCGATCGAATCAGCGCCAAGGTATCTGCCGATATCGATTTTACGGTTGTGGAAAAAACTCTGGAAAGCTATGCGCCCGAAAAAGTATTGCGCAGCGAACAAACCACAGAAGAACTGACTCGCCAGCTCAAGGCCGAAGGTGTGCCGGGTGCACTGAGTAACAGTCCCCCGCCAGCCGGTGAAATTGTCGAACCGCCACCGGAAGGTGAAGAGGGTAACGAAGGGCAGCCCGCCGAACCGCAACAGACCACCCGCCACGCCACGCGAAATTACGAGCTTGATCGCACCATCAGTCACGTGCGCGAAGCTCCGGGCAGTATCAAGCGATTGTCGGTGGCTGTGTTGGTGGATTATCGCGACCAACGCAATGACAGCGGTGCAGTGGAACGCGCGCCTCTGAACGCAGAGGAAATTTCCCGCATCGAAGCTCTTGTTAAAGATGCAGTGGGTTTTAATGCGGATCGTGGTGACAGTGTCAATGTCACCAATGTTTCCTTTTTAACACCGGAACTGGTTGCTCCAGTCGTTGATGAACCCGCTATCTGGCAACAGCCCTGGGTTGCTCGCGCTGGCAAGCAGGCGCTGGGCGTGCTGGCTGTCGGACTCCTGATTTTTGGTGTGTTGCGTCCGATGTTAAAGAATTTGTCTGAAGCCGGTGCACAACCTGTCAAGGTATTGGCTCAGGATGTGCCGGAAGGTGGTGGTCAGCTGGTGGATGATGAAGTGAGCCTGAGCGGCGGTAAAGCCATCGGCGGGCCGCAAAGCTATGACCAGCAACTCACCATGGCAAAGTCGATGGTAAGCGAAGACCCCAAACGGGTGGCCCAGGTGGTAAAAGGATGGGTGTCGGCAGATGGCTGAATTGGCAAAAAGTCTTGATGGTCCGCAGCGGGCCGCCGTTTTTCTGTTGAGTCTGGGGGAGCAGGCGGCATCAGAAATACTGCGTCATATGGGGCCGCGTGAAGTGCAGCAGGTTGGCACGGCGATGGCCGGTTTGTCGGAAGTTTCCAACCAGCAACTGGAGCTGGTGGTAAAAGAGTTTGCCGAATCGGTGCAAGAGCGTACATCGGTGGGTGTTGGGTCGGAGCAGTATATACGCAACATCATGGTGTCGGCGCTGGGTGAAGACAAGGCGCGCAGCGTTCTGGGCAGCATACTGATGGGCCGGGATTCGCGAGGCCTGGAATCCTTGCGCTGGATGGAGCCGCGCATGGTGTCAGACCTGATTAAAAACGAACACCCGCAGATTATTGCCATTGTTCTGTCTTATCTGGACAGCGATCAGGCTGCCAATGTGTTGTCTACCTTGCCGGCAAATGTTCGCACCGATGTAATAATGCGCATCGTAAATCTGGATACCGTAAACCCTGCGGCAATAGAAGAACTGGACGAAATTATTGAAAAACAGTTTTCCGTCGAAACCAGCAGTCAGTCTTCGCGAATCGGTGGCCTGAAAGCTGCGGCTGACATTATCAACTTTCTGGATACGCCGGTTGAAACGGAACTGCTTGAGTCCATCGACGCAGAGGATTCCGGCATGAGTGAAAAAATTCGCGATCAGTTGTTCGTGTTTGAAAACCTGGTGTCGGTTGATGACAGGGGAATGCAGCGATTGTTGCGGGATGTGCCTTCGGACTCACTGTTGATTGCTCTCAAGGGCGCTGACGAAACCGTTCGCGAAAAAATATTCAACAATATGTCCAAACGCGCCGCCGAAATGTTGCGCGAAGATCTGGAAACCAAAGGCCCGGTGCGTCTCACTGAAGTGGAAGCTGCGCAAAAAAGTATCCTTGCGGTTGCCAATCGTCTGGCCGAGTCGGGGGATATTGTGCTGGGTGGTCGTGGAGGGGATGATTTTGTTTGAGGTGGGCAGGACGGAAAAATGTTCGATGTTCGATGTTGGATGTTCGACGAAAAGGCGATATTCAAGACGCGTCAAGGCTCATTTTTCCTGTGAGTCCGGTTTTATAAACAATATAGATCCTGGCTTCGGTGTGCGGGTAACGGGGTTTCGTCGAACATCGAACATCGAACGTCGAACATCCAACGTCCAGCATCGAACGTCTGATACCGGACGTTCAACAGCTGGTATCACAATTTCTGTCCAGGCTGGCCGAACATGAAACCCAAAATACTTGGCCGCGACAGTGGCACTGATTTTCGTCGCTGGGACGTGCCAGAAGTCAGTTTGTCATCGAATGTTGACGGCCGTGATCCGCGTACCATGACCTTGGAAGAGCTGGAAAACCTGCGTCGCCAGGCGCACGAAACGGGTTTTCAAAAAGGTCGTTGGGAAGGGCTGGAAGCTGGTCACGCGGAAATTGCCGCACAGGTCGAACGGCTGGAACAATTAATGCGTGCGTTAAGCGCACCATTAAAACAGATGGATGAAGAGGTAGAACAGGAATTGGTGCAACTCGCCGCTGCCATTGCTGCACAAGTCATATTGCAGGAAATAACCACCACGCCCGAAGTATTGCTTGGCCTGGTTGGGCAGGCAGTGACTGAAATTCGCGACAGTTCGCGAAGTATCAAGTTACATCTGAATCCGGATGATGCAAGCTTGCTGAAAAAAAATCTGCCGGCAAACAGGGAAGAGGCCCCCTGGGATATTGTTGAAGACACCTCCCTGTCGCCTGGTGATCTTCAGGTAAAGGCAGGTCATTCGATTGTGGATGCCGGTGTTTATACCCGCGTTGCGGCTATCGTGTCGCAGTCGCTTGCAAGTGACGGGGCGTCGCTGGAAAAAGGCCCGCAAAAAGATTTTTGGTCAGAAGGTAGCCCTTGACACAAAACTGCGTTTTTCTATTCCGGTTCAAAAAAAGAAGCGCACCATGAATGCACAGGAATTTAACGGTATGTTGCACCGCACCGAAATCTGGTGCGATGCCTTGCGCCGTCGCCAAGCCAACTTGCAGCCGGTTTCTTTGCAAGTGGAAGGCACCTTGCTTCGCATGGTGGGCTTAACGCTGGAGGCCGGTGGTTGCCAGGCCGCTATCGGCAGCCGTTGTCGCATCGTTGTGGAACAGGGCGACGATGTTATTGCCGAGGTAGTTGGCTTTGGCGATGATCGTCTGTTTCTTATGCCGATTGGT
>JBNKFQ010000351.1:0-18502 GCA_050289385.1 Porticoccaceae bacterium | reverse complement strand
CTAAATCTCAAACGCTTTGGGTATAGATGAAATCAAAATCTCGGATTCAGATAAGTAACACACTATTAATATATCTGAATAAATCCGTTTAATCGCAGCGACAGTGTCCAGGCTTAGTGACATCAGCCTCCGCAGCAGGTGAAACAGATTAATTTAGGGCAATACGAAGAGGGATTGACAGTGAAAGAAAAAACAGTAGAAAGCCATGATGGAATTCAGCTAAAGTATGCGATAAGCGAAACTACTAAAGGGCAGCCATGGTTGGCATTGGTTATGCCTTTTGGCTTGAAGTTAAAAATGTCGAAAAATTTTTTTGATTTTTTTCAAAATCATTACAATATTGTGTCTCTTGAATCCCGTTTGATTTTGAGCCCTGAGGGGGTTTCTGTTATGGTTGATAAGTTGTCTGTAGATAATCATGCAAAGGATCTTCTTACGGTTTTATCCGATTGCGAGATAGAAGAATGTGATCTGATAGGTTATTGCTCTGGCGCAGGTGTTTCTCTTTCGGCAGTAAATATGAATCCTGGTTTGTTCAGAACGCTTATTTTGGCTCATGGCGAGTACACGTTGTTGGAAGATGCCACTTGCACGACGCCTTTTGCGTTAGATATTGATAGCCTGTTAACCCTGGCTGCAAAAAACGAACAAGCACTGAATAGCGTCTATGAAAAAGTGCATTCAGAGCGATTTTATGAAAATTCTCATATCCCAGAAGGGATCGACAACCCATTTTCACAAAAGTGCTATTTGCAGCGTTATGCATTGAATTACACCGCGTATAAGTCAACAGATTTTAAAAACCTGGCAAGTGCCGTAAAGCATAAAACGTTGGTGATGACTGGTAGGCGAGATGTACAGGCCAATGTGGAGAGTAGTAAGACGATACAACGATTAATTAAAAACGCCGATATCTATGTAGATTCTCACGGTGACCACTATGGTCTAGTACGAGAAGATTCCAATGCGCTAGTGACTATATGGAATTATCTTATCGACCAAGGTGCCTACCTCTATGCATAACATTGCCGCTGTATTCGAACATGCTGTTGAACTCTATGGTAATCATACTGCGATTAAACATTTATCCTCCAGTTTGACTTATCGAGAACTGAATAACAGGGTGAATTACTTTGCCAGGCATCTAAAGGGTAGAGGAGTTGTCCCCGGTGATGTAGTGGCGCTTTTTATGTCTCGCTCAACCGAGATGATTATTTCAATGTTGGCGATACTAAAGTGTGGGGGAGCATACTTACCACTTGATACACGTAACCCGAAAGCCCGTAATCTTCTGTGTCTGAATGAGGCAAAGGTGAAGTGCATTATTTCGGATCAGGACTGCAGTCCCTTGTGTGAAAATCATCGTGTAAATATAAATACGGGTGATGAATACTTATTCAATAGCACACTTGACCAGTCCATGCGGTGCGATATAGGTGAAGAGGAGAAAGCCTATATTATGTTTACCAGTGGTTCAACTGGTAAACCCAAGGGCGTTGTCGTGCCTCAGCGTGCCGTGACCAGGTTAGTTATCGATACTAATTATATTCATATTACACGTTCAGATAATCTATTTCATTTTTCCCCGCCGACATTTGATGCGTCGACCTTTGAAATCTGGGGTGCGCTGTTAAACGGCGCTACTCTAGTTTTATATTCCGGCACGGTTCTCGATCCTAACCAATTGAAAAGAGACCTAGTGGATAATGATGTTAGTATATTGTGGCTGACAGCGGCACTATTTCATTTGGTTGCCGATAGATACCCCGCTGCGCTGAAAAAAGTGCGCACATTGTTGGCGGGTGGTGATGTCTTGAATTCAACGATAATTAATAAAGTATTTGAGATCTACCCGGATATAACCATTATCAATGGATACGGACCCACGGAAAATACGACTTTCACCTGTTGTCATCGTATGACGGTGGGTAACAAACCTACTGGTAAAGTCCCCATAGGAAAACCCATCACTGGTACTAATGTTTATGTATTAGATACGGATAAAAAAGCAGTGCCGCCTGGAGAAATCGGTGAACTTTACACCGGTGGTAGAGGGGTTGCGCTTGGATATCTGGGGGAAACGAAAAATGCTGATGGTGCTTTTTTTATGGATGAACACCTTTGTTCAGGATTGATTTACCGTACTGGAGATTTGGTTAGAGAAGATACGGACGGACAATTAGAGTTCATTGGGCGAAGTGATAGTCAAGTGAAAATAAGGGGTTACAGAGTATCGTTGGATGAAGTTAGGGCGCATTTGCTGAACGTAAAAAGTATTCGTGAAGCCATTGTGGAATTACAGGAGGGCGATGCCGGAGATCAATTATTGGTAGCACATATTAAATTGCAGAATGGTGTTGACTGTAAAGCTTCTGAATTAAGAAAAAATCTGTTAGATGTGCTCCCTCAATACATGGTGCCAGACAAGTTATTAGTGAATGAATCATTGCCAATTAACAATAATGGTAAGGTAATGAAACATTTAATATCTTGAACATACGAGCCGAGGTGGATATGTCACAGAAAGATATTCGAGGTATTATATTAGATCAATTTTCAACAAAAGATAATCTTAAGAATTTAGCAGAGAATGATGATTTTTTTGATGCTGGTATTTCATCACTAACGATGATTGACTTACAAATTAAAATTGAAGAAATACTGGAGGTTTCTATACCAACTAGTGAATTAATGAAGTTGTTCACAATCGGTGGTTGGATCAGAGCCTATCAAAGTCAGTGTAGTAAACTGGCGTCTGCTGATTAAGGTATGGTCACTTGGGTATGCAGTAGATACGACTGAATTTATGATAAGATTATTCTACTGTTGAATCGGGAGAGATATTAACATGAAAAAATGTGGATTTAGTGCCGGTGAACTGGCTGAGTTTCGTAAGAAAGGTTATGCTGGACCTTTTGATCTATATGACTCCGAAGAGATTAAAAAAACCTACCAAACCTCGTTGCGTAGCGAAATATTTTCGCGTGATCACGCGGTATACGATTTAGATCATACAAGTTTGCTGGCCGGCTACGATCGTCATCTCGATATAGATTTCTTCAGCAAGCATATTATGAGAAGAGAAATTGTTGATAAGGTCAATGATATTCTTGGACCGGATGTGTTTTGCTGGCGATCAGAAATGTTTCCTAAATATCCTGGCGACGAAGGTACTGATTGGCATCAGGCCGATACCTTTGCTCACGCATCGGGTGCCCCCCAGGTGGTATGGCCTACTGAACAGGCATTTGGCGGTGCCATCACCGTCTGGACGGCGATTACCGACGCTACTGAAGAAAATGGATGTTTGCGTTTTATTCCGGGAACACAAGAAGAGATGTTTTATGATGAATTAAAGGAGATGAAATATACGCCGGAAGAGGTCAATAAGCTAGAAAAAGATGGAGTGAAAAGAGGTTTTTTTGGATATGATTATCGAAATTTGCAAAAAGACCCAAACTTCGTGCCGGATGAAAGTAAAGCGGAATCAATCAAAATGCGTGCAGGTCAGTTTGTTATTTTTTGGTCTACGTTAATGCATTCTTCATTTCCCAATACCACTACAAACAAAACCCGCCTTGGTTTTACGGCGCGTTATGTTCCTACGAGTGTAAAGATTTACCCGGATACTGAAACGGTTGAAGAGTATGGTAGTGTTTTATCACTGGATAAGTATGGTGTAGTACTGGTGTCGGGAAAAGATGATTATAAATTAAATCGTACGAGAAGGGAAAATACGCGAGGCCTTGAGTTTAGAATAGAATAACGTAGTCTCCTATATCCAAAGCGTTTTACATTTAGAGGTAAAGTGTAGATAAATATAAAACGTTTTTGGTGTATTTAATATAAATGATAATAATATGAATTGTTATCCTTGTTTAGGTCCACGGATAGAAGCAATAAATTCATGGAAAGACGCATTAAATCTATCCGACAACTTGATTTTTTAATGGCTCTCCCAATTGGTGACGGAAATTAAAAAGGATAATGAAATGGATGAAAGGTTATTACCAGTTTCCTCAAAAGGCGAATGTGATGTACAGGAAATAAAATCCTGTAGCCGGTCCGATATTCTTAGTTTGACGAAGTGGAATGATACTGTTTGCGAGTTCCATCGAAACCAGTGTATTCATGAATTGTTTGAAGCTCAGGTGAATCGGACACCAGATAAGTTGGCGGTAGTGTATCAGGCGCATCAACTGACGTTCAGGGAGTTGAATAATCGAGCTAACTATGTCGCTCACTATTTGTTACATCGTGGTGTCATTCCAGATACCCCTGTGGGATTGTTTGTTGAACCTGGTTTAAATCTGGTGGTCGGACTGCTGGGGATTTTAAAGTCAGGCTCTGCGTATTTACCGGTTGACACCAACGCTTCTCAAGAACACGTCCGCTATATATTAGAGGATTCCAAGGTTAGTATCATCATAACCACCTCTCAGGCGAGTGGTAAGTTACCGGTTGTCGACCAACATTTGTGGCTGTTGGATAAACACCGATTATTTGGAGATGTAGAAAAAAATCTAGTGAAAGAACGGTTGTGCCTAGAAGCTTCGCACTTGGCTTGTGTGATGTATACCTCCGCTACCTCCGAGAACTCAAAAGGGGTGATGCAGACACATCAGGCCCTGGTAAATTTGGTGCAGGCACAACAGTTTGGTGGTGATCTTTGTCAACCATTTGTCACGTTGCAACTTTCACCTAATTCAATAAATTTAGCCATTCAAGAAATTTTTACAGCCTGGTATACGGAAAGTCGTTTAGTGATTGCGCCTGAAAAACTCAGGTCGGATATCGCTGCGTTATGGCAGCTTATTGATAGACACACTATTGGTCGACTCTTCATCGAACCTGAGATGGCTTATAAGCTTTTCGAGTGTGAAAAAACGGCGAGTTGTTTGAGAGAGGTAATCGTTTTCGGTAAAAAGTTTACACTGACAGATGGCCTTGTGAGTTATAGGAAAAAATACGGTGCAAGGTTTTTACATCACTATGGGACAACAGAAACGCATGCAGTAACGAGTTATTCAGTCATGGAAGATGAGCCCGGTAACTGTCCGGCTATTGGTCGCCCCATACACAACTGTCAGGTGTTCGTTTTTTCTTCCAGTCTTGCGCTAGTCCCGGTCGGCACTAGCGGCGAGTTGTATATTGGTGGTGATTGTCTCGCCCGTGGTTACCTAAATGATGATGAACTCACGAAAGCAAAATTTGTCACTAACCCTTTAGATGAAAATGTAAAGGGTAAGCTATATCGTACAGGTGATCTCGGTCGTTGGTTACCGCAAGGTCGGCTTGAATATATCGGGCGTGTTGACCAAACGGAGTCTTGTACCCAGGAAGGATTTATCGCACCTCGCACGGAAATTGAAAAATTATTGGTTAATATCTGGGCGGGATTATTGTCCATTGATCCGAAAGAAATCAGTGTGACTGCCGGATTTTTTCTGAAAGGGGGACACTCATTGCTGGGGGTTCGCCTGGTTAATAAAATCCGCAGTGAGTTTGGTGTCAACATTCCATTGAAACAGGTTTTTGCAGCACCAACGTTACAACAAATAGCCAAGAGTATTGAACTGAGCAAGCCTTCGGCGGAAAACAGACGGCGTATTGTTGCGAGAAGTAATGGGCATGTTCCGGCCACACACTCGCAGAAGCGGATGTGGTTTCTGAGTAATTTAGATAAAAATTCTGTGCAATTTAATTTACCTTTGGTTTTAAAAATAAAAGGTAAACTCGATAAGACGGTTCTGACTAAATCTCTGGAGAGGATTACTCAACGCCATGCGGTTTTGCGAACCCACTTCAAAGAAAAAGATGGACAGTTAACACAGGTTATCGATGGAAATACCTGTATTAAACTGGTGGAACAGTGTCTCTCTAGCCATGATTGTGAAGAATTTGACCGGGCTTGCAGACAGGAATTTTCCAAGCAGTTTGATCTGACCTCTGGGCCGCTCTATAGATTTAGACTGATAAACACATCCGCCACAAACTCGATATTGTTGGTAACACTGCACCATATTATTTCTGACGGTTGGTCCTTAACCGTATTCATACGTGAATTGGATCAGTTATACAGTGCGCTCTTTCGCGGCGAACCGTCACCATTGTCTCCACTCCCTATTCAATATGCTGATTTTGCCTGCTGGCAGCAACCGGGCCTCACTCAAAACGTATTACAAAAGCAGGAAGATTATTGGCGGGAGCAGTTAGCAAGATTACCTCCTTTGTTAGAGCTTCCCACGGATAAGCCTCGCCCACCGATAAAATCTACCAATGGATTGACTGAATTTTTTCAGTTTTCACCGGAATTATTGGAGCATTTGCACTTATTGTGCCAGAATCAGGGCGTTACTTTGTATATGGTATTGTTGTCCGCGTTTTCTTTATTACTGAGTCGTTACAGTAACCAAAATGATGTTGCTGTAGGGTCTCCGGTAGCAGGTCGTAATTGCTCGGAGGTTGAAAATCTAATCGGGTTGTTTGTCAATACACTGGTAATGCGCACTGATCTGTCTGGAAATCCGGGTTTTACCGAATTACTTGGTCGTGTTAAGAAAACCTGTTTGGAGGCGTATTCAAATCAAGATATTCCCTTCGACAAATTAGTAGAAGCGTTACAACCGGAAAGAAATCTGAGGTACACACCGCTGTTTCAGGTTATGTTCGTGCTGCAGAATATTCCCGATGAAAAAGATCGAACATCAGAGACATATTTTGAGAAACAAGAATATCTGTTGGATACGGCACAGTTTGATATCACTGTGAGTATGGAAGAAACGGATACAGGGTTGCGAGGTGTTGTTGAATATAACGCGGATGTTTTTTTTGCGCCCACCATTGCACGCTTGATAAGTCACTTTGAGCGCTTACTACAGGCAATCGTGGCAGAACCTTTGACGCCACTTAATCACTTAAACTTTATGAGCGAAAGGGAAGAGCAGTTATTGCTGTGTGAGTGGAATGATACGAGAAGACAATACCAGAAAGATCAATGTATTCACCAACTGTTTGAACAAAAGGTCGATCTCACCCCCGAAAGCGTCGCTCTAATCTGTAGCAAGGAAAGTCCTGATGATACTGAGGTTGAAAGTTTGACCTATCGGGAACTTAATAACAGGGCAAATCAGCTGGCCCATTTTCTTTATAACACAGGAATAACGACCGTGCCGCGAGTCGGCTTGTGTGTGCAACGGTCTCTGGATATGGTGGTGGGACTGCTAGGGATATTGAAAGCGGGGGGAACCTACGTTCCCATTGATCCGAATTACCCTTTAGAAAGATTAAAATTTATCGCCGAAGATGCCGGGCTTGAAGTTGTATTAACTCAAGCCTATTTTGCCCAGCGCATAGAGGGATTATTTTCCGCGTGTGTTTCTATTGATAGACACCTTATTCAAAAAAAATGTATTGATGGAAATCTCGTTGAAAAAATCGTCATCGGAAAAAACATAGAAAATCAATGTCAACCGGGCACTATCTCGCACTTAAAGGCAGAAAACATTCCCGTCTCATTGACGGGTGTAACGCCTTCGAGTTTGGCTTATATAATTTATACATCCGGGTCTACAGGAATGCCAAAAGGCGTAATGGTGGAGCATAGAGGTGTAGTGCGATTGATCGATAACAGTGACTACCTTCCTGCCAGTAAAGATTCCGTTGTCCTACAACATATATCAATTGCTTTTGATGTCGCGGTGCATGAAATCTTAGCCCCACTTGCCAATGGTGGGAAACTGGTGGTTTACTATGGGAAAAATCATGATGTTAAGCGAATAGCCGCCGCTATCAGAAGGTATGGTGTTAATACTTTAAGCTTGAGCGCTAGCTTGTTACCAGCTTTAGTCGACGAATACCGAACGCAACCTCTGCCACTAAAATACTTGGCCGTTGGCGGCGATGTCGTATCTGCATATTATGTTGAAAAGCTTTATCAGTATGCTGACTCGTTAACTATTATCAATGCCTATGGACCTACAGAAAATACAGTCAGCTCCTCTTTTTATCCGATTCCTCGTACTGTACGAGCAGGGGATCGTCTGCCGATTGGCAAACCTATTGCCCAGTCAAAGGTTTATGTATTAAACGATGAGCTACTCCCACAACCGATGGGTGTTATCGGAGAATTGTATGTTGGAGGGGACGGTGTTGCACGCGGTTATCTCAATAACCCAGCATTAACTCAGGAAAAATTTATTAAAAATCCTTTTAACCATGACGACTATCAACGTTTATTTAAAACTGGTGATCTGGCCCGCTGGTTGGCTGATGGTAACCTGGAGTTTATTGGTCGAACCGATACTCAGGTAAAGATACGCGGTTATCGGGTGGAACTGGGTGAAATTGAGAAACAACTGCTGCAGCACCCGAAAGTGGTTAACTGCGCAGTGTTAACCTTTAATGATACCCTAGGCGAAAAGTATCTGGTGGCCTATGTGGTTTTAGATGCTGTAGCGCTATCAGATGAGACAAATAAGAATTTTAGCCATAGGCTGAGTGCTTATCTGAGCCGGGTATTACCGGACTATATGTTGCCCCGTGCCTATATCGTGCTGGACAAATTTCCGCTCACAAGCAATGGCAAAGTCGATCGGAGTTCTTTGCCTGAACCCAGTCGCGACTTTTATCAGAGTGCGGAATATCGGGCGCCTGAAACTCGATTCGAACTTCAGTTAGTCGATATCTGGGCTGATCTTTTAGGGTTTCAGGTTTGCGATATCAGCGTTACTGATCATTTTTTTCGCTTAGGCGGTCATTCTTTACTGGCGTCAAGGTTGGTGAATGCAATTTACCAGCAATTGGATATTGAATTGCCCCTCACTACCATCTTTGAAAAGCCTACGCTTTTCGAATTGGCGAACGAACTTGCCCACCACCAAATAGCAACAGAGAAATTACTCTTGGAGCCGGTTGATCGTGCACAGGTTATTCCCTTGTCGTTTGCACAGCAGCGACTATGGTTTTTAGCCAATCTTGAAGGTAGCAGCGCACATTATAATATACCGCTGGCCCTGCGTTTTTGTGGCAAGCTGCAGAAATCAGCATTGATTAAAAGTATTAATGCCATTGTTGACCGACATGAAGTGTTGCGCACACGGGTTGTTGACAATGCAGGTATACCCTGTCAGGAAGTTGAGGATGGCAAGGCATTTTCTGTTGCAGCACAAACACTGTTAAAGCATGAGGATTTACGCCAGATTTGTGAAAGGGAATTTTACCAACCTTTCGATATGCAAACCGCACCATTACTTCGAGCTAAATTAATAAAAATATCTTCGTCAGATCACGTGTTAGTAGTGACGATGCACCACAGTGTTTCCGACGGTTGGTCAATGGCGATATTTTCGCAGGAGCTTGTAGCACTGTACAAATTTTTTAGTGCTCGGGAGAGTGAGGGGGCGGCAGATAAGTTTCCATTATCTCCCTTAACGGTGCAATACGCTGACTACGCTCATTGGCAACGTCAATGGCTTAGCGATACTATTTTAAAAAAACAACGGCAATATTGGTGTGAGCAGCTCAGGGATTTGCCGCCTAGTCTTGCTATTCCAACGGATTATCCACGACCGAAGGAAAAAACTTACAATGGTGCTGCGGAACGTTTTCTATTTCCACATCAGTTTCTCTCTCAAGTAAAAGAAATCGGTCAGCAGTACGGTGCTACCTTGTATATGACGCTATTGTCGGCTTGGGCGGTGGTGCTTGCCCGCCACAGTAATCAATCTGATATTGTCATCGGTTCACCCGTAGCCAATAGAAACCATCCGCAGACTGAGTCCCTCATAGGCTTTTTTGTTAATACACTGGTGATGAGAATCAAGCTAGAAGATGGGAGGAGTTTTGCCGAACTGTTGTCTGCTGTCAGACAGATCACACTGGATGCGTATACTCACCAGGACATTCCGTTTGAATATCTTGTTGAAGCGTTGCAGCCGGAACGCAATACTGGCTACTCACCGTTATTCCAAGTGATGTTTGCGCTCCAAAATGTGCCTGTGAGAGAATATCGTTTTGCGGACGTATCACTATCTCCAGTTGATTTCGATTATGTCGTGGCTAAGTTTGATCTCACGCTGTACCTGGAAGAAAGCGGTGAAGGTTTAACGGGGGTGTTGGAATACAATACCGATTTATTCAAACGCACAACGATACAAAAGTTGACTGATCACTATCAGCGTTTGTTGCACCATGTGGTAGAACACCCTGACGTAAAACTGTCACAAATCCCCTTTTTGAGTCAGCATGAAATACTAACTCAACTGTCCTGGAGTAAGAAAGCCTGTTGGCGGGATCCGCTGACTCAGCGTCGTCAGCCATTGGCTAGAGGGGAGGTTTATGTACTGGGAGAAAATCAGGAAATAGTGCCTGCCGGTGTGACAGGTGAAATGTATTATACCCTTAACACCGACGTCGATAGCAATGATGTGGATCAGAGAAGGTTTGCCAACCCATTTGCCGATACTGCTACCAAGAGCCTATACCGTAGCGGACTGCTCGCCCGCTGGTTGGCGGATGGAAGCTTGGAGTATCTCGGGTGTAGTGCTTATCTGCAGAAATGTCAGAATAAAGCGGTTGAAGTACTCTTGCGCCAGCAGCCAGACATTTGCGACTCGTATGTTACGACACAGGTCCAGACACAAATAAAAGCGCAAACAAAAACAAAGTCACAATACCAAACTGTGGCCTATTTGGTTGTAAATAAATCTGGTGAGCGAGTTGACGACCTTGCTCTGCTAATAAAACTGCAACGGTTGCTCCGGGCTCAATCTCGCTTATACCGTCTTCCCTCCCACGCAGTATGTTTAGAGGCACTGCCCCGTGATCAAAAGGGTAAAATAAACATCAGTGCTTTATCGGTGGTGGATGCAGAGGGAGGGGCGATGGACTATGTCGCGCCTATGACAAAGACGGAAATTGTACTGGTGCGGATATGGGCTGGGTTATTGGGGGTGGATGAGTGTGAGATCAGTGTTAATGCAAACTTCTTTGCGTTGGGGGGCCACTCATTACTACTTCCGCAGTTGATTGCTCGACTACAGGAACACAATCTCGGGTGTCAGGTGCGTGAGGTTTTTAATGCGCCCAGCCTTAAGGACTTGGCGACGCTAATAGATCAGGATCAATCGTCCTGCGGGCGGCACTTTCAGGCTCCCCCAAACCAGGTGCCGGAGGGGAGTCGGCAAATTGAGCCAGAGATGTTGAGCCTTATTGAATTGCGCAGGGAAGAGATTGCGTCGATTGTCGCCAGAGTTCCCGGTGGCGCTGCCAATGTTCAGGAAATTTATCCACTTGTGCCGCTACAGGAAGGCATATTATTTCATCATCAAATGGATGTTGAAAACGATCCCTATGTTATTCAGGCCGCTTTCAGTGTCGTTGAAAGTGCGTCTCTGGATATGTTCGTCGAAGCCTTACAGTTTGTTATTGAGCGTCACGATGTTCTGCGCACAGCTATTTTTGCCGATGGGCTTTCTGTACCAGTACAGGTGGTTTATCGGCAGGCGCCGTTGACTATAAAAGAACACGACTTCTCTTCTGAGCAAGATGTGGCGCAACTACTGGATCGTCCTCCTGTTTTTGACCTTACTAAAGCGCCGCTGATAAAGATTGACAGATCACCTGTTTGTGCACAAACTCAGAAATTATATGTGGTTCTGAGTTTGCATCATATCATTGTCGACCACGTGGGTATGGAAACGATTCTGGATGAGATGTGCCATTATGCCCGCGACAAAGGGAAAACATTGGACGCGTGTCTTCAGTACCGAGAGTTTGTCGCATACACGTCGCACACGGCGCAAACGAAGAATGCAGAGCAGTACTTTCGCAATTTGCTCGGTGATATCAGTGAGCCGACCGCACCGTTTAATTTGCTGGATATTCACGTCGACAGGAGTGTACTCGATCTGCGCGAGCGAAGCCTAAAAGTCTCCTTAAATGATACTTTGCGCCACTGTGCGCGGAAATATCATGTCAGCCCCGCGACCCTGTTTCACTCAGCCTGGGCACTGGTGATAAGTTTGTGCTGTCGCAAAGATTCTGTGATTTTTGGGACGGTTTTGTCTGGTAGGGTGCAGGGGACCATGGGCGCAGAACGAATGCTGGGGCTATTTATCAATACTCTGCCTCTGCGTGTTGATCTCAACGGGGTAAGCATTGGGCGACTGGTTATGGCGGTGGATCGGGCGTTGGGTGAATTATTGCACTATGAACAAACCTCTCTGTCTTTGGCGCAAAACTGCAGTGGTTTGGCTGTTGTTGGAAAACAAGCCATTCCTCTGTTTAGTGCGATACTCAATTATCGCCACTCACTTTCAAAGGATGTGGTAACCGAAGATGTGCAGGAATGCTTTGGTGTCAGCACTATAAAAGCGAAGGAAAGCAGCAACTATCCGTTCAATTTATCGGTTACAGACTACGGTGAGGGGTTTTCTCTCGATACTCAGGTGCATAACTCCGTAGACAGCGAATTGGTGTTGGACTGTATCGAAACAGCATTGACTCATCTTGTGGACTGCTTGCAGCAGGCACCGGATACCCCCGCCCTGGAACTGCACCTGCTCGCCGATCACTGGCAACGTCAATTGTTGCCTGTCCCCGTCGCCATAGCCTATCCCAAAGATCAGTGTATCCATCACTTATTTCAAGCGCAGGTGGTGCGCACCCCGCACCGCCAGGCACTGGAGTTCGAGGGCCAGTGCCTGAGTTACCAGACGCTGAACCGCCGGGCCAACCAACTGGCCCGAGCACTGCGGGAGCGGGGCGTGGCGGTGGAGACACCGGTTGGTTTGTGTGTGGAACGATCACTGGAAATGGTGGTGGGACTGCTGGGGATATTAAAAGCCGGTGGGGCTTATGTGCCCATCGATCCGAACTACCCGGCGCAACGGATTGGCTACATGCTGGCCGACAGCGGCGCCAGGGTAGTACTGAGTCAGTCCTCGTTAATGCACCTCAACACCAAGACAGAACACAACCCCGAATTTGAACAACTGTGGCTCTACCTGGATGGCTGCTGCGCAGAGGTGCTTCAGGAGGAGACACCGTTAGGGGACACACACCGACACCCAGGGGATAGGCACTCAGAGCAGCACCCCTCAGAGGACACACACTGGGGCAGTCGACAGGTTTTGAGCGGCGAGGTGTTGAATCACTATGCGGCAGAAGATCTTGAGTTGGCCTTAAGCCCCAGGCAGTTGGCCTATGTTATCTACACCTCCGGGTCTACAGGACAGCCCAAAGGAGTGATGATAGAACACGGTAATACGGTGGCGTTTCTGAGTTGGGCCCAGACGTATTTCAGTGCGGCGGAGTGCGAAGCGGTGCTTGCGTCGACCACGCTGTGTTTTGATCTGTCGGTGTTTGAGCTGCTGTTACCACTGGTGAGCGGCGGTCGGGCGGTGGTGGTGCGGGATATTTTGGCGAGCCTGTCCGCCGAGGCGTTACCGCCGGTGAGTATGATCAATACGGTACCCTCGGCAATCGAGGCACTGGCCCGTCACGGCGCCATCCCGCCGACAGTGCGCTGTGTGAACTTGGCCGGGGAGGCGTTGCGGGGTCGAGTGGTGGAGGCGGTGTACACCCACTCTGAGACAGTGCGGGTCAATAACCTCTACGGTCCTTCGGAATACACAACCTATACCACGGTGGCGGAGATAGCTGCGGGAGCAGAAGAAGAGCCGAGTATTGGTCGTGGGATAGCCAATACCGCGCTGTATGTCCTCAATGAGTATCTGCAACTGGTGCCACCGGGGGTGGTTGGCGAATTGTATGTGTCGGGAGCGGGGCTGGCGCGAGGGTACCTCAATGCACCGGCATTGAGTGATGAAAAATTCATCCCCAATCCGTTCAGCGAGGGTCAGGACCAGCAATTGTATGGACGGCTGTACAAGACCGGCGATCTGGTGCGTTGGCGCCGCGACGGCCAGCTCAGTTACCTGGGCCGAGAGGATACCCAGGTGAAAGTGCGGGGTTATCGCATAGAATTGGGCGAGATCGAAGCGCGGCTATCGCAGCACGAGCGGGTGGGCATGTGTGCGGTGGTGATGCGGGAGGACAAGGCGGGAGATCAACGCATCGTCGCCTATGTTTCTCTTGTAAAAGGGACAGACACTGTCACTGATGCTCAAGTTCAAGGGACAGATACTGTCACTGATTTACGTGTGTACCTGAGGGAGCCGTTGCCAGATTATATGCAGCCCCATGCACTCGTGGTGTTAGAGTCTTTGCCGCTGACGCCGAATGGCAAGGTAGATCGCGAGGCTTTGCCGATGCCGACGAGTGAAGCGTTTGAGCGGGAGGTGTACCGGGCGCCGCAGACGGATACGGAAAAGGTTCTCGCGCAGCTGTGGGGGGAGTTATTGTCATTTCCAGTGGAAGAGATAGGGGCGCAGGATAACTTCTTTGCCTTGGGCGGGCATTCCTTGCTGGTGGTACAGTTGATAGCGCGTCTGCAAGAGGCGGGGTATCGAACGGATGTGCGTAGCGTGTTCGCGAGCAGTAGCCTGGGTGAATTGGCTGTGGCAGTGGATGCGGGTGCGACACAGGACGAGGCGGTGTTTATCGCACCGCCCAACCGGATACCACCGCAATGTTCAGCGATAACACCAGCGATGTTAACGCTGGTGGATTTACAAACGCAGGAAATCGAGCAACTCGCCGAGATGGTGCCGGGGGGGGTGAGCAATATCCAGGACATTTACCCACTGGCGCCGTTGCAACAGGGAATTTTATTTCACCATCAAATGGATAAGGACCGTGATCCGTATTTGTTGCAGGTGGTGTTTACGATGGAGGGGCAGGGGTCGTTGGATGAGTTTACGCGTGGGCTGCAATGGGTGATTGATCGTCACGATGTCCTGCGCACAGCGATAATAAGTGAGGGTTTGTCGCAACCGGTGCAAGTGGTTTGTCGTCAGGCGCCGTTACAGATTTGTGATGTTCCCGAGGAGGGAGAACCGGTTACGGCAGAAGTGTTGTTGCAGCGAGCGGCGACTATGGACTTGAGTCTTGCGCCGCTGGTGCAGTTAACATTAGCCCCGTCTCGCGCTAGAGGGGAGCGGCTGGTGTTAATGACTCTGCATCACATTATTATCGATCATGTGGGGTTGGAGCTGATTATAGAAGAACTCAGTCACTATGTAGAAAACTCCAGAGAGGCTTCAATAAATAATTCCCCAGAACATTCGATAGACAATCCCATAAATAAAGACACAAATGATACCCGGGAGCAAAATAAGCAGCCGGTTCAATACCGGGAATTTGTCGCTCATACTTTACATAAAGAACGCGCTAATAATGATGCAGCAGTATATTTCCGGCAAGCGTTAAAGGATATCAAAAACACTGTAGCCCCTTTTCATTTGTTAGATATCCGCGGCGATGGCAGTCGGCTCAAAGAGGCGAGAAAGCCATTGCCCGCCGATTTAGCTGCTTCGCTACGGGGTATCTCCCGAGAAATGCGAATCAGTCCCGCCTCTGTATTTCATGCCGCGTGGGCTGTTGTTGTGTCTACGTGCAGCGGTTGTGACGATGCGGTGTTTGGTACTGTGCTGTCGGGCAGGTTACAGGGCACCAAAGGTGCAGAGAGAATGTTGGGCCTGTTTGTCAATACGTTGCCATTGCGAGTGAGTGTGTCGGGACTCAATGCGAATCAATTAATCAGAGCGACGGAAAACTCACTGAGTGAATTACTTTACTATGAACAGACACCCTTATCACTGGTGCAAAAGTGCAGTGGCGTGCGAGACGCTGCGCCTTTATTTAGTTCGGTGTTTAACTATCGTCACTCCTTGCCCCATCGCGAAACTGAACGGGAGGCTGCGATCGCCAGCATGGGTATTGGACATGTGCGTACTCAAGAACGCAGTAATTACCCTGTGAATATATCGGTTACCGATTTCGGTGACGGCTTTTCACTTGAAGCGCTTGTTGATTGTTCGGTAGCGGCTGATAGGGTACTGGAATATTTCAGGTTGTCGCTTCATGAACTTGTCGATGCTTTGCAATTACACAGCCATAAACCTGTTTCAGCATTCAACATAATGCCCGAGGCAGAACGTAGCCGGTTAAAAGCGTGGAGTAAAAAAGTACTGAAACCCGAAGAATGCCCTGTTTTATTGCGGCGATTCCTACAGCGTTACTGGGGAAATACGACCTGCAATCCAGGATTGTTTATACTTGATAACCAGTATCAACTAACGCCTGTGGGGGTCGTGGGAAATGTCTATTGCGCGCTTCCCTCCACGCCAGAAACCGGTGTGGCACAGGGCGTTGTTGCTAACCCTATTGCCGGCGATTGCAACGAGAATTTGTTTCACTGTGGTCTGTTGGCCCGATGGTTACCCGATGGTGCGTTGGAATATTATGGTTGTAGTGATTTAGAAAGACAGCGCCAATGTGGGGCTCTGGAAAAACTACTGCTGTCTGTGGAAACTCTGGCGGAGTGTGCCGTTGTCCATACGAGTGGCCAGAGACTGAAACCGGTTATTTGTGGTGTTTTACACAATAGTGACGACTGTGTCGATCTTTCCACCTTGAGGCATTACATTCGCCAGCAATCACCTGTTTTTGCACTGCCAATGGATCTTGTTTTAATGGATGACTTACCCAAGCATTCTGATGGACGTTTGGATCGCCAGGCTCTCGAAAACATCGTGGATGATCTTGAAAAGGATGAGGCGTATGTGGCACCGAGGACTGTGGTGGAAAAGACTCTGGCTAATATTTGGTCGGAGTTATTACGGATCGAAGAAAGCAAGATTAGTGTCACTGCAAACTTTTTCGCTCTCGGGGGGCATTCGCTTCTGGCGACACGCTTGATCAATACAATCCGCCTAAAAATGAACCTGGAGTTACCGTTAACCCGTGTTTTTGAACAACCGTTACTGTCGTCTATGGCGGAACTGATCGCTGAGCAAAAGCCGCTAAGCGACACACATCCGTTGAATGCCATTGAACGTGATAAGCGCTTACCGCTTTCTTTTGCTCAGCAGCGATTGTGGTTTTTAGCCTGTCTTGAAGGCGACAACGCACATTACAATATTCCTTTAGCTTTAAGCCTGACAGGTGAGCTTGACCGGGCAGCCTTTGTCCACGCTTTTGAGCAAATAGTTGCTCGGCATGAAATATTGCGTACCCGGTTTGAAACAGTCACAGAGAAATCTGAAGGATTCACCGAATCAGTATGCCAGGTGATTAGTGATAACTATCCCGGTTGTTTAAAGCTGGAAGAATTATCTTGCGCTCAGGATTTACGCAAGCTGTGTCAATTTGAATTTGCCCAACCCTTTAATTTAAGCCATGGCCCTTTGTGGCGGGCTCGCCTGGTGACAATAACACAACGGAAACATGTGTTATTAGTGAGCATGCATCACAGTATTTCAGACGGTTGGTCGATGGGAATATTTTCGCAGGAATTGTTTTCTCTGTATCAGGCCTTTAAAGATGGTAAAGAAAACCCGTTACCGCCGCAAAAAGTACAATATGCAGACTTCGCTTACTGGCAGCGCCAGTGGTTAACGGATACTGTCTTAAGTAAACAGCGAGATTACTGGCAAAAGCAACTCTCGGGATTAGAGCCGCTATTGTCTCTCCCCTACGATTTCCCGCGACCAAAGGAAAAAAGTTACCGAGGGGCCAATGAGCCGGTGCAATTTACCAAGGAAATACTCCAGCAATTGCTGCAACTGAGTAATGCACAGAATGTAACGCTGTACATGACACTACTGACGGCATTTGTGCTTTTATTGCATCGTTACACTCAAAGCGATGATATCGCGATTGGTTCTCCGGTGGCCAATCGCAATCACCCCGAGACAGAAAATTTGCTGGGATTTTTTGTCAATACGCTGGTAATGCGTATCGATTTATCCCGCAGTGATGGAACCTGTGAGCTATGTTTTAACGACTTACTAAATCGAATTAAATCGACAACATTGGGAGCATACTCCCACCAGGATATTCCCTTTGAGTATCTGGTAGAGACCTTACAGCCCGAGCGAAGCCTGAGTTACTCACCACTGTTTCAAGTGATGTTTGCGCTGCAGAATATTCCTGAACGGCAAATCCAGTGGTCGGGCTTGTCGGTGGAGCAAGTAGACTTCGACTACAACGTTGCAAAATTCGATCTTACACTTTCGTTGGAAGAAACTCCCGAAGGGCTTCACGGCAGTGTGGAATACAACACCGATCTATTTGCGCGGGAAACTATTGTTCGACTGGTCGAACATTATGAACAGCTATTACGTGCTATCACTGTCAATCCTAATTGCCGGTTATCAAAGCTGGAATTTCTCGGCGCACAAGAAAGGAAACAACTCCTGTCGGACTGGAACGCGACAGCCCAACCCGTCCCGGTGAAGTGGACACACGAATTATTTGAAGCGCAAGCCGATCTGCACGGGCCCTCCTGTGCGTTGATAGATCAACAGAATCAAATGAGTTACGCCGCGTTGGAAGGTCGGGCCAATCAGGTAGCCCACAGTTTACATGAGCGGGG
>JBNKFQ010000350.1:0-2193 GCA_050289385.1 Porticoccaceae bacterium | reverse complement strand
CTTCGCCCCGGTGCGCGAGTTATTCCGATGGGTCACAGCGGGCAGGTGGAGGCAGGCGACAGCATGCTGGGGCGTGTAGTCAACGGCGCCGGTGTTCCCCTGGATGGTGGTCCTGCCATCAATTGCGCGGATAGCATGCCGCTGGAAGGGACAGGCATTAATCCGTTGCAGCGTAGCCCGATTCGACAACCACTGGATACCGGGATTCGTGCCATTAATACCTTGTTAACGATGGGCAAGGGTCAGCGCGTGGGGCTGTTTGCCGGCAGTGGTGTGGGCAAAAGTACTTTGCTGGGTTTGATGACTCGCTACACCAACGCCGACATTATTGTGGTAGGTCTGATCGGCGAGCGGGGTCGCGAAGTGCAGGAATTTGTTGGCGATATTCTCGGGCCCGATGGTATGCGCCGTGCCATTGTTATTGCTTCTCCGGCCGACGCCTCTCCCTTGCAACGTTTGCATGGTGCGTGGCGAGCAACCGCTATTGCCGAATATTTTCGCGGGCGCGGACAGGATGTACTGTTGTTGATGGACTCTCTTACCCGCTTTGCCCAAGCCCAGCGTGAAATTGCTCTGGCGGTTGGTGAGCCGCCAGCCACCAAGGGTTATCCGCCATCGGTATTTGCACGTTTGCCGCAATTAGTGGAGCGGGCTGGCAACGACAATGGTGGTGGCAGCATTACCGCTATTTATACAGTGCTGGTAGAGGGCGACGATCACAACGATCCGATCGCTGATGCGGCGCGCGCTATTCTGGATGGCCATATTGTGTTGTCGCGACGCATTGCAGATGGCGGTCGTTACCCGGCTATTGATATCGAGTCTTCGGTGAGCCGTGTGGTTACCAGCATCTGTTCGCCACAGCAGTTACAACTTGCGGCCCGCTTCAAGGCAATTTACAGCACTTACGAGCGCAATCGTGACTTGATTAGCGTTGGCGCTTATCAGCGCGGTTCCGATCCGGCTATTGATCAGGCGATGGATATGTATCCGCATATGGAGCAGTTTTTACAGCAGGGATTGCAAGAGCCGTCAGACCTGAATACGGCTTATCAAACTCTCGAAGCACTGAGCCAGCGTTGGCAGCAGCTGCCGTTGGCGAATACAGCCGGGTAAGTGATGGCAGATACCAGTCGCTTTAAGCAAATCAACGGTCTCGCTCGACATCGAGAACAGGCGGCGGGTAAGGATCTGTCGCAATCTGCGCAGGCTTGCCAGACTGCAGAGCAACGCTTGCAGCAATTGCAGGATTACGTGCAGGAATATCGGCAAAAGTTCCAGCAAGTTATGGCAAGCGGGCTGGATGCACGGCAGCTAAGTGACTATCAGAGATTTCTGGGTAATCTGGATATGGCGCTTGAACAGCAAAGAGAAACGCTTTACGGTAAACGCGAAGTGCGCGATGCTCATGAACATAAATGGCGTGAGGCTCACGCAGAGGTAAAAGCGCTGGATAACCTGGTTAGTAAACATCAGGCTCTGGTGCAAAAGAAGCGTGATCAGAAGGAACAGAAAGAACAGGATGATCACGCTGCACGCAATTATCAGAGCCGTTAGTTTTGGTTGGTGTATCTGCAAGCGGGTTTTAACAGGCCCAATACCAGACGAGGTAAATTGAGAGTAAAAATGATCAATTACATAACATTGGGTACAAACCATTTTGAAAAATCTGTCGAATTTTACGACGATTTGTTAAGCGGCGCAGGCGGTTCCAGGGCGTTTGCCACAGAGACGTTTGTCGCGTGGAGTTTTGGTGAAGGCAGCACAATGCTTTCTGTTACCAGACCGTTTGATGGCAAACCGGCAACGGTCGGGAACGGCGTTATGGTCGCGCTGAGTGTGGAAAATGCGCAAGCAGTGGATGCTCTTCATGCCAAAGCTCTGGAACTGGGCGGAAAAAATGAAGGCGATCCCGGTTTGCGAGGCAAAGGTTTTTATGCCGGTTATTTTCGGGATCTGGATGGGAATAAACTGAATTTTTTCTGTTATCAATAATTGTTGTGTCAGGAGGTTGGGGGGGTTGGTGGGTTTGTTTCGCCCCTTTGTTTCGGAGTGCCGCCTGCGGCGGGGTTGGCTCCCCGCTCCGGGGGCGAGTCACTTTTCTTTGCTGGCACAAAGAAAAGTAACCAAAAGAAAGTGCCTGGCTTCTGAGTGAACTGATAGAGCACTGCCAATGAGCTGACTCCGCTGCCA
>JBNKFQ010000349.1:0-24928 GCA_050289385.1 Porticoccaceae bacterium | reverse complement strand
ACCCTTCTTATCATAGACCACGAATCTGGGTGAAATAACCCTACTGCTATTTTTACAGAGTGGAGAATACAGGAGTAAGTTGTTGAAGAATATAACTTATATGGACAACGGGGCGGATGCCATACAGCACCCGCCCCGTATTCAGACTGGAACAAAATTAGAAGTGATAGCGTACGTCGACACCGTAGCTGCGTGGCAGC
This sequence comes from Porticoccaceae bacterium, assembly GCA_050289385.1. GTDB lineage: Bacteria > Pseudomonadota > Gammaproteobacteria > Pseudomonadales > Porticoccaceae > JBNKFQ01. The sequence goes on along the minus strand of JBNKFQ010000349.1, from coordinate 24,728 downwards.
AAGCGGGTAGCGTAACCAACGCCGCCATTGTAATAACCCAGAATCGCATCTTCACCGGTGAGATTCTTGCCGTACACCGTCAGGGTAATGTCATCGAAGTCGATGTTTGCTCTCAGGTCCCACTGACCGTAACTGTCACTTTCCGGGTATACTCGGCGAACTTCACTATAGGCACCGGCGGCGAAGCTGTAGTCACTGCGCACGGAAGCCGGATAACCAAACAGTTCAAACGTGTACGCCAATGCCACGTTACCATTGTATTCGGGCATCACCGGCAAGCGATCTCCTTTTGTACCGATCAGGCTGTCGAGTAATTCCGAGTCGTTGTAACCAACCCCGGCAATCAAGGTTAGGTCTGGTGTCACATAATAAAAGCTTTCAATCTCAAAGCCGCGAGTCTCGGCATTACCGGCATTGACTGTAATCGAATTGGTACAAGCGCTGGTTTGGCCAAATACCGACACTGGAATGTCCTCCCAATTGTTCTGGTATACAGCCAGGTTCACTTGCAGCTTGCTGTCGAGCAGATCCAATTTGGCACCCAGCTCATAGTTATCGATATTGTCAGAACCAATTTCGGGGTTGAATGCTACGTCTGTACCATCCAGAACCCCATCGTTATCAACGTCACAGAGTCCGGCAGATGGCAAGGCCTGGCCTGTACCCAACCGGAACCCCTGCGCCCAGTTAGCGTAAAGCATCACTTCATCGCTCGGTTGATATCTTAGTGTCGCTTTAAAATTAGTACTGCTTTCATCGGTGGTTATGAGACTGCGGACTGCCGTATTTACACCCCCATCCCAGGGAAAGCGCTGGAAGTCATTTTCACCGATAAAATACGCATCGTCACGAGTGTAGTCGAACCAACGAGCGCCCACTACGAAAGTCCACTCTTCGCTAAAAGAGTACTCCACCTCACCAAACAGCGCGAATTCTTTCAAATCTTCTTTGGTCGTTCTGACAATATACTGACGCTGGGGATCTGTTGGGCCAGTATAACCGCCAAAAGCATTCGTAGTGATATATGCGGACAAACCTGTATTTTCTTCATACTCGTTATAGTAAATCCCGCCCACGAATTGTAGAGGACCATCAAAACTGGAAGCAAAGCGGGTTTCATGAGTAAGCAAGTCCTTTGATGGATCCGACACATCAACATACACAATGGTGCCCACAAAAGCCTCACTGTAGTCACTGGTTGTCAGAGTAGTGGAGCTGGTTACCGAACCCCAGCCAAGGTCATAGTCAACAACTAAATTATTGAACAGCAATTCACCGGTGACAAAATCTTTGGAGTCACCAGTCAAGCTACTCACATCCAAAGTGTAGTTTGTATAAGAACCAATAGCAGTGGCATTGGCGTCGCTACCAAGCCAGCTTGCCCCTTCGTTCTTTTGGTAACCAAGCGTCCATTTGACAGATAAGTTCTCGCTCGCCTGCCATAGCAAGCTTGAGCGCACACCTTCAATGATAGAACCGTTTACGTCTTTTCCTGTCTTTAAGGGGTAGCCGAAAGCTGTCGCTGTTACCTGATACTCCGGAGTTGAAACGTAGTCGCCAAATCCCGGGTTGTCATAGCGATAGGCGGCCACTCTTAATGCCAGTTTGTCGTTGATCAGAGGCAAGTTAATCACTCCCTCCTGGCTATTGCCCGTCTGGTCTGATTCTGACATTCCGAACAGACCTGCCTGAAGGTACCCACTGAACTCATTCAAATCTGGATCATTGGGGATACTGCGAACCACACCACCCATCGCACCAGCACCAAACAGGGTACCTTGTGGACCGCGCAATACCTCAATACGAGCAATGTCGACCAATTTCAGATCCGATGCAGTACGAGTAATTGCACTGTTAAATGTGGTTGGTACGTCGCCAAGATAAGTACCTACTGTATTAATTTCAAAGGCTTGAGTACGTAAGCCACGAAAAGTAATCTGGCTAACTCCGGGTACTACCTCTGTATAAGTTGCACCGGGCACACTGCGCAAAAAATCCTCGGTATTAATTAAACCTCGAGCTTCGATTTCCTCTTCACCCAGAACCGAAATTGACATGGGAGTGTCCTGCAAAGTGGTCTCCCGTTTAGTCGCAGTGACTACCATTTCCTCAATTTTATTGTCTGAATATTTATCGTGTACTTTATTAATCGAAGAAGTGGAACCAGAGTTATCATTTTTCGAAGACACTTGCACGGTTACCATATCGCCTTCCTTGACGACAACCAACCCCGTACCCTCAACCAATAATTGCAAGGCCATTTGTGAATCGAAATCGCCTACCAAAGCATTGGTCTCGATCCTGGCAAGATCACGATAATTATAAACCAGCGCCGTATTGGTTTGTTTTGCATAAATATTGAGCGCCGACGCAGCGGATTGCGCGGGTATCTCGAATTGTTCTGCAAATACCGGCAGAGTTTGTATTGCCATAGCCACCATAATTGCGGCCCTGGCGGTTTTATATTTGTGTTTCATGCTCCCCCCTTGTATGGGTTTTCGGTTGCTGCCCCTCCGATCATCAGACCGCTTAACAGGGACTCAAACCAATGGATGCACGACAAAGATTTTTCCGCCACTCACCGCATCTGTTTTTTGGCAGAAAAGTAAATAAGGCTGTTGCCAACCCGTTGTATATGAATCGGCAATACTTTCTCCAGACTGTTCAACATGCCGTTAAAATCATCTGTTTTGAAGTAGCCACCCACCTGTAGAGTGCGAATCGCCGGGTCGGTGATTACCAGTTCCGCACTGGTGTAACGTTTGAGTACCGACAAGGCCTGTTCCAGAGTTTCACCTTCAAACACCAGCATACGATCACGCCACGAAAGTTTTTGCGACAATTGCGCCTCATCAAGCAATGTGACTGCACTCAAGGTGTCTGTCATCTCAATTCGCTGCCCGACATCCAGCAATGCAGAATCGCCGCCACCGGCCGCCAGCGATACACGCGCCCTGCCCTCTGTAACAATAACTTCAATGCCACCCGTCTGTTGTCGATAAATATTAAACGCTGTTCCCACCGCACGCACTTCAGAAGCACCGGCGGTCACCCAAAATGGGCGTAACGCGTCTTTGGCAACCGTAAAATGCGCCTCGCCCTTGCGCAGGATCAAGTGGCGACTTTCGCCCCCATACAGAACTTCCACCAACGTGTTGGTGTTCAGGTTTATCGTGGAACCGTCATCCAAAACCAAAACCCGGCTTTCGCCCACCGCTGTTTGATAGATCTGTGCCGCCGGACCTGCGCCACCAACAAACATCCAAATCGCCAACGCAGCCACCAGACTGGCTGCCATGGCCGTAACCGGGCGCCACCAGCGTTGCGATATGCTAATAACTGTCGCCGATTTATCTGTGTTTTGAGACTCCGATGCTTCGCGAGGTAATTCTGGTGTGACAGCCGCCAATGCATCAAGATCAACAGATTGCAACGCATCGAAATTACCCCATAACTGCACATAGTCTTTAAACGCAGCCAGATGACGGCTATCTTTTTCGAGCCACTGTTCAAATGCACCGCGCTCCTGTTCGCTAAAATCGCCATCCAGGCGCCACACCCACTGCGCAGCTTCGTCTTCGATCTGATCCATTTTGCGTATGGCCGTCATGATTCCGCTCCCCTTTTATCTGACCGGTTTGGCGTTTCACGTTCACGCAAATACTCGCGGCAGCGCCGCATCCCTTTCACCGCGTGCTTTTCCACCGTACTTTCTGAAATACCCAATTTGCTTGCAATCTCCTTTTGCGACAAACCGTTCACTTTGCGCATAATAAAGATTTGCCGGCATACCGGGGGTAATTGATCAATCGCTTCACTGAGCATGGCAAACCGTTTTTGTGACTCTACCTGTTCGCTAATATCGGGCGTATTGTTATAGATGCTCAAGTCGTCAAAATCCGCCACTGTTTCCATAGAAATAATTTTTTCGCGCCGAAAACGCTGCATTACAGTGTTGTGCGCCGTGCGCAGCAAAAAGGCGCGAGGCGCCTCTATCTCATTGTAATTACTGAGTTTATACATTTTCAGGTAGACATCTTGGGCAACATCTTGTGCCTCTGTTTCAGAACCTAACAATTTGCGCAAATAACCAAACAGGGATTTTTGATGACCCAGTACATTGTCCTGAAACCAGCGGTTTTTTTCCGAGTCTGAATGACCCGACCGGTCCCACCCCCGCTTTATATCAGGCGAGCTCAGGTCCGATTCCTTACGATTTTTGTTGGCATCAGGCTTTTCGGGTGGGGTATTTGGCATGGATCTCCGCGGTGGCACCAACCATATAACCATTTTAAGGGCTGTTGAAGTTTACTGCATAATATCTATACAAACAGTTACACTTATTATGACAGTTGTTACAACAACTGCCCCTGACTTACGAAAGATGGCCTGACATTACTGTGGCTTGCTTTTTTTGCACATTTGATGTGATTTGCGTCACAAAATCAAGATATGGGTTTGAATTTCCACCCTGAATGTTCCATGTATAACACAGTCGACAATGGAATTTGCGCTTGAATAAGGGCCCGTTCTGAAAAGCTTATTTTTTGCTTACTCCATACAACCGAACTTTGAAAAATAGTGGTTGTCATCTGCCAATTCACAAAATATACAGCTATACAAAGAGCTAACGTCTTTTGCAAAACACAGAAGGAAGATTAATGGACGCAGAAAAAGGACATCTGAGAACACTGGTTATTGAAGATGCAGAAGACGACGCACTGTTACTGCTTGATGAGCTGAAAAAGGGCGGCTACATACCTTCCCACACAAGAGTGGAAACACCGGAAAGCCTGATTGAGGTGATGCAAAATCAGGAATGGGACGTTGTTTTCTGCCATTATTCCATGCCAAATATGAAAGGTACGCAAGCTCTTGAGATCGTACGCCAGATCAACCACTACGTCCCCTTTATCTTTGTATCTGGCACCATAGGTGAAGATGTTGCTGTCAAAGCTGTGCGGTCTGGCGCCCAGGATTACCTGATGAAGGGCAATCTCAAGCGCCTGGCATCAACCGTTCAGCGAGAGTTGAACGAAGCCCGAAACCGCAAAGAGCGTCATGAGATTAAAAAACAGTTACATTTTCTCGCCAATTACGACCAGCTAACCCGGTTGCCTAACCGGCTTCGCTTTCAGAAATTGCTGGATGTCCATATCAACTATGCAAAGAACAACAATCAGCTTACTGCGGTCATACATTTGGGTCTTGACCGTTTCAAGACAGTCAACAACAACATTGGCTACAAGGCCGGTGACATGTTATTGCAACAAGTATCTCAACGCCTTGGTCGGTATCTGAACCCGGATGATATGGTTGCACGTCTGACCGCAGACGAATTTGCCATATTATTGCCCAAACCAAAATCGCGTGAAGCCACCAGAACCATAATGGAGTCAGTGCAGAACGCGTTGGAGGAACCATACGGTATTCACGGCTGCCAGTTGTACATTACTGCCAGTATGGGTGTTGCGTTTTACCCTTACGATGCGGGCAATGCAAACGATTTGCTGCGCAATGCCGACATTGCTCTTAACCATGCCAAGGACTCAGGCGGTCGCAGTTATCACTTTTTTGAGCGGAGAATGGCCGTGCAAATGGAAGAGCGCCTTGCCCTGGAAGCCTCCATGCGTCAAGCCCTGGGAAATGGAGAGTTTACTCTTCAATATCAACCTCTGGTGCGGCTAAATGGCCATCAAATTATTGGCGTGGAGGCACTGGTACGCTGGAATTACCTCAATGGCACTATACAACCGGAAAGGTTATTGTCACTGGCAGGAGAAACCGGGTTGATTATCCCTCTGAGCGAGTGGGTACTGGAAGAAGTGTGCAAGCAGGCCACTCACTGGCGTGATGCAGGTTTGCAACCACTTAAAATATCCGTAAATATCTCTTCTCACCATTTTCACCAGGGAAGCTTACCTGGACTGGTCGAGAAATTGCTTGACGAATATGGACTGGCTCCAGGCTGGTTACAGTTGGAAATCAGCGAGAGTGGAGTAATGCAGGATACGGATATGGCGACAGCGACATTAAAACGGTTGCAAAAAATGGGTGTGGCAATAGTGCTGGATGATTTTGGCTCTGGCAATTCCAGCTTTAATTATCTTAAGGATGCACCCATAGACCTGCTAAAAATTGACCGTTCGTTCGTAGCCAATATTCCTGCCGATAAAAACAATGCAGCAATTACCTCTGCGATGATTGCCATGGCAGGTAAACTGGGCATGCAGGTGGCGGCGAAAGGGGTAGAGACTCGCGAACAGTTGGATTTTTTACGTAGCGAGGGTTGCGACTATATTCAGGGATTTTATTTGTACAGTCCAATGGAACCCGAGCATTTTGAAAGCGTACTTCGCAAACAGGCATTAATCGAAGACCAACCCGATTCACTGCATTCCGAGGTATGTTGAATGTTGTTTGCATGTGGGGGAAAAACCGGGCTCATAGTGATGAGCCCGGTTTTTTATACGCTTTCCAGTTACTGATCCTGAGGCTCTTGTGGCTCTTGTGGCTCTTGCTGTTCAGCGGCTGCAGGAGGTGTATCGGCCACTTCACTCTCTGACGAGCCTTCTTCTTGCGCTTCTTTCATAGAGAGTTTTATACGGCCACGGGCATCTACATCGAGCACCTTGACGCGCACTTCCTGACCTTCTGACAGGTAATCAGTCACTTTTTCAACACGCTCCCGGGCAATCTGGGAGATATGCACCAGACCATCGGTGCCCGGCATTATAGTAACGAAGGCGCCGAAATCAACTACGCGAGCCACTTTACCGTTATAAATACGACCAATCTCCGGTTCGGCGGTGATCTCTTCAATACGATAAACTGCCTGGCTAAGAGCATCGAGGTCATCGGCATAAATACGAATGCTGCCATCGTCTTCAATATCAATGGAGGCACCGGTTTCTTCGGTGAGTGCACGAATAGTCGCACCACCCTTGCCGATAACATCGCGGATTTTGTCGGGATCAATTTTCAGGGTGGAGAAACGCGGTGCGCTTGCCGCTACTTCCTCACGACCGATACTGATCACCTTGTTCATTTCACCCAGAATATGCAGGCGAGCAGCCAGGGCCTGTTCCAGGGCAATATCCATAATCTGTTCGGTTATGCCTTCGATCTTGATGTCCATCTGCAAGGCAGTAACACCTTTGGCGGTACCGGCCACTTTAAAGTCCATGTCACCAAGGTGGTCTTCGTCACCCAGAATGTCAGTGAGAACGGCAAACTGCTCACCGTCTTTAACCAGACCCATGGCAATACCGGCAACCGGTGCTTTCATAGGTACACCCGCGTCCATCAAGGCGAGGCTCGCGCCACAAACGGAGGCCATGGAGCTGGAACCGTTGGACTCGGTAATTTCGGAAACCACCCGCAGTGAATAAGGAAATTCATCGGCATTCGGCAGTACGGCTGCAATACCGCGGCGCGCCAGGCGACCGTGGCCAATTTCTCGACGACCGGTAAAGCCTATGCGACCACACTCCCCCACGGAATAGGGAGGAAAGTTGTAATGCAGCATAAACGGATCTTTACGCTCACCTTCGAGTGCGTCAATAATTTGCGCATCGCGGATCGCGCCTAACGTGGCGGTTACCAGAGCCTGGGTCTCACCACGGGTAAACAATGCTGTACCGTGTACTTTGGACAGCACACCCACTTCGACATCAATGGCTCGAACGGTTTTGCTGTCGCGACCATCAATGCGGGGCTCACCGGCAAGAATGCGGCCGCGCACAATTTTCTTTTCCAGTTTTTTGAAGGCATCATTCACGTCTTCTTCGCTGATTTCACCATCTTCGGGGGCAAGTGCCTCTACCGCTGCGGTGCGCAGGTTATTTACTGCAGTGGTGCGTTCTTGCTTGTCGGTCACCTGGTACGCCGCTTCCAGGTCTGTTCCAACCTTGTCTTTAAGAGCAGTAGCCAGTTCGGTATTTTCGGCAGCAGCTTCCCACTCCCAGCGCGGCTTGCCCGCTTCGGCCACCAGTTGATCTATCACTTGTATAACAGACTGCATCTCCTGGTGGGCGTACAGGACTGCACCCAGCATCAGGTCTTCCGGCAACTCTTTGGCTTCAGACTCTACCATCAGTACCGCGTCCCGAGTGCCGGCAACCACCATATCCAGAGCCGAGGTTTCCAGCTCCTTGTAGGTCGGGTTCAGCAGGTAACCGTCTTGCGGGTTATAACCAACCCGGGCGGCACCAACCGGTCCGTTGAACGGTACGCCGGAAATTGCCAATGCAGCGGAGGCTCCGATCAGGGCAGGAATATCGGGGTCAATGTCTTTATTGGCAGACACTACTGTACAAACAACCTGCACTTCATTTTTAAATCCATCGGGAAACAGGGGACGAATCGGCCGGTCAATCAATCGCGAAGTGAGTGTTTCTTTCTCGTTGGGGCGACCTTCACGTTTAAAAAAACCACCCGGGATTTTACCCGCGGCGTACGCTTTTTCCTGGTAGTTGACCGTCAAAGGAAAGAAACCTTGCCCGGGTTTTGCTTCTTTGGCCGCTGTCACGGCACAAAGTACGACGGTATCGTCCAGACTACACAACACGGAACCAGCCGCCTGTCGCGCAATGCGACCGGTTTCCAGCGTAAGTGTGTGCTTGCCATATTGAAAAGATTTAATTACTGGATTCACTGTATTCACCTTTTTTGCAGTTGGCATCCTGGCGTCATACCTGTGTCAAGCTGCTCGGGTTAACAATATTCACTGGGCAGAACTCATTGGGAAGTGCCTGTTAATGATTATTGTTAACTCGATCAGCGGTAACCCATGATATTTTTCCGGGATGGTTCAAACAACAACGGTCCCCGAAGGGACCGTTATTGATGTGTTAACGACGCAGGCCGAGTTTCTGTATCAACGCGGTGTATCGCGACGCATCTTTTCTTTTCAGGTAATCCAGCAACTTGCGACGCTGGTTTACCATGCGGATCAATCCGCGACGAGAGTGGTGATCTTTCTTGTGATCACCAAAATGATTCTGCAGTTTATTGATATTGGCGGTAAGCAGAGCTACCTGTACTTCCGGTGAGCCGGTATCGCCATCGCCTGTTGCATGCTCTGCTACGATGGTAGCTTTTTCCTGTGCACTGAGTGACATGGTGTTTCTCCTCTTTAATATGCGGGTTAAATGTACAGGTCAGTCCGCGCATATTTACAGACTGCCTATTTGAGTTGGAAGTTGGATGCTAGAAGTTGGAAGGAAAGGCAAAAGCAAAAACTTTACTACCCGCCGAGCGCAGCGATGGCCCGAGACTTTTAATTCCAACTTCTAACTTCTGATTTCCGACTTCCGACTTCCGACTTAATCAAACAACCAAACGACGCGGCGTTACACGCCCGTCATCCAATACTTCTCCCACCCCCAGGAACAGGCCATCGTCCTGGAAAATGCGCACTATATCGCCTTCTTGTGCGTCACGGTAGGCCTCCATAGCCATAACCGGTTGTCCTTGCCGAAAATACCAGGCCACTGAACCGGGCAGTTCCACTACCATCAAGTCAGCGACCGCCGTATCAGCGGGTTTTAGAAGGTAATCGAGATCTTCTCCGCGCTTACCTTCGCGCAAACGCTCCAGTTCTTCAAGACTGATGGCATCGGCGTCCGTAAATGGACCTGCCTGTGTACGGTGCAAGGTACAAACATGTGCGCCGCAACCAAGCTCTGCACCCAGGTCTTCGGCAAGGGTACGAACGTAAGTGCCCTTGCTGCAACGAATATAAACATCGGCCTCGGCGATATCGGTGGAACACTCTTGCGCTGAGCGAAAGTCCAGCAACTCATACTCAAATATCGTGACCGGTCGCGCTTCACGCTCTACCTCGATGCCCTGACGAGCAAGTTTGTAGAGTGGCTCACCATTTACCTTCAGTGCCGAATACATTGAGGGGATCTGTTGAATTTCACCCCGAAACTGTTCAATGGCTTTTTCGACAGCCTTGCGAGTGACCTTCGCAGCACTCTGTTGCGCGACCACCTCGCCATCGCTGTCACCTGTTTCCGTCGTAACACCAAAGCGAAACGTGCTTTTGTAACCCTTGTCCGAATCCAGCAAAAACCGTGAGAACTTCGTCGCTTCGCCAAGACAAATCGGCAATACTCCGGTAGCCAAAGGATCCAGACTACCGGTATGACCAGCTTTGGCGGCAAACATCAGGTATTTAACCCTTTGCAACGCATTGTTGGAACTCATGCCAACCGGTTTGTTCAATATTAAAATTCCACTGACCGGACGGCCACGGGAACGACGTCTGCCCACTTATTAACGCTCCCCGCTTTCACTGTCTGCACGTCTGGCGTCATCATCACCAACCGCTTTTTGAATCAATGCGTCCAGACGCTGACCATCACGCACACTTTTGTCGTAGACAAAACGCAGTTTTGGTGTCGCGCGCAATTGCATGGATTTGGCGACCGCACTGCGCAGAAAACCTGCAGCACCGTTCAGAGCCTCTGCTGCCTCGGCAGATTGTTCGTCGCTGTCGTGACCGACAAAAGTCACATACACTTTCGCGTGCGACAGATCTCGACTGACATCGGCGCCGGTAACATTTACCAGCCCGATGCGCGGGTCACGTATCTCCTGGCGGATCAGCACAGCCAATTCACGCTGCAAGGCATCAGAAATACGCTGTGTTCTGCTGAAATCAGTCATAGAAAAAGTTGACAATTAACAGCTGACAGTTAACAGCTGAGGGCAGTAAGTGAAGCTATTACTGTCAACTGTAACTGTGAACCGTACGCTCGCCCTACAGACTCCTCGCCACCTGAACCACATCGAATACTTCAATCTGGTCACCAGATTTCACATCATTATAGTCTTTCACGCCGATGCCACACTCCATGCCATTGCGCACTTCATTGACGTCTTCCTTGAAACGGCGCAGAGATTCCAACTCGCCCTCGTAAATCACTACGTTGTCACGCAAGACACGAATGGGCTTGTTGCGATGGACAGTGCCTTCTATCACCATACAGCCTGCAATAGCGCCAAACTTGGGTGACCGGAATACATCACGCACCTCGGCAATGCCGATAATCTCTTCACGTTCTTCCGGCGTCAGCATGCCACTCAACGCTTGTTTTACTTCATCAAGCAGCTGATAAATAACGCTGTAATAACGCAGATCAACTTCTTCTTTTTCCACCAACCGGCGGGCTGAAGTCTCTGCACGAACGTTAAAACCCATGACCACTGCACCGGATGCCAGTGCGAGATTGATATCTGACTCAGTGATACCACCTACGCCCGATGCGACAATATCTACAGCCACTTCGTCAGTGGAAATATCATGAAGCGATGAAATAATTGCTTCCAGCGATCCACGCACATCTGCTTTCAATACAACCGGCAACACTTTTTTGTCACTGCCCTCAAAGGTTGCAAACATGCTTTCCAGTTTGGCAGCTTGCTGCCGTGCCATACGCTCGTCACGGGATTTGAATTGGCGACGTTCAGCCACTTCTCGCGCCTTGCGCTCGTCGGCGACAACCAGAAATTCATCACCGGCATTTGGCGCCACATCAAGACCCAGAATTTCTACCGGTATCGAGGGGCCCGCGCTATCAATCGGTTTGCCATTCTCATCAACCATGGCACGCACTTTACCTGCACTTTCACCAGCCAGCAGAAAATCACCTTTTTTCAATGTTCCGCTTTGCACCAGGGCCGTAGCCGTTACGCCGCGACCTTTATCCAGACGCGACTCAACAATGACACCACGCGCTGGCACGTCTACCGCAGCGGTAAGTTCCATCAGCTCAGCTTGCAACAGCACTGCCTCAAGCAACTGGTCTATACCTTCACCGGTATGGGCAGACACCTTCACAAACTGGGTATCTCCACCCCACTCTTCAGGAATTACTTCCCTGGCAGACAGTTCATTGATCACGCGCTCGGGGTCAGCCCCTTCCTTGTCCATCTTGTTGATAGCCACCACCAGTGGCACACCGGCTGCCCGTGCGTGCTGAATCGCTTCTTCGGTTTGTGGCATAACTCCATCATCTGCCGCAACCACCAGAATGACAACATCGGTGGATTGCGCACCACGCGCACGCATGGCAGTAAACGCGGCGTGGCCCGGAGTATCCAGGAAGGTGACCATGCCCTTGGGGGTGTCTACGTGGTAAGCCCCGATATGCTGGGTAATGCCACCTGCCTCTCCCGACGCAACACGACTCTTGCGAATATAATCCAGCAATGAGGTTTTGCCGTGATCGACGTGCCCCATTACTGTTACAACAGGTGCACGATGTTCACCCGCAGTGCCTTCGACACGTGCAAGCTCTCTCACCAATTCCTCTTCGACCGAGTTTTCTGAATAAACAACCGGTTTATGACCCAGTTCTTCAACCACCAGAGTCGCAGTATCGCGGTCAATACTCTGATTGATGGTAGCCATAGTGCCCAGTTTCATTAGCTCCTTGATAACCACAGCAGCCTTCACCGACATTTTTTGTGCCAGTTCACTGACGACAATGGTTTCCGGCAACGCAACTTCGTGCACAATTTTTTCTGTCGGGCGCTTGAATTTATGCTTGTTATCAAATTTGAGTTTGATCGGCTTCTGTCTGCTGGCAGCAACCTTCAGAGTCGGTGCTTTCTTGACACCAGCCACGTCTTCAAGGTCATCCAGCTTAACGGCTTTCTTGCCAACCTTGGTGTCTTTAATGCGTCCTTTTTTCTTGGGCTTGTCATCATCACGGTCTTCACGCGCTGCCGGTTCCGCGTGTTTGCGCACAGGTTGTTTGGGCTCGGTCGGGGGTTGTTCTGACGCTTTTTTGCCCGCTCGCTCAACCGGCTCTTCTTTTTTGCTTTTTGCCGCAGCCTCTTCCTCAGCTTGACGCTGAGCCTTGGCGGCACGCGCTTCTTCCTCAGCTTTGCGACGCGCTTCTATCGCCGCAAGACGGATTGCTTCGACATCATCTACCTGTGCATCAGAGTTGGTAGCAGACGCTTCCGATTCACGCGCCTTTTCTTCAACCTCTGCCTGTGCAACCAACTCCTCTTCACTGCGTTTTACATAAGTGCGCCGTTTGCGCACTTCCACAGCAACCGCTCTGCGGCTGGAGCCGGTTTTCAGCGTACTGACGGTCTTGCGCTTGAGAGTGATTTTTCTGGGTTCTTTGTTGCTCTCGCCGTGCAAGCTTTTCAGGTAAGCGAGCAAAGTCTGCTTTTCGCTGTCAGATACCTTGTCCCCTTCTGCTTGATGGGACAGACCCGCCTCCTGCATTTGCTTGAGCAGACGGTCTGCGCTTACGCCAACCACTTTAGCGAGTTCGCTTACGGTAACCTCTGCCATCAGGACTCCTCGGTATGTTCCAGTTGGACCCGGTTGGGGTCACTCTTGTTTATATACGGTGTTACTTGCTGCTCGATTCAACACCGTCTTGTGCTGCACTCGATTCAGTTTTGTCGTCAGACACAGCTTCGGCTGTGTCATCGGCGGCCTCTTCACCACCAGACTCTTTACTCTCAGACTCTTTACTCTCGGACTGTTCACTCTCAGGCTCTTCATTCTCGAACCAGGGAGCACGGGCCGTCATAATCAAGTCAGCCGCGCGCGCCGGATCCAGACCTTCTATTTCAAGCAAGTCATCTATTGCCTGCTCAGCCAGATCTTCCATGGTAACCACGCCGGCAGCAGCCAGTTTGTGGGCCAGTTCTGCATCCATACCATCCATATTGAGCAGATCTTCAGCCGGTGCCGCTCCGGTCAGCTGTTCTTCACTGGCCAGAGCCAGTGTCAACAAGGCATTTTTGGCCCGAGCCCTGAGCTCTTCGGCAATCTCTTCATCAAAACCCTCGATCGACATCATCTCTTCCAACGGCACGTAGGCAACTTCTTCCAGGCTGGTAAAGCCCTCTTCCACCAGTACGTTGGCAACATCTTCGTCAATATCGAGTTGCTCCATAAACGTTTCGATATAGTTGGACGACTCCTGGCTCTGCTTTTCCACTGCGTCTTCAACAGACATGACGTTGATCTTCCAACCCGTCAATTCAGACGCCAGGCGAACATTTTGGCCACTTTTGCCAATTGCCTGAGCCAGGTTGTCTTCACTGACCGCAACATCCATGGCACGGGCGTCTTCATCCACAACAATCGACTCGACTTCGGCCGGGGCCATAGCGTTTATCACCAGTTGCGCCGGATTGTCATCCCACAGAATGATGTCGACTCGTTCACCGTCCAGTTCGTTGGAAACAGCCTGAACCCGTGCACCACGCATACCAACACAGGCGCCTACCGGATCAATGCGTCCGTCATTGGTTTTTACTGCAATCTTGGCACGTGAACCCGGATCACGCGCTGCCGCACGAATCTCGATAACTTCTTCGGATATCTCGGGAACTTCGATCTTGAACAACTCGACCAGCATTTCGTCACAAGAACGACTGAGCAATAACTGCGGCCCCCGGCCTTCTTCACGGATGGCCTGCAAAACCGCCCTCACCCGATCGTTAACCCGAAAAATTTCCCGGCCTACCAGCTCTTCGCGAGGTAACAAGCCCTCAGCGTTATTGCCCAAGTCGACAATAATGTGGTCGCGCGTAACTTTCTTGACCGTGCCAGCAAGCAATTCACCAACCCTGCTGCGAAATTCGTCAGCTATAAGTGCGCGCTCTGCGTCCCGCACTTTTTGCACAATGACCTGCTTGGCAGTTTGGGCAGCAATACGGCCAAAGCCGATATTTTCTACCTGTTCTTCATAGGTATCACCGGCTTTCAGGCTGGTATCCTTTTCATGGGCCTCTTCCAGAGTGAACTGGGTACCGAGCTCCGCCAACACATCATCACCGACAACATCCCACCAGCGAAAGGAATCGTAATCACCGGTTTCACGGTCAATAACCACGCGAATATTGGCGTCCTCGTCGTAACGCTTTTTGGTCGCGGTTGCCAAAGCCTGTTCAATGGCTTCGAAAATCACATCGCGTGATACGCCTTTCTCGTTGGAAACGGCCTCCGCAACCAGCAAAATTTCTTTGTTCATATGCACGCCTCACTGACATCCCGTTAAAAACGGGGAACAATGTTTGCCTTTTCTATACCATCGAAAGGAAACAGATATTCATGACCATCTGCCTCCACCACTACATCGCTTTCCTCAACGCCTTTCAGGCAGCCCTTGTAATTGCGACGGCCCTCGTAGGGAAAACGCAGCCGCACACTAACCTCTTGCCCGATATACGCCGCAAACTGCTCAAGCGTATAAAGTGGCCGATCCATCCCCGGCGAAGATACCTCAAGGGTATACTCCCCCCGAATGGGGTCTTCTACGTCCAGCACGCTGCTCACCTGGCGGCTGACCCGTTCACAATCTTCTATGCCCACACCATCCGGCTTTTCAATATAAATGCGCAATACCGAATGCTTGCCCCGGGAATGCCTTTCCAGGCCCCATAACTCACAGCCCAGAGCCTTGACCACGGGCTCTATCAATTGCTGTAACTCTGCTGCCTGTCGGCTCATCAATCTCTCTTACTTACCTGCTATCTGTTGTGTGGCAACAAATCAGTGTAAAAATCAGTCAAAAAAAGGGCTCTAGGCCCCTTAAACAGCGACTCACCACACCTGAAACACATGGCAAGTCCGCGCTACATTCAACTACAAAAAAGCCCCTTTACAAGGGGCCTTTCGAGTGCACCAGAACCGGTGCAAAACCTGCTGACGGAGACCCGGATGAACAAAAGGCCTTACCCACCTGTAATAATTTGGTAGCGGGGGCTGGATTTGAACCAACGACCTTCGGGTTATGAGCCCGACGAGCTACCAGGCTGCTCCACCCCGCACCAACTCTGCTGACTACTCAGCTTGAGAGGGCCGGAATTATAGGGACCGAGCCTCATTCGGTCAAGGTCTTAACGAACTATTTTCAAGTAAATATCAGGTATTTAAAGCTGTACTTATCGTGTGAAATATGCAGTAACAGGGCTAGCGTCAACGCGAAGGCTCATTCCCCAACTCAGGAAAACCATTTGCTTCATCACTGATAACAGGACTGCCCTGACCAACCAGCCATGCAGCAATGTCCGTATATGGCATTTTGGGGGTATCTCCCTGGCAATCTGTTGCGACACTCCCCGATAAACAAATTGCAGCACCAGACAGCAGGACAAAACCAACCCGAATTCCAGCTGATCATCTTCATTTTTCAGCTCCAGGATTGCTACAGTGAATAGATATGGGCCTCATTTCAGTCCATAACTGTTCACACTTGTAACCCGAAACTTTCAGCCTTGCGCCTGCCGACTCTTCTCATAGGCCACTTTATCTCTTTCCTGGAAAAATCTCATCCAGTCAATAGAAAGATCAAAATCTTCCGGCGGCTCAACGCCCAGCAAATGTTCCACAAGATAATCCCAGGTACGTCGGACGGCGTAGGCCGATAACATGTGTCCTTCCGTCGGTAGCAACAACATGTCGTAGCTTTTTCTGGCTTTTTGTAAAGCGGCGGCCATTCGCAGGGTCGAGCCGACCGGCACCATGGCATCTCGCATGCCGTGCACCATCAGTAATTTGCCTTTCAGATTGCCGGCGTAATCTTCCAGTTCCGGATAGGGCTCATTCTCGTCCATGCCAAGCGCTCCGATCATGCGCCAGTTTGCCAGCGCATTGCGGGTGACACCTACCTTGTAAAAGTCGGGATAAATCAACAGACCGCACAGGGCGCAGGCCAGGGTATTAAAATCGGTGACGCCGACGCGGCTGATATCCATGTAGGGATAGCGCTGCGCCAATTGTTGAATACCGGCCACGCAGTCCTCTTTATGGTAGGTGACAAACATATGATTTTGCGGAAATTTCTGGTCCTGATAATTGTTAAAAGTTTCGTCCCGCAGATTGTCGTTACCACGCCCCAGAATGATCACAGCGATAAAACCCAATTCGGCATACGCCGCTGCGGACAGGTAGGTCCAATAACCATCCAGAGTGTTGCCAATACCGCCTATTGGTGAGGCAAAGTAAAACGTGCAGTCGATAACCGGGTACGATTTTTCGGGATCAAAATCGGTGGGACGATACACTACGCCGTAAATGTCGGTTTTGCCATCTGCCGCCTTCAGCATAACTGGTTCCGGCCACTTCCAACCGGCTGGCAACCCGGAAACATCGGCCGTTTCCAGGATCATCAATTCGTTGCCGTTGCGATCCAGCAACAGACTAACGGGTACGGAATCGACCCGCGAGCGAGAGACGACAACGTAGTTGGCCGAGGGCGATACCCCTGTACCCGAGGCCCTTGAAGAAGGCGACCCCACAACATACTCGTCATCGGTTGAGACGATGGGCGTCAACTTGCCTGTGTCGAGGTTGACCCGACAGATATCGCGGTAGTAAGGATTGCGCCCTTTTACGCGGCCAGCGGTCTGAATAAATATCTCGCGACGGTCTGCATCCACATGCAGTACGTCGCGCACCATCCAATTGCCGCGGGTGACCGGATTTTTGAGTTGCCCAGTGTCAAGATCATACAGGTAAAGGTGTGCCCAACCGCTGCGCCGTGAATACCACACCAGCTCATTGGTGTCGGGCAAATAGCTGATCAGGGTTTTCGTGTGGGAGTGGGAGGGAATCAACCTCACCAGGGTGTCTGAGGTCTCTTCAATCAGTTGCCTGGTATTGCCTGTGGCTGTGTCAAATTCCACCAAATGCGCCTTTTTCCCACCCCGTTCCAAACGAATAAACCAGGCGCGCCGGCTGTCACTCCCCCACCAGCCCTGAAAGCCGCTGAAAAATCCCGAGTAGTGAGGATAAAAAATGGGACACGGCGCGTGCCTGGCTTTTTGAATGTGGCCAGTTTCCACATCAATAACCAGTGGTTGATAGCACTCAATGTGCTCATCCTCAGCAAAAGCCACCCGGCGATCGCGGCTGATGTCCGGGCGGAATTCCTGGATTCGCGGGCGCAGGCTACCGTCGGCGGGCACGTATTCAACCAATGGCGGCCCACGTTTGACCTTGCGGGTATCGATAAGAACGGTAAAAACTTTTTTGCTGTCCGGTGACCAGACAGCTTCAAGCGTTGTCCCCCTGTTCTGGTGGCCCCAGCCGTAAACGGTGTTGCTGCCAGCGTAAAAGTTCAGCTCGTCGCCATCGGTAGTGAGGGGGCTTTCCTTGCCGCTCGCCATATCGTACAGCCACAGATTGTTGTCGCGCCGAAATATGGCTTTGCGGCCATCGGGTGAGATCTTCCATAGCGCCATCCAGGGTTTTACTTCGCGGCACTTTTTTTGTTTGGCATGGTAGATCCAGCCTTTGCCAAACGCCGTAAACGTAGCAGTGTGGGCAGTCAGGTCGATATCCAGATCGCCGAGCGGCAGGTTGTCCACATCCACCTCCTGGCCGCTGGCCTCGGCGAGCACCCTGGCGAAGGACCTGTTAAACGGCGCCCAGCTCTTGTGTTTTGCGGCATCGACAATGCGGTACTGATGGCCAGTTTTGTTCTCGCGTTTGTACCAGAAACTGTCTGTGTCTTTTATCCAGGTTGGCACTACCCGGGTATTAAAAGCGACTTTTTTGGTGTTACTACCCTGCTCCAGGTATTCGGCTCGCCGGTAGCGGGCCAGCATTTCCCGGACGCTCGGCACTTCGGTTTTTCGTTTGTCAGTGCTTGCCTGGGGCTGACCGGCCACTGCCTGATGAGCTCCCATTTGTCCCATTGTCCCGGCCGCCCGCAGTGCGCCGCCGGATGCCTGGATAAAACGTCTGCTCGACACCGGTTTTTTACTCGATGTCTCTTCGCCAACCAACGGTATTGGCTTTTTGTCGGTTGGTGTTCGGGTGTTGTTGTCACTCATGGCCGAATTCTCTCAAACTGCAGTTTTAACGGCATTAATCGTGGCGAATAACGGTGCCGCCCTTCATCACAAAGTTGACACCTTCCAAAGCTGTGATGTCTTTAAGTGGATCGCCCGGCAGGGCGACGATATCGGCATATTTGCCCGGATCAATGCTTCCGAGCTCGTCTTTCATATCCAGCAGGTCGGCTCCATTGATGGTCGCCATGGCGATGGCATCCCAATTGCTGACACCAAGGCGAACAAGATAGGAAAATTCCCTGGCAGTCATTTCCTGTACCGCACGGTCGGTACCAAACGCAATTTTCACGCCGATGTCGTAGGCGTATTTAAATGCTTGATCGCGAATTTCCCGGGCTTCCAAGCGCTCCGGGTTCTTTCTGCTGGCTTGAGTGTGTTCCCTGTATTTGGCGGGATTGACGTTGCGCTCGGCATACGTATTCGCACTGATGTCATCAAAAGGTCCGTCCATTACCCCCAACGTGGGCACCAGCCACACACCGTTTTTTTTCATGCTGCGGGCGGTGGCTTCGGTGATAAAAAAGCCGTGCTCAATACTGCGGTACCTCGCCTCAGCCGCCACACTGGCAACATGGTTGCCGTGAGAGTGAATGGTGATGGGTTTGCGCAAGGCTCGTGCCTCGTCAGCAAAGGCGCGGATTTCTTCGTCGGTAAAAATTACCTGAATTTTGTCGGGGTGCATTTGGAAATCACCGGCCACCTTGATCCAGTCGGCGCCATGATGTACCTGGTTGCGAACGAAATTCCGGGCCGTGTCAATGCCAGCCGGGATCAGCAAGTTTTCAGGTTGCTCCGGCATCCATGGGATATTCAGCGACTGGGCAATCGCGCGGTGCGGGGCAACCAACATTCGCGGCCCCGCCAACAAGCCGTCATTGATGGTATTGCGCAAATCAATGCCGGCAAAATCGTCACTTGCATCACCTGGAATCCGAATGGTGGTAAAACCCATATCCAGTAGGAGCTGAGCATTACGCAGTGCTCTCAAGGTGAGTTTGGCGGTACTGTCGGAGGACTTGCCAAAACCCCGAGGATCAGACCCCATTAAATGCACGTGCATATCCATCATGCCGGGTGCGCACACTCGATCTTGCAGGTCAATTACCTGTGCCCCGGCCGGGGTGTCAATGGATTTACCAACCGCGGCAATGCGATCGTCGCGGACCAGGATCGACGCATTGCGAACCGATGAGCGCTTGACAACATCAAGCACGGAGCCGCACTTGAGAAACACCTCGTTGGGCGCCGAGTGACCATAGCAAGTCACAAAACCGGTCAGGATCATGAATTGTTTAAGAAGTCGTATAAACATAAAGAAATTTCTCCGAAAACAACAAAAGGGTTTGAAGAATGGACAGGGAAAAGTATCAATAAATGCAAGCAGAGTTGTTCCGCTGATTTGATGAAAAGACTACTACGCAGACTGGATTAAACTCTTGTCGATTCGGAGGAAACTTTTGTCGAAAATGTGGTAACGGAAAATAGTTTCAGATTTTAGAAGGTGACACACCAAAACGGGCGCGAAACATTCGGCTGAAAGATGCCGTTTCCTGGTAACCAATGCGCTCTGCAACCTCGGATACGCTGCACGCACCACCACGCAAGAGGCGCTGTGCCTCAGCAAAACGTCTGTTGAGGCTGTATTGATAAACACTTTCACCAAACAGTTGCTTAAAACCGTTTTTCAAAGCGTGTTCGTGGAGTCCGGTTTCACGACACAGCTCCTTCAGGCTCGGAGGGTTGGCAAGACGCGACTCGGTCAATTCCCTGACCCGCAGCAGATCTCTGACCGTCGCGGGATGTAGCAACGGGGCGCGATGATTGGCGTTGTTTTCGGAGAGTTCGAGCTGTAGCAACAGTTCGTAAAGTAGTTCAAGTAATTTGGCTCGCAAGTACAATTGCCGCAACGCCGACGACGGGTGATTGGATGAAAATATTTCCGTCAACAACCGAACTATCCTACCATCAAGGCCGCAGTTCAACGACCCGTGATTACCATCGCCCCGTAGAACAACTCGTTGCAAAATCACTGGCAGCTCTGCCAGCTCCATACCGGTCAGGCGTTGCAGCGACGCCGCGGTGCAGATTACATTGATGTGCTTGATGGTTTGTGGTTGGTAAGTTTCCGTCAGCACTGGCTGCAAACCGGAGTTCATAATCATGCAACTGCGCGGTCGCCGAATATGCAGCTGACCATCGGGGCCGATGCTACGCGCCTGCCCCTCCAGCAGAAAGAAAAAACTTAAATAATTACTCTGCGAATAAGCAAAACTGTATTGTTGGGAAAGGTGACCTGTTTTAATCCCGACAGTCATGATCACATCCCGCTCAACAAGAAAAAATTCGTAACGCTGCTTGCCATCAGTATTGCTGTAATACCACGGCGCTATTGCGTTGCCTCGTTCGTCCAGTGATGGACGTCGCCGGGCAAACAATCCGCTACGGTCGGGGTGAAAATACCGTTCATAACCTGGTAAAGCAGGCTGATTCACCATAGCAAACGCTCCACGTGTTTAGCTAAAACTCTAAAGTTCGAACTCCCGCGGCGGTTCCCTGCCCGCCAGGTGCCGGACAAAATAATCCCAGATTCAGCGCTGTGCGTAGGGAGTATAAAAAACCCACAGTTACGCGGGTTTTGCTGGATTTTCTGAATTTAATAAATGGTGCCAAGGCCGGACTTGAATATCAAACATAAGGCATTGATTCTAAAAGTCTATTTATTTCATTTTTTTACGATACCAGCACCGATAGCAGCAATTTCAATGCGCTGGCAACCTTATAACCAGTTTATCCAGGGTTGGCAATCTCTGGTTAAGCAGCCAAATCTTCCAGAACTTCGGGATTATTCTGAGCGACCTTAACCAAAGTGATAGCGGCGCTATCCGGCTTCTTGCGGCCCTGTTCCCAATCTCGAATAGTGCCAACGGGAACGCGCAGCAGTTTGGAAAATTCCTGTTGGGATTTTTTGAGTTGCCTGCGTACAGAGATCACCAGCAGTTGTTCAGGCGTCCAGGTTTTGGCCCGACCGCCAGCCTTGATGTTCAACACATCGTCCAGCAGAGCCCGCCCTGCTTTGCTGATTGTCTTAGCCATTGATTGCCTCCTTGATTCCCCTCAATTCGTGAGCGGGGATGTTTTCGCGTTCGTTTTGGCGTATATCACCAAAAGCCGGGTTTCTTCCTTGACGGCGCTGAAATAAACCACTCAAACACCACCGCGCTTACCTGCACCTTTTCCTGTCCAGCCGATTTTTCTGACGCCACCGGAACCGCGAAAAATATCTCCCGCCAGCGGGTTTTCGGCAATGTACGAAACAAAGCCCTCGCACTCGCCCGTAGTCCATACCTTGCCTGCCCTGGCCGAAAAGGTGTTAGTTTCAATCACCACATACTATACGGCCCTGCCGTAGTTTGTCAAAGTGATATTGGACTATCGAAAACCAAAAAACCCCGCAGTGCTGGGCTTTCAGAACATTTCTGGATTTGCTTAACTTAATAAATGGTGCCAAGGCCGAACTTGAAAAACAATATCAAATCATTGTTTTTATTTGATTCAATTTTTATCAATACCGCCAAAAGTACCGACACAATTTTGGTAACTTTCGGGAATCAAATCCGCACCAAATCACCCACCTCGAAAATAACCTTGCAAAATTGAGTTGTCACTTCTATATTGCAAGGATGATTAGACGTGAATCCCTTGAACTTATCCGCACCCGCTTGGCACAATTTGATAGCGTGGCCCTGCTCGGCCCCAGGCAGGTGGGCAAAACAACCCTCGCCCGTGAAATTGTCGCTGAGCAGCAGGGTGGTGCTCGTTACCTTGATCTGGAAAACCCTCAACACCGCCGACTGCTGGATGACCCCGTAGCTTATTTTTCTACCTATTCCGATCAACTCATTGTGCTGGATGAAGTCCAGCGAGCGCCGGAAATATTTTCAGTGCTGAGAGGCCAGATTGATGAACGCCGCAGGATGAAAAATGGTGGTGGAAAGTTTCTGATCTTGGGGTCAGCTTCTATGGAACTGCTTCGGCAATCATCGGAAAGTCTGGCGGGGCGCATCAGCTATGTTGAACTCGGCCCGGTAAGCGCACGTGAGATTGCGACAAGTACAGAATCCACAAGTGATAAGAAAAGCCTCGATAATCTGGACCGATTGTGGCTACACGGAGGATTTCCACCGAGCTACCTTCGAGAAGACAGTTCCGAAAGCCTGCAATGGCGCATTGATTTTATTCAAACTTATCTGGAGCGTGACCTGCCGCAATTTGGCCTCCAGGTGGCCACTGATCAGTTAGAGCGGTTCTGGAGGATGCTGGCGAACGATCAAGGCGAGCTGTTTAATGCACAGCGATATGGCCGATCATTGGGTGTCAGTGGACATACAACGGCACGTTACCTCGACATACTAAAGAAGCTGCTGCTGGTGCGCGTACTACAACCCTGGCATACCAATACCGGTAAAAGACTGGTTAAATCTCCGCGGCCGTTCATCAAGGATAGTGGTCTAGTGCATGCTCTGCTAAACCTGAAAAGCATAGATGATGTGCGCGCCCACTCTGCGTCCGGAAAAAGTTGGGAAGGATTCGTTATTGAAAATCTTGTTGGTGCCAGTCTCGGTCGAGCAAGACCTTACTTTTATCGCACCGGAGCAGGCGCAGAAGTAGACCTTGTTCTGGAATTTGCACCAGGCCACTGTTGGGCCATCGAAATAAAGCTCAGTTCTGCACCGACCGTGGATCGGGGCTTTCATATTGCCGCTGACGACATAAAAGCGGAACATCGGATACTGGTTTATAAAGGAGAGGAACGTTTTCCCATGCGCGGTGGTATTGAGGCAATGTCACTTGTGGATGCGATGAATGAGGTCAGTGCTGCGGTGAATTCGTGAGCAACGACAATGAACCAATCCAAGGCTTTACTACACTTTTTTAATTCATTCTCCACGCTGGAAAATCTTCTCTCAAAGATCAAGAGATATAATTTGCAGTAGCTCAGACCTGATCTGACAGTTACCGACTTTGGTAAGGTACGTGTCAGCTGTCATTGCCTTTGTTCCAGGAAACGCATTGTAATCCTTGTTAGCCTTTTGCAGGGCGGCCATCAGATAAATGCCAGGTTCGGCATAGTTGCCACCAGGGTGAAACAGCAACAGTTTTCATTTCAGGTTTGCAGCCAGTTGATCAGGGTACTTTTGGTCAGGGTGTGGGCCATCAGGACCTTCAAACCTTTCGCCTTCCGCATAACGAACAAACCGGTTGAACCCTGATAGCAGCTAAAATAGCTGCATTTTCGACTGGATAGCAACAGATAGCGTTAGACGATATTGGACTATCAAAAACCAAAAAGCCCCGAATTACGGGGCTTTCAGGACGATACTGGATGTTGCTGAACGTATAAATGGTGCCAAGGCCTCTCTCACATTCTTACCTACAGCCACGGCTACCACTGGCTTTATCAGGTTTGAAAATAAATTATACCCCCGTAAATACCCCCAAAAATGTTAGGTGCTCTGTTATTGATGCAAACCTATTTAACTGGTTATTCTTACAACACAGGTATTAGTAATAAATACAAGCTGGATTAGAAATATTGCTACTTTGTCTTAATGAATAGGTGGCCAATATTTGCCGGGCTCCCTTGTGACTCGTCGAGTAAAAGTATGAAAATCAATAAATTAGCATTTTTTGTGGCCATTCTTATTGGGGCTCAAGTACAAGCAGATACCTATCTATGTGTGCCAGAAGCAGGTGCAATAGTTGAACATGGCGGCAAAGCAGGTATAAACGCTGGAATAGCTAATGTATCAAGTGAGAAGTTTATCCAAACTAATGAAAGCGGTGAATGGGTGGTAAAGATGTTAGGTTATGACAATGCC
>JBNKFQ010000348.1:0-10476 GCA_050289385.1 Porticoccaceae bacterium | reverse complement strand
GCTTCGCCACCTACTTGAGATTCTGATACTTTTAATTCAGACACTTTCGAAAGCCACAATTGAGTGGGGTAAATTTCAGTCTGGGGGCATAAAACGGGTTTTCCCATTATGTCAACACAAATATCTGTTGCGAAATCTGTGTTTTGCGCTGCATTCCTGTATCCCTTTGAGAGCTTTACTTCCCCTGTTATAACATTAACAAAAGCGCTGTATATAACAATTTTTCCGTTAACATCGCCCATCAAACTCAACTTTCTAACAAGAACGATACCATCGGCTGCAGGCATATAATATAATGGAGCCCTGTCTTTAATGAGTTCCATATTCCCCAGAGTTCCGCCTTTTACTTCTTCGATTTTGGAAACAGCCAAATTTACTGCTCCTTCCTTGCTGATTGCCGAATCCGGATTCAGATTAATTCCCCCAGATATGGCCAATTCCGAATAAAGGCGAGCGATCTTGCCAGTTTTGCCATTAATTACGATACGGTTGGAGGCGTAAACCGGAATCCCGTCAATAACCTGGTGATACCAAATCTCATATTCGGACTCAGCATCTCCAATCACACTGTCAATCACAAAATTCTCACTGCCATCGGAAATTGCTATTGGAGACAATTCGTCAACAACTGTTTCAACCAAAGCAAGGGGATTATTCTCTATTTTTTTTATATCAACATAACCCAAGTCACCGCCAGAAATGGTTATGTCAACAAATTGATCAGATACAGTCTCTCTAAACATGAATGGCTGAATATTTGCCAGCTGGTTTACTGCCAAATGCCGTCTTTCCAGATTAAACAGCTCTGAATGATGTCGCTCATTCACAACCATACGACGCGCTTTTTTTGAATTGCCATCAAGCTTATAGACTACATGTTGATCAGGTTTGATCGGTGAAGATGTGATCCTGTAATCACCCTTTGACGTATGAGCAGTCGCAACAAGATCATCAGAATCCGGGGGGAATGTAAATCTGACGTAGGAACCATCCTCACCATCCACTACAGCTGTAATATGATTCAGGTTAAATCTAACATCCTCAATCTTTTCCACGACAAACAATGTATATAAATCACATCCAATCCTCATCGAATAGGTATTATCTACAGGGGGCCTTTTATCTATTGGCCCTATATACCTCATCCTCATTTCATTCCTGATTTTTTCCAAATCATATTTTCTAGCATCTACTGCCGAAGCACCCTCCTTTTTTATTACTTCACCCGAACTTAACTGATCCAACCTGTAAGAATCTACCCGCTGCAAATCATGAGATTTAGGCGCCGATGTTAAACGAAATATTTTTCGGTCAACGGAGCGAGCATCCATCACTGGCAAATCAGATTTAACATGTTCAAATATCTGATCAACTTCCCCCCATGATGCAGAACTGCCAACACCTGTAACCAGAAGGACAGCAGATAGATAAATTCCTCGAATTATATTTTTCATGAAATATTCCCTCAGTTAATACTCTCATCCATCCAGGTTGGGATGTGAGGGGTCAAGGGACGTGAGGGGTCAAGTATCATATTTACTCTTTACCTTGGAAATTCGACCTGCCAATACTCTGGCCCATACCATCTTCCATCTCAATCCAGAAAATACAAAATCAAGTAAACAACCCCCGGAACATAACTCAAAACCAATAATCTTTTACACACCTGCCATCCCCCGGCAGTTTCTGGAACGATTCCAGACCATCAAAGTGATCAACCGGAATTTGCGCTACATCGTCAGGCTTTGCCAAACGCAAGTTAACCGCAATTCGGCGCCGCCCTTCGGCATTGGGCTCAACCGCTCGCCAGTACGCCACACAACCGCAAGTGGAACAAAAATGAAAACTCAACGATCGGTCGCCCCTTTTATATGGCCGAGTGTCACCCGAAGTTTGGATACGCTCGCCCACGTAGTCATACGCCCACAACACACCATAGCGTCTGCACACAGTACAATTACAGGCGGTTGCCCTTTCCGGGTTGCCGTTGAACTTCCACGTTACCTTGCCACAGTGACACGATCCCTCAAGCATTTGTATTTACCCTTTTGGTTTTGATAAAGATCCATTTATCCGCATGCACAGCGATCATTGATTTCTACAAAGCCAAGTAGATGCTATTCGTACAAATCAAACTGATTACTATCCATTGTAATAAGCCGAACTAATTTCGGCTGCACAAAGATTCTTTCCCGGCCCGCCTGCTTTTCTTCCAAAACCCCTATAGCAGCTAATTTTTTAAGGTATTCCGCCGCAGTTTGTCGCATGGCAATTTTGGCATTTACCAGATTATTAATGCGGCAGTAAGGTTGCTGAAATATCGTGTCAATCAGTTCACGACTGTAAATTTTAGGCAATTCAGACCGGACGTATTCTGCCGTGTGGTCGGCAAGATCGCGGATACTGATAATTTTTAGGGTAGTCCAATTAGCCGTGCTTTCAACCGCCTCCAACATGTACTTTACCCAGGGTTCCCATGCCTGCTCGCGAGTCACCGCCAGCAAACCGCTGTAATACTGCCCTTTGTTGGCAATGATGTAACGGCTCAAATACAGAATCGGCAGGTTGAGCAGCTCCTGCTGCACCAGATACAAGATATTCAGGACTCTGCCAGTGCGCCCGTTGCCATCAGTAAAAGGGTGAATCGCCTCAAATTGGTAGTGCATCACAGCCATACGGATTAGCGGGTCCAGATCAGTCTGGTCGTGCAACAGCTTTTCCCAGTTGCTCAGTAAATCACGTATAACCTTTTCACCTTGTGGCGGGGTGTAAATCACCTCGCCAGTCCTGTCGTTAGCCAAGGTAGTGCCGGGCACTTTACGCACCGTCATATCCACCCCGTTAATCTGGCTACAGATCGACTCTGCCATATTAGTGTTGATAGGCCGTTTCGACAGAGTCTGCCAACCTTCATACAAGGCCCGACGGTAGCGCAAAGCCTCCCTGGTGGCCGAGTCTGCCTGAGCGTCATTACCATCTGCAAACTGAAAGAGTTTGTCGGTGGTGGTAACGATGTTTTCGATCTCCGAACTGTCTTTAGCTTCCAGCAAGGGTAATGTGTTGATCAGCATGGCCTGATTGGGAATAAGCTCGGCCGCCTGCTTGAGTTCAGCAAGCGCAGCCCTGGCCGCAATACAGTGTTTCAGCACCTTCTTCGTTTCCAGCTCCACTGCCGGCGGCAGTAAAGGGAGGTCGTTATAAGGCTTTTTGGGATCCCAGCTCATATGTTTATAAAACCGGATTTTTTCGACATATCACGAGAATATATCGATGGCATCGACACGTCAAGATTTTATGTCGATATTTTTAAGAAATATCGACATATCATGAAAGAAGAAATATATGATGTGGTAAGACCAGAGCCAATGTCTCACTTAAGAAAATCATGAAAGTCATTATTGTTCAAAGGGTTAAAACAAGTTTTACCCAAATACCCGTTTCCATACAGGATAATACCCGATTTGCTACAAAGAACTACAGCAAAGAACTACAGAAAGAACTACAGGACACCCATATTCCCAGCCCCAAAAAGGAGAACAAAATCAAATTGTTAAAAACAACCAAAATATGGTGCCCTTGAATACCCCTAAAAAATCAAATAATATCAATAAGTTATCGAACCCCCTAAAGAGAGGGCCGTGGGGGAATCCATAGAAATCAATAAGCTAGCCAACCTCACACGTACTTATGGAATCGACACATTAAGCATTCATGTTGATATTTTTTGGAAATATCGACATAAGTGCGATTCAACTATTGTTTTTAATTTGGGGTACCCTGCCGCTTGTTTTCAAAGTCCTGACGCACTCAGTTTATAAAATATCAAATATACGGCGATCATCACCGTATTTTTAAACTTTACTAAACTATTCTTTTAAACTATATTGGTTTACAATATTCCGTAAATGCGGCGATGATCGCCGTAAATATTTAGGTATATAAACCATGCCTCTAAATGCTGACTTAAGAAGCAAGCTCGTAGAACTGGTGCCATATGGTCATGTGGCGACCAGACGCTGGCTTATGGATAAAGGTATCAAGCTGCACAGTATCGACAATCTGGTCAAAAGCAATCAACTGGTGACTCTCGTGCCGGGCGTCTATAAACGCCCTGAAACCAGCCTTACATGGGAAGGGCTTACAAACTCGTTACAAGCTATGGGGGTTACTCTCTGGTTGGGCGGCCTCACTGCTATGGAGCTGCACGGTTACGGACATTACGTTCCACTTGGCAAGAGAAAGACAATACAACTCTACAGCCCGGAAAAACCACCTCCGTGGATCAATAAAATATTGCCGGACATAAACTTTAAGTGGCACAGCACGAAAAGACTATATAAGTCCGGTGAACTGTTTAATGAAAGCCTTACCGGCACAGTGCTCTCACGGGACAGCAGCCCTGGAGTACCCCTCCACGCCTCAATCACTGAAGCTGCCACCTTGGAACTCTTGCAGGCTATACCCGAGGAAATATCGTTTGACCATACTGACCTGATCTTCGAAGGCCTGACGACACTATCCCCTCGCAAGCTTGATACGGCTTTGTCGCTCTGCAAAAGCATCAAAGCCAAAAGGCTCTTTTTCTGGTTTGCTGACAGACACAGCCACCCATGGCGCGCCAAGCTTGATGTTAAAAATTACGAGCTAGGCAAAGGTAAACGCATGGTTGTCAAAGGCGGCAAGCTCGATAAAACCTATCAAATAACCATACCGGAGAATATGCATGGAAGCGCAGAGCGAGTATTTTAGACAAGTCCAGTTGCTGGTAAGAACCTTGCCGGAGATAGCGAAAGAAAGTTGTTTTGCCTTGAAGGGCGGAACGGCTCTCAACCTGTTTGTAAGAGACCTGCCCCGCTTATCAGTAGATATTGACCTTACCTACCTGCCAATAGAAGACAGAGCATCGTCTTTAGAGGGAATTGAAACAGCACTTTCCAGGATTGCCAATTCAATCCCCAAAACCGTTTCTGGCGCCAGTGTCAGCAAGACCTCACAATACAAGCTTGTTGTAAGGCAGCAAGACATACAAATCAAGATCGAGACATCCTCTGTTCTGAGAGGAGCGGTACACCCTACTGAAATAATGGAAGTGACCGAACGCACCGAGAATGAGTTTGGCTATGCCGAGATACAAACGCTTTCCTTCAACGATTTGTACGCAGGCAAAATGAATGCAGCGCTGGACCGGCAGCACCCTCGCGATCTGTTCGACATAAGAATACTACTTGGCAATGAAGGTATATCGAGAGATCTATTCAAGACATTTCTTGTTTACTTGATCAGCAATAACAGGCCCATCGTGGAATTGCTTGCACCGCGCAGTAACGATATAGCCGGGATCTATGAATCAGAGTTTGAAAGGATGGCTGCTACGCCTATCAGCCTGGACGATCTGCTCGAAACAAGAGAGGAGTTCATAAAAATTGTGCAATCGTCCCTTACAGATAACGATAAGCAGTTTCTCGTCTCTTTCAAAAAGCGCGAGCCAGACTGGTCACTACTTGACCTTGCGGGAGTTGAAATCCTTCCCGCTGTTAAATGGAAGCTGCACAATCTTGGTAGAATTCGTCCATCTTCAGGCTGCTGGTACTAATTTGCTGCCATAAATGTCAATCGCGCCTGCACACGCGCCAGTTGGAACGGCTTTTAGAGGTACTCAATGACGAGTACCCCCTAGTGGGTCGCAAGGCATTGAGTTTGGCCGCGCGCCAGTAGGCCATGCGACCAAGAGAGAATCTTATTTCAGATTGCCACATCCACAATTTCAAATTTCCGGTATAACGTATCGTGAAGACAGGAAGATAGAAAGATAGAAAGATAGAAAGATAGGGTCACGCCATAGCGCCTGCAGACAATACAATTACAAGCGGTTGCCATTTCCGGCTTGCTGTCGAACTTCCACTTTACCTTGCCACAGTGACATGAACCTTCAAGCATTGGTACTTATCCGGGCATTATCCCTGGTTTGAGCCGCACCCGAACCCCTAACGGTTCATGGCTTGCCGTTAAGAAAAACCATCGTACCTTTTTTATTACCGATGATGATATCGGGGCGTCCGTCGCCTGTGATGTCACCAATGCCAATCTGCCGGCCGATGCCTGAATCGTTGTCGATAAGATAGGGCTTCCAGTCCACCTGGTCGCCGCTACGTGTCAAACGAAACCAGTATAGTACGGGGGGATCGTTGCGACCGGCATCATAGTCGGGGCCGTGTGCCCAAAAAGTTTTGCCGGTAACAATATCCTTGAGGCCATCGCCATCTACATCCACCAGCGCCAATGCGTGTAACTGGGAAAAATTGACCCGATTGCTATTTTCCTGACCCGTCTCGCTCATAATAATGTGCTGCCTGAAAGTGATACTCCCTCCCTCATTATTCTGCTCATACCAGGCCAGCCCGTAGCCATGGCCATACAGGCCGGTAATGACATCGCTCAGGCCATCGTCATTGACGTCATATACCAGCATCTGCGCACCACCCCGCTCACTGAACAAATATTCATGCTTTTGCCACAGCGGCTCGTCCGCCAGCGAGTCTGGCTGCCGGTACCAGCCATCCTTGAACACGATATCGTTGCGGCCGTCACCATCGATATCCCCCACCCCCAGGCCATGGGAGTATTTGTGCCAATTGTCACCGTTGGTAATTGCGCGAAACCGCCACGGTGCCGTGGGGTCCTGGGGATTGTATTCCGCATAGCCAATCTGGCCGTGATAATTGCAGACAATTTCCGGACGACCGTCGCCGGTGACATCTAACAGACCGGGCGACTCGTTGTCCACCCCGTCAAATACCATGTGCCGCTCCCAGTTGCCGGACTTTTCTCCGGGGTTGATAAACAGATAGGCGGGGGCGCCAGGTATCCCGAATGTCAGAATGTCATTCCACCCGTCACCGGAAAAATCGTAGGAAAAAGTAAAAAAGTTATCCACGGAATAGGCGTTTTTGCTGCCCAGCGCGCCCTCGTAACCGGGATAGGTGATGCGATTTCCGCCGTTATCTACCATACTGAAGGTGGTTTCCGCCGGATAAAACTGGTGCCGCCGTTTAAACCCTGGACCCTCCCACCAATAAGGGCCAGAGATGGTGTCGAGGACACCATCGTTATTGAGATCGCCAAAATTGGCGCCCTCGCTCCAATAAAACAGATCCAGTTGCAGCCGCTTAAAGTTTACTGGCGCATCTTCGGCCACGGAGTCGATCATGTGTAAAGTCGACAAAAAAAATAGCAGACAACGGAGAGTCATTGTGATGGGTCACTCATATTGTTAAAACGAAAAATAGTGGTACTTTGGTAAATGCCGTCAATCGACAACACCATGCGATGAATCACCGCGGAACCACAGTGAAAATGCAGGTTGAACCTCCTGTGCGCCATGACTGGACTATCCAAATGCCGATAAGCAAGAAGCATGGAAAAAGCGATCTGCTGATTACGGCGCCAGATACTCGTCTCGCAACAGAGCAATCATCCGCGCCATTTCGTCATCGCTCAAGGGGCGCTCATATATCAACAACCGCGCCAGTTCCCCTTCGAATGATTCTGCTCCCGGATGGTTGGTGGCATCCCGCTCCTGGCCAATGGCCATTTTTGAGGGATTGCCGCCCTCGGTTATTTGCACAGTCGCGCTCGCAAATGGCGTCGCCTGATCGACAAATAGCTCAACCGTCACCTCGCCGGTTCCACCACCCATGCGCCCAGCTACGATATAATAGCGGTTTTTTTCGAGTATGGGGCCAGCCACCCTGGGATTATTGCGATCGAAACGACCAAATGTCACACCATTGCGAGACCCTAACCAAAAGCGATTATTGTCCTCAAGACCCGCCCAAAAGCCCTCGAACAAGCCGCCCGTTCGCAAATTGCCAAACAGGATGTTGACGTCTTTTACTCCCTCGGACTGGCTGTAGGGTGTCATCACCGCGAACCAGGTATAACCGCTGCCCTGGGTGAGGTGGTCAAAGGCGTCCTCTTCCATGTTCAGCAGCTCTTGGCGAATAAAAATCAAACTGTTGTGGCCACTGAGTTCGCTCACTGCCCGTCTCAGGGTAGGTCGACCCGACCCCGGAGTCTCGCGGCCTTCGTCACGTTTGACAAAATCACGGGCAATAAAACCAGCCACCTGATTTTGCCAGGCTGCCACCCGGTTGTTCTCCTCCAGGGTCAGGCCTTTGTCAGCATTTAAATCGAGTATTAAACCGCTGTGCACCGAACGCGGCCCAGCCGCCCATTCGATACCACCGGCAAGGTGGCTAGCCAAAAAAGGATGGGTATAAAGAAAAAGCGAGGAATCGCCATTGAGATCACCGGGAATGTTATGTCCCAACGCGGTATAAAACGCCCGCCCCCCATCGTATTCACGCGCCCAGGCGATGGGGTGATCACCACCCATCGCTCCACCTGAATAAGTCTCTTCGTCGACCCGCAACAACACAGTGGTACCCGGGGTGTAACGCGGATTGGCCTGAAAATCGTACCACTCGTCGATAACCTTCCCCGGTGTGTAGATATAGTTTTTGGGCATGCCTGGCGCGATCAAATATTTACTGGCGCCGTGCCAGTCATTTTCCACAACCACGGTAGCCTCTTGTGTGCCCGACGGGTGGTGTTTGAAGCGCGCGCCCACCAGTTGGCCGTACCAGGGCCAGTCATATTCGGTGTCGCTGGCCGCATGCATACCGACAAAGCCACCGCCAGCGCGAATATACTCTTCAAAAGCCGCCTGTTGATGGCGATCGAGCACATCGCCGGCAGTGTTGTTGAACACCACTACGTTGTATTGCCGCAAGTTCTCGAGAGTGAAAACGCCTGCATCCACGGTATCGTCAAGCGCCCAGCCACGCATATCGGCAATGGCACCTATCATCTTTGCACCCGGTGTTATCGAGTCATGCCGAAAAGCGCCATCAGCGACCTTCGAGAACAGTAATATTCGTATGGGCTCCCAGACACCCAGGGCAGAGGCTGACGCGCAAAACAGCCCCAATAGCAGTGCCCCCAAGGTCAACCACAGGTGTCGCAACGCTAATTTAGGGGCAGAGGAATAAGAGAGCTCAGATCGTTGTGGAACAGACATTAATTTCTCCATTCATTGCCCAGAAATGCCAGCGCTTCATCAAGACGTATCGCCCACGCCATACGAGCAGGAAAATATTTTTTATGATGTCAGTCTTATCGTATTTTTCAGCACGTGGGTAACTGCCAATCGTAATCTTTAAACTGACCATCCGTATTGGAGAATCTGGCTTGTTTTTATGATAATCACGACAATTGCTTAACCCGCAAGGAATACATTTTTGGTGTCCACAGGTCTTTGCAAAAATGCAATTAAAAGACAAGTTGTAAGAAAGCTGTTCATCACTGGAATAACTTCATGCCATTAAGGGACAGGGGTCAAATCTATTGATAATGCCGTTCATCATTTTATCTAACTTCCCTTCAACTGATGGGGTCAAACTAATCTCGCCCCCTATCCCTGCCTTGTGTGGACCGTGTTTGGCACCGGCGATTTTTTGGGGCGAAAGCCGGGGCAGTGTTTGCACCACTTGATCCCGATGGGTGACTGTTGCGTGTCAATGGACACGACAACCACCGACGAAAAAACGGATGCGTGTGAATAGATTGCCCGGGTATAACCAGCACCCGTTTTATCGGGAAGGGTTTTTATTGGCTGCGTGACGCGAAATGGCCAATGGGTGACCCCCTATCCTTGTGACCCCCTATCTCGACATTTTAAACTCCCATGGTCTAAAAATTTGGGAGTGTGAAGAAGCTCAGTAATTAAGGGGAGTACGTTGAGTTATTGGCGCTTACCATCATCAGGAACCCGGCTGTTAAAAGCTTATTTGCGTATTTAATATGGTTACTCATGGTTGAGGGTAGCTGTACAGGAGCGCGTCGACTCATGCCACGGATCAGGGTACCCTAATATCGACCTTGCACCATGGACAACAGCCTCTCCGCTCTCTTCACTACCGGTTCATCCACCATTTTTCCGTCAAGGGAAAATACAGCCTCCTGAGCATTGATACGGTTGCGCTTGGCGATGACCTTTTGAGCCCATTCAATTTCGTCAGGCCTTGGTAGAAACACTTTATTGACGATTTCAACCTGATCCGGGTGGATGCAAAAAGTACCATCAACACCCAGATCACGGCCTTTTTCAACCAGTTGCCGAAACGCCGACTGATCGCTATATTCTCCAAGCGATCCCGGAAAACCGATGGCCATCAGCCCCGCTGCGCGTGCAGTCAGCAGCAGGGATTGGCAGGAAGCCAGCAGTGCATATTCCGTTGGCATACAACCTAAATCCGTTGCCAGGTCCTCTGGTCCCAGGGCCAGGGCCGATAATCGGGACGAAGCCTCCGCAATTTCACGAAGATTCAGCACAGCCTTTGCCGACTCAATACTGGCAATCAGCTTTATTTGGCCAGAGCAAAGTCCTCGTTCATACTCCATTTCAGTCACGATTCG
>JBNKFQ010000347.1:0-14976 GCA_050289385.1 Porticoccaceae bacterium | reverse complement strand
AGCTGTCAAGCACCTGCAAGGCAGGTGATTCGCGAATATCCCCGACACCGCGCTTATAGGCGACCCCAATCGCCAACAGCCTGGCGCCGCTAAGGCAGCGCTTGCGCTGGTTGAGTGCTTCGCTGATCAAGCGAACCACATGTGCGGGCATGGACTGGTTAATTTCTTCCGCCAGCGGAATAAAACGTGCCTGGTAGTTACTAAGGCGCATTTTCCAGGTGAGATAAGCCGGGTCTATCGGAATGCAATGGCCGCCAATACCTGGGCCTGGATAAAAGGGCATAAAACCAAAAGGTTTGCTGGCTGCCGCATCAATCACTTCGCGAGAACTGACACCAAGCTGTCGACACATCAGGGAAAATTCGTTGGCCAGGGCGATATTGACACTGCGAAAAACATTTTCATAGAGCTTGGCTAATTCCGCGACTTTGGGTGCAGAAACCTCAATCACTTTTTTAACAATCTGATGATAAAAAGCGGCCGCCAGTTTAGTACACTGCGGTGTTACCCCGCCCGTGACCTTGGGAATGTCCCTGACACTGAATTGTTTGTTGCCCGGATCAACTCTTTCCGGCGAAAACGCCAGAAAAAAATCGCTTCCGGCTTTAAAATTTTTCGCCTCAAATAACGGCAGTAGCAATTCTTCTGTCGTGCCCGGATAGGTTGTCGACTCAAGAATAATCAGCTGCCCGGGGCGCAAACTTTCTACCAGGCGTTCCGCCGTAGCCAACACATAGGAAATATCCGGGTCCTTGGATTTACGCAACGGCGTTGGCACACAAATGAGGATAACGTCGCTGTCAGCCAACGACGAAAAATCTGTGGTCGGCTGATAACAGCCACTGTTGCTCAGTGCTTTCAGCTCTTCATTACTGACGTCGGGGCTATTGGCGTCGTAGTGCTCAAGGTGATTGATACGTGTGGCATCGATATCCAGGCCATTTACCTTGAAACCTTTTCGAGCAAAGGCCACCGCGAGAGGCAGGCCAACATAACCCTGCCCTATTACGGTAACCTGAGCCGTATGACTGGTTATACGTTTCAGTAAGGTGGTAAAAATATCGGTTCGCAAACGGGCGCCGGAATTTGAAAGAACGTCTTTTTTTCGGGCTGCATCAAAGGCCAGATTGCGCATAAAATTGTCCTTTCTGTGGTGACTTGTCTTAAAACAACAGGTCTCTCACGCCGACCTGCGCGGAGATTCAGCCGAGTTATTTTTTTCTGCGACAGTTTTTACCGGGGCGAGTATTGCATCGATGTTGTCAATCACTTTGCCCCGATCATTTGTTGTATCAGAACTCTTTCTTGTATCAGAACTCTTTACTGCATCAGAACCCTTTACTGCATCAGAACCCTGCAAAACAATCGCCACGGTCTCCAGCAAAATGCGAATATCGAGCCACAGCGAATAATGTTTGACGTAGTACAGATCAAAACGCAGTTTTTCTATTTCTTCCTGAAGATTATTGGCATAGCGATAACGCACCTGAGCCCAGCCGGTAACGCCTGGTCGAACACTGGAACGCAAGGTGTAATAAGGAATCGGCATCCCGGATTCAGGAGTGTTGCGCGACACCAGAGCAAAAAGTTCAACATTGGAAACCGGGTGCGGTCGAGGCCCCACAATGTTCATATCGCCTCGCAGAATGTTGACAAATTGCGGCAGCTCATCCAGACGAAATTTTCTCAGCCAGCGCCCCACCCTGGTAATTCTGTGAACATTATCTTCCTCCCACTCGGAAATTCGCTCGTCAGTGGGCTGCATCGTGCGAAATTTGATCAGTTTAAAACACTTGCCGTCCAGGCCCGACCGCTCCTGCACAAACAACACAGGTCCGGAGGAATCAAGCTTGACCAAACATGCAATCAGCAGCAACAACGGGGCTAGAAGAATGCTCCCGATAATGGCGACACAAAGACTCAGAAGGCGGGTTGACAACAGGGCTATTCGGCCCGGTTGAAAATCATCTGTATAGATTAGTTCTTCAGGGGCGAAGGTTTCAATGGGCAGTTTGCCGGTCAGTCGTTCATAAATCGTCTCTGCGTGCTCGACACGAATATGCCCAAGTACTCTGGCTTCCAGCAAATGATAATCGAACAGCTCCGCACTGCCCTGAGGCAAAGCTACGATAATCACCTCCGGTTTTTTCTGAAAAATAATCTGATGCAGATCTTCCAGCGTGCCCAGCATGGGATAGCCATAACAGTCTTCGTCATCAACCGGTTCTGTGGTGACAATACCGGCGATCTGATATTCACACTCCGGGTGTTGATGAATTGCAATGAGCAGCTCGCCCACAAAGGAACCAGCGCCAAACACCAGAGTCCTTTTTTCTGAGTGAAGGGTTGTCATAATATAAATGTTCTCATTTGAAGAGTTGACATTATCCAGTTGCAACAACCCGTCAATAACGGAAAAATTTCTGCTAAACTTTATTTTTAAAGATATCCTTTTAAAAAAGATTGTTGTGAAAAAATTGTTGTGAAAATATCTTTGTTAAAAATACGGCTTCATACCGCGAAAAAACCTTCATTGCATATTCGAGACCTCATTAAAAACCAAGCCAAATACTTTTTCTTGAGCCATTAAATTCAGGGTTTCTTCCAACATTTTTTGCGGCGTGCGATCTGCCTTGACAACAATCAAAAACCCGTCAACCATTTTGGAAATCAACTCGGTATCCGGCAAGAGCAGAACTTGCGGCGTATCCACAATAACAAAGTCATAGTGCTGGCGTGCGTGTGCAAGCAATTTATCAAGTCGGGGGGATTTAAGCAGTTCATAAGGAAATTCTGCCTTGTCGCCCGAAGGCGTCACATAGAGATTAAAGCCCGGCAGGTAGCGGACCACTTGCTCTCTAGTGAGTTCCGTATTGTTTATCCAGTCCACGATGCCCGGGCCAGCCAGAGTTTTTACGTCAAGATAACTGCGAATACCCGGTTGGCGCAAATCCAGATCAATCAAAAGAACACGGGCACCGGAATCCTGTGCCAGGGCGCCAGCCAGATTAATGGCTGTTAATGTTTTTCCGTCGCCCTCTTCAGGGCTGGTAACACCGACCACCAGACCCTGGTCAGACTGGCGCATTGTTTCAAGCGCATGTCTTAGCCGGTAGTAACTTTCCACCAGACTTGAATGGGGCTGCAACAAACAAACCAGTCGCGGGTTAATGCGTCCGCTTTTACTGATCCGGAGTCGGTCCTCGCCACGCGCAACAGACGTTTTTACCGGGTGAACTCTGGATGACAAAGTGTCGGTCATATCTTTTACCTGTTTCATTATGAATAAGCACCTTTAACCCGAAATTGTCCAGACCAGTTGCTCGGCATTTTTACCCGCGTAATAACTGAAACTTGTTACCACAACAAGACCTGCGACAACCAGTATCGAGACCAGACCAAAGCGGGTCATCCTGCGCCAACGATCCCCTCTGGTCTGGATCCTGGCGACGCTGGCCAGCACCGGTATTCTTGTAAAACGACGAATATCCGAAATGGAATGGAAGCTCCTGTCAAGCTGCTCGACCAACAGCAGCACTGCCCCGGCGAAACCGGCAGCAAAAATAAAACCGATAAACATCAGTCGAAAACGATCCGGTGCCACAGGAAAATTGGGGGGAATCGCCACTTCAATAATTTTAAACTGTTGATCCTGCTGCGTCTCCAGCGATTGAGCCAACTGGGCATCCTGATAAAGTTTTCTTAGCGCCAGGTATTCATCTTTACTGGTGTCGTAATCGTAGGTAAAACGCTTCAGTTGCTGATCGATTTTTGGCACTTCCTCAATTTTGCGCGTCAATGCGGCAATTGAGTTTCGCAAATTTCTTTCTGTCTTTTTCAGCGCCATCAGTTCCCGGTCTATATCTGCCGGATTCTGCCCGGACAACTGTAAATCATCATTTTTTGCACCAGTCTCACCCTTTTCAGCCAGCTCCTGTTCAAGTGTATTTATCTCGCTTTTCAGACGAATAATACCAGGATAATTGTCTGTGTAACGATTTTGCATTTCTGCCAGATCCCGCTTCAGCCGCTCAAGCCGCAAACTGCCCGTTAATCCAGCCGCACTGCTGGCCTGTCCGCTGGCGTTAACGCCAAATAACATGGAGTCCCGCCGGTTTAGTAACTGCACTTGCTTTTCACCGTTCAGTTGCAGTTCAGCATTCAGTCTTTCCAGGGTTGCCATATTTACGAGCTGTTGCTCTGGCAGCCCACCCAAATGTTCGTTCCGAAAAGTATTTATACGGTTTTCCTGAGCCATAAACTGTTTTTTTGCTTCATCGAGCTGTTCGTTGATAAATTGTGTGGTTCTCGCCGCCCGATTAATTCGGATTCTTTCATTTTCAGATTTGAAACGGGCAGCCAGATCATTGGCTACTTTGGCAACCAGATCCGGGTCCCAGCCCTGATAACTGATGGTAATAGCGTAGGTAGAATCCTTTCCCCATTGCGGCTGCGCCGAGGCTCGCTGTTCAATTTTAATGTCCTTGCGGAGCCGATTGATTATCGACTCAGGGGGGTCATGTTTTTTCATTGGTGCGTAAAGATCAAAAGCATCGACCATTTCTTGTAATTGACCCCTGCTCAATACCGCCTGCTGAATAATTCCCAACCTGAGTTCCAGCTCATTCTCAACACCAGTCTTGACCAGGGATTCGGTAATATTGTCCTGACCAAACAAAATGGTCGTTGAAGAGCGGTACAATGGAGGTAACGCCAACGCGAGACTGACGATTACGCTAAAGACCGATAAAAAACAGACAATAAGCAGCCACTTCCGCCTTCGCCATTGTTCAATCGCGGCATCAATTATAGATCGGTTAGCAAGCTCTTCTGTCATACCGTGTATACCTTATCTGACCCTATGGAACGAGAATAATATCGCCTGGGTATATCAGCACTTGTTCGGTAATATTTTTTGACTTGACCAGTTTCTGATAATCAAATTCTATTTTGTCGGTTTTGCCCTGACTCCTGCGAAGAATCATAATATTGTCGCCTGAAGCAAATTCAGTCAGACCACCAGCTTGCGCCAATGCATCCAATACCGAAATCTGATTCTGAAATTCAAACCGTCCCGGCAAGCGCACTTCACCCAATACCGACACTTTGTAACTGTGCACGGCATCCACTACAACGGAAACTTCGCCCGGAATAATATTGATATAATTGCTCAATGCTTTTTCCATGACCTCTTGCAGTTCCAGCGGCGTAAACCCTACCGCAGTAATATCACCTACCAGTGAAAACGACAGTTTGCCGTCTGGCCGTACGGTGACGGTTCGGTTTAGTTCCTTGTGGTTCCAGACACTAATGGACAGAACATCCGACGGACCTATCAGATAATCCATTACCTGAGCATCTGACCTTGGTGCGAGGCCAGACGGCGTTGAATTACCTCCACTGCTCACGGCACAACCGGTGAGGGTAGTAACAGCAATCAGCACCAGCGTTACCAGAGCCTTGCACCCTTCTGCATTTGACCGGCCAGAAAACGCCGTTGTATAAACGTTAGTTTTCATTTAATTTTCACCACCAGATTGATCTCTTTTTCGCGATTGACGGGGCCATGTGAAGGTTACCCCTAGCTGGATCACATTACGGGAAACTCTTTCCACATCGCCACCAACAAATTTCACCCGCTGCAAATAAAAGTCATAAGCGGCCGTTATAGAAAATACGTCGTTAATTCTGTACTTGCCCTCCATAGCCAGCCTGAAGATATTCGCGTCTGAGCCCTCCAGGGAAACATTTCCATACGCCGGAACAACCTGAAAATCCACATTGGGGCCGAAGCTTCGCGACAGCGTTGCAGAAAGTGTTTCAGCCTCTACTCGTCCCACATCACCAAGCAATGTGGTTTCGTCGCGTTCATAACTTACCCGCAAATCACCATTGGTGTATTTGCGACGTAACGAAAGCAACAGATAGGGCTCGACGGATTGCTGATAATAGCGGGGTCCGACCCGAGCGGTCCCGCTTGTTCTGGGACTCCACTTATGAGACAGGCCAAACCAGGCGGTATGAGAATTCTGCCTGGCGCTGGGTATGGTTACAGTATTTTGGCCGGATTCATCATCAAAACGATAATTTCGGTAAATATAACCATAACCAATAGCATTTTTTGCAGAAAATTTATGTTCGAGGTCCGCTTCCAGTTTATAGGTGTCATTTTTCACACCACCGAACAGTTTGTCATTTGTCTGTGTATAAGCGAGCGAACCGGTAGCCGTTGAGGTAATACTGTATTCCATGGCGGGATTGATGGAGAGGCGTTCTGCTTCATTTCTGCCAATCAGCAACCCCTGGAGAACCCCCCCAGGAACCAGACTGAGATCATCGAGCGTGTTGGTTTTGGTGTAATCCGCCTTGGCAAGCAGGGTCAAACGACTAGTTGGCGCAAATTCCAGTTCTGCGTCGGCAAAACGACGCGCCAGGCTCGAATCCAGATCTGTGTATTTATCATAGGTTTCCGCATCAAATCGGTAGCTGCCGCTCCAGGTCAACGTTTCCGATTCATATCCAACCTCCAGCGCTGGACTGACCCTGGCGATAAGGTCGGAAGCTTTTTCAGAAATATCAAAAAATAAATTGTCGTCGTGCACTGCGGCGATAGATAACGAAGGGATGGCGAAATATCCTGTTTCCGCACCAGCCGTAACTGGAAAAAAAGTTGACACAGAAATTCCAGCGGTCACAAACATACCGAATAACAGCTTGTTTGCAGATTCTACAGATCTATTCATTTTGTTTACCTCCAACAATTTTTAGAGGTGCCCTTAAACCGGAACCACATCAGCACAATCCACTTTTACTGCGACACTTCGCTGCAACAGACGGACCGAAATAATAAAAAGTCCTTTCGACAAATCCTGCCTTACCAGAACGCCCTGTGCATTGGCCAGCGTTCCCCGAACAATCCTTACCTGATCACCGGCTTTAAGGTAGGGGTACGGCAGCAATGGCAAATGGCTGTCCACCAGACATTTTATTGTCTCGATCTGTTCATCGGGGATCCGGGCCAGCCGATTCCAGCGCGAACCCAGAATATGCACCAGCCCCCGAGTCTTACTGATATCCAGAAAGGCTGCCCTGTCAATGGGATGATGCACAAAAAGATAACCCTTAAACATTGGGACATTTACTACAGGGGATTTGCCAGCTAATTCGTTATCAAATGCAGCACCTTGATTACGAAATGACCATTCATTTATCATGGGCAGGAATACGTCATATTGCTTTTCGAGCAATTGATCCCTGACAATTTTTTCAAAATTACTTCGAGTCCAAAGCACATGCCAACCCACCTCCGTTTCCGATGTGTCAGTCAAACTTGTACTCGTGTCATCCTGATAAAATTGCTTGCTTCCATGATTTATTAACGGCAAGGCTTCGCCCCTTCAATTGCATTATTGCAATCAGTGTTGTTTCAAATATCTGCTCACCCGCCAATGTTCACGCAAGTGCACAACTAGTCTACTGTGACGCTCTTGGCGAGGTTTCGGGGTTTGTCGACATCACAACCCCTTTGTATGGCGATATGGTAGGCCAGCAGTTGCATCGGCACTGCCATAAGAATTGGCATCAACAGCTCTGATGTCATGGGCACGTAAAAAACATGCTCAACGAGTGCGCCAATTTTTTGATCGCCTTCCGTTGCCATCACCATTACTATCCCGTCCCGCGCACTGACTTCTTGTATGGCAGTCAGAACCTTCTGATAAAGCATGCCTTCCGGGGCTATAACAACAACTGGCATGTGGTTGTCAATCAGGGCGATGGGACCATGCTTCAACTCACCGGCTGGATAACCTTCGGCGTGAATGTAAGAAATTTCCTTGAGTTTTAACGCACCCTCTACAGCCAGCGGGTATAAAACACCACGCCCCAGGTACAAGGCACTGGTGCAGGAATCAAACAATCGCGCCAACTCCTCCAGTTTCTGGCTCTGGGCAAAAATTCGTTCCATAAGAAATGGCAGCTGCATAAGGTCCCTTAGTAACCGTTTAGCATCCTGAGTGGATAAGCGACCTTTCGCCTTACCCAGGGAAATGGCAAAGAGAACCAGTGCGGTTAACTGACACGTAAAAGTCTTGGTGGAAGCAACACCTATTTCCGGCCCTGCACAGGTATAAATTACACCATCAGATATACGACTCATGCCTGATCCGGCTACATTACAAAGGCTCAAAACACAGGCGCCTCGCTCTTTTGCCGTTTTTAGCGCAGCCATGGTATCGGCAGTTTCACCTGACTGGGAAATGCCAATAACCAGTTTATTCGGTTCATCTGTTTGTGGGCGATAACGGTATTCAGACGCAATATCAACATCAACGGGCGTTCCGCTGATACTTTCGATCAAATGTCTCCCTACCAGAGCTGCGTGCCAGGAGCTGCCGCAGGCCAGAATCGAAATACGAGGAATCGAAGTAAATTGATCGGACCGGGTAAAATCTGCCTGAGGGAACGTAATGTCCCCCTCATCATTTAATACTTGTCCCTGGATAGTATTCATAACTGCCAGAGGTTGCTCGTATATTTC
The DNA here is from genome assembly GCA_050289385.1 of Porticoccaceae bacterium. Taxonomy (GTDB): domain Bacteria; phylum Pseudomonadota; class Gammaproteobacteria; order Pseudomonadales; family Porticoccaceae; genus JBNKFQ01. Next base: position 6,437 of record JBNKFQ010000347.1, on the reverse strand, counting down.
CTTGAGCATGAAATGGGAATAGCCATTTTTTTCCGCAGCATTCTGCTGCAAGGCCACCTTGACTCTGTCTCTGCAAACCGATTCTCCGTTACGCCGAATGAACCTGGCGCCGTCGCGAGTGATCACTGCAATGTCATCGTCTTCGAGTACCTGGACATCACGGGTGTAATGCAAAATGGCAGTCACATCTGAAGACACCAGGATACCGTCTTGCCATTGACCAACGACCAGGGACGGCCCGCCACTGCGAGCCACAATAATTTTATCGGGTTCAGTCTGACTGATTACGGCGATTGCATAGGCCCCTGTCATTAGAGAGAGCGATTTTTTTACAGCGCATTCCAATCCGTCTTGCGCTCCCTGGACAAGGTTGTCTTCTATCAAATGGGCGATTACTTCACTGTCTGTTTTGGAGACAAACAGATGCCCCTGAGCCTCCATCTCATGCTTGAGTTCACTATAATTTTCGATAATGCCATTATGAACAATGGCCAATGTGCCACTGCAATCCGTATGGGGATGAGAGTTACTGTCTGTTGCACCGCCGTGAGTTGCCCATCGAGTGTGGGCAATTCCGAGTTGACCTGGTAACGGATTCTGATCAAGCAGCGATTTCAGATCAGCATTTTTACCTGTGCTGCGCAATAGTCCCAACTTTCCCCCGGCAATAGTGGCCATACCTGCTGAGTCGTAACCACGATATTCAAGATGCGCGAGACAATCGAGCAGAATTCCCTGTGCGTCCTGTTTGCCTAAATATCCCACTATTCCACACATTATTCGTCGACTCGATGATTATCGGGGGTCTGTTAGCTCGTGTAACTTGTGATAAAAAAGAATATGTTACATAGCCGTATTACGCGATAAGGGGAAAACCCTAATTCGACTGGAAAATATCTCTATTGCTGTGCAGGCAGTAATATCTGGCGATATTGGTTGGTTTAACCTTAGCCCCCCCTAACGACAAGGATTGCCAATAAAAAGGAAGGAAGTGTCCTTCTAGCGTGCGACGCGCGACTACCGACGTGCGGCCAAGGAAAGCACGATATTACGCTTAAGTGAGCCATTATAAACTGTCCCCGGAATTGCCAAAAAGTTATCGTTAAACGTCAACAGCCTCTGGCACTGGGCCATTTTTCTTTTTGGGATGAAATATCCAATACCTTCACACGATCATCAAGGTTGACTCTGCCAATATAACCAATGGCAGCTGGTTTATTGGCAAGAAGTGCTTTCACTTCTTCGTCATTTGTTGCCTGTTGCGGTGGCCGCCCCTTGCCAATGAAGACAATTTTTGACCAGTGAGCCTTAATTTGGGCTGGGGATTTGTCCAGGATATTGCGGTAAAACACATTCCGAATCACATTGTCTTCCCGCTGATCAACTGGCACCGCGCGCCGATTATCGGGAAGACTGCCGGAGCGGCCCAGAAATAAATTGACTATTTGCGAATGCGGTAGTGCTTCCAGTGGATCCCGGGCTGACACCACAACTACAATATCCGCCAGGGTATGAACCATTCCTGTTCCCGGAAGCACTTCTGTCAAGATAACAAATTTAATAAAGCCCGGCAGGGTCGATCCGCAGGTGCCGCAAAAACCAATCCCCCAGCACTCTTGTGAGGTGTATTGCTGTAACTGTTCCTCCCCGGACACCCAGCGAAACGACTCGGGCGACGACAGTTCAGCGAAGGCGGACGAAGCGCCGCATTGAGGTTACTAACGGCGCTCCGAGAATCAAGGTTTTTGGCCGCTCTCGACGTAGGTCTTCATGGATTCGAAAACCTGCGCCAGCGTGCTATTTAGTTTGTTTTTCATAATGACCTTATTCATCAAGCTGCCAAGCAGGCCGAACTTCATTCGATATTCCATCGTCTGGCTCACTTGGGTTGCCTGGGGACCCGTTGACTGCACACGGGTCGTCCATTGCATTTTTTCTATCGGCCAGTTGTGCTCGTATAGTTCCATCTCTATCCATTGGCCTTCTTCAAATCCGGTGACCCGCTCACGGACGACTCCATCCTTGCCAAGATCACACTCGCGGGCGGCGCCCTCGCCACGGACCTTGTCGGTAATATACCTGGCACTCTGTACACCGGGATTGTAGTGCTGCACTTTCTCGAGATCGGCCAGCGTTTCGAATACTTTTTCCCTGGGCGCATTAATCACAATTTGGTGTTCAAGTTGGGTCACGTCGCCTCCTATGGATGAAAGACCAATCAGTGTAGCCAGCAATACCGCGACAATGGCGGCACCTTTTTTTATCTTGCTCATCAAAGAACCTCACAGGTTGTTATCTGCATTCCAACTGGGTCGGCCAGTCAGCCGCTGCAGCCATCCACTGAGACCGGTGAAAACATTCAGGGGAATGTCGGATTGCTGTGCCATTTCCAGCGTGGTCCCCAAGGCGATATCGGCAATACTGAACAGGTCTCCCAACAGCCATTGTTTGTTATGCAGATGTGCGTCTAATATGCCGGCAGACTGCTGGAACGTGGGCATGTGCTCATCGATTTTTTCCTGAACAGGGTCTTCCCCCGTCAGCGGTTTGCGGAAGAGCCGCTCAAAAGCAATGGCATTAATTGCCGGCTCCAGGTGGCTGGCATGCCAGAACATCCACTTGAGCATACCCGCGATCTCCGCTTCGGAGTCCGGTAACAGGGGCCGTGTCTCCCGGTGTTCGGCGGCAAGGCGATACAGAATGGCCGGGGATTCCCACAAAAATTCCCCGTCAACTTCAATCACCGGCACCTTGCCGTTGGGGTTTTTGTCGAGAAAAGCGGCAGAGCGTTGCTCACCTTTGGACAGGTCGACAATTCGGGCATCCAGTTCAAGGTTCAACTCCCTTGCCAGCACCTGAATACGTTTCGCGTTGGGTGACATTGGGTGCCAATACAGTGTGATCATGATTCTGTTTCCTCCAGCTCTATGACATTAAACGGATTTACATACGTGTGTTGCAAAAAAGGACACACAAGTTATACCCGGGTTTGTCCTTTTTTGCAACAGACATTCTTGCTATGATGAGAAGCGTATGTATCAGGCTGCCAGGATGACGATGACTATCGACTTTAAACCGCTCCGATCACTTTGCCCGATTGCCACGGCGTTGGATATTGCCGGCGACAAATGGACTCTCGTCATTATTCGAGACATGCTTGGTGGGAAATCGAAGTTCTCTGAATTTCTCGAATCTCCCGAAGGGATCAAGAAAAACATCCTTAACGAACGCCTTAAGCGTTTAACGAGGCTCGGTCTGGTTGGTCGCAGGCAATACGAGCAAAAACCGCCCCGGTTTGAATATCTTCTTACCCAGACAGGCGCCGACATGCTGCCGGTTTTGCAGGAGTTGGCCAAATGGAGTTTTCGCCATGTAGAGGGGTTATGGACGCCATCCGAGAAGTTCCTGACCAGCGCCATACCCCTTGTCGATATCACTCACCCGTAACACAGCCTCCGCTCTGGAGCATTGGCTATACGTTTGCCAGGGTCGCGCAGGGGCGATACCGCAGCCGGTTTTTCTTTCTGGACGACGGGTTTCATCGCAGGTTACCGGCTGCGGGGCAGAACCTCACGCATGGCGTTGGGGCCTCCCTGGAAGATCTTTATTTTTACAGCGACTTGAGGTAAGCCACGAGTTGCTCAAGTCCACCGCCCCAGCCCTTGCCGTGTTCGGCGCGGGTGGATTCAAAGACTTCGGCTTCTTCCCTGGTGGGGTTAACCGGTTGCCAAAATAACCGCAATCTGGTTTTGCCGCCCATGTCTTCCAGCTTGATCGTGGTCCTCAATTCCCTGGGCCAGTTGGGCATCTGTGGATTAGGCAGAATATCACCGGTCTCGTTTGAATTATATTGTCTGAAAACGATGGTTTCCGGTGGATTGATTTCTTCGTACTTCGTCAACAGCCACATATCGAACCCGTTGGGCGCCGTCATCTTGTGAAGCGTGTAGCCCCCCGGGCTGATGTCGGTATGGGTATATTCGCAGGTAAACCCTTTTGCGGGGAACTGCCAGTTTTTCAGGTGCTCCACCTTCGTCCAGGCATCGAAGACCTGTTGTCGCGGGGCATTGTATTCCCGAGTCAGTATAGTCGGCTCCACCGTAATTTCGCTGTCGTTACTCATCTTTCACCTCTTTGGATTGAATGTCGTTCAAGTAATCTTCCAGGTTCCCGAGGGCGTCGCCCCAGAAACGCTCGAACTGGATAACCCATTCTTTTACGGGTTTTAGCCGGGCAGCATTCAACCTGTAGACACGATGCCGACCATCCTTGCGCTCCGAGACCAAACCCACCTGCTTCAGAACACCAAGATGTTTTGACACCATGGGTTGATTCCAACCCACGCATTCCACAATCTGATTGACCGTCATTTCCCGGGTGACCAGCGTCTCGATTAGTGCCCGCCGTTTCGGTTCCGCTATCGCGTTGAATGCGTCAAATGTGGTTCGTGCCCGTGCCATGGCAACAATATATTCCATTATGGGAATATGTCAACAGGGAATAGGGATTTTCTATCCTCGATTATGGGGATGGCGTACGCTCGGATTCTGAAGTTAACGCCATAAAACGGTCGAGCAGGTCGGCTGCCGCGTCCCCGGCTCTGACTTCCCACAGAATCTCGTCATCGCGCTCGACCACGTCGAAGCGGAAAAACCGGCAGCAGGCGTGCTCGGGCTATCGCGTCTATTAACTCAATCGCATTGATCAACGCCCCACAAGCAGAGGTTTTACCGGCTGTCTTATTAACACCTTACGACGCGCTGGCTCTTTACGCCCCGGGTCGTTCAGGTAAATTTCATGATAAGGGCCGTTCGGAACCAGGTCGTTATCCGGCAGGTACTCCTGGTAAAGCGATTTGCAGAGAGCACCGATGCCACTGTAATCACCGACATGCAGTCGTTGCACGCACCGCCCTTCGCGAAACCGTTCCAATCGCACCGGCCACGAGGATGGTGCTCCCCGCTTTTCCTCCGCCTGCGCAATGGCGCTGTCGACCATCTCCCGGGTCATCCAGTCAGCCAACGGAATCATCGTCCGCCAATGCCACTTCTCCTTGTTGCCGGTGATAAAATCTTTTTCATCCGTCGCCCAGAACAAACACTCGACCGGCGGATACAAAAAGTGTTTCCCCATACGCGCCCTGGCGATTGGAATTAGAAAATGAGCAACCGCATAAAGCCACTTTATCGTTTCGTCGATACCGTTGCGGCCAGGATCGCCGCGTCCGTCAACCACCATGAATTGCATCTCCGGAACATCCACTTCGGTAATTGTGTTTCGCGGCGGTTGGTACAATTTTTTTAACCTGTGTTGAGCAGATTTTTCTGACATGGTGTTGCTCCTAGTCATCCCAGGGTTTGGTTTTCATATAGGCCAGTGTTTTCGTAATCCAGTCACGTTCGGTGGTGAGCTGGCCGATTGAATAGTCGAACAGGACATCCATATAATCGGGCAAGGGCTGCTGCTCAAAGTGGATCGCTTCGAGCCGTTGTATTTCCCGGGTCACCGCTTGCTTGCGTGAGCCCAGCGCCTCCAGTGCCTGCTTTCGCGTCAACACCGGCCAATGCGCCACCCCCAATAACAGCGACGAATAGGCCGGGCGATAATTGCTGATTGCCGACAGCGTCTGACTGACCAACGCACTCCGCCCTTGTTTGGTGATGCTGTAGCGCTTCCTGGCCTTCGCGGCGTTCGGTTTCTGCGCGGCAAGCAATTGTTTTTTCTCCAGCTTACTCAACACAAAGTATATCGACGAAAACCCGATGGGCGTCCATTCCCGCATACCGCGTTGCTCTATGACCTGTTCGAGTTCATAGCCGTGACGTGGCATTTCGGCCAAAAGGCCAAGTACAAGCAGTTCGCTGTCAGTTAGGCCAATCATGATTTTATTCTAGCACTAGAATATACATATTCTAATATTAGAATACTTAGGCAAAAAAAGTCAATGAGCAGCTTCACAGACTGGAGGGAGCGTGGAAGGGGTACAGACGTGGCTTTGTCCGTTAGTCATAGCAATCCCCCGACCTGCCAGTGCCCTGCCGGTAACTGCGTACTACCTGACCTCCATGTCCCGCATTTGGTCGCTATTGAGCAATCATATCGGCCGCCCGATTTGTTCAATCAAATCCAGAAACGGCTTCTCTTTTCTGATTTTAAAGGGTTCGTCAAGCATGGTGACACGGTCAATGCGATCGATCCTGAAAAACCGTTCCGCCTCCCGCAAGTGGTCCCAGGCGAGGATGTACCATACAGGCCAGTTCAAGAATAGATACTGTGGCTCGACCACCCTGTTGGTGGTTTCCTTTTTCTCGCTGGTGTACCGGATCCTGATCTTCCGCATTTCAAAAAAAGATGTCTGGATTATCGAGAAGTCCTTTGAATCCACGGCGCGGTAGCTTGCCATGACCGGCGCCGAAGCCGGCGTGGAGACGATGATA
>JBNKFQ010000346.1:0-12861 GCA_050289385.1 Porticoccaceae bacterium | reverse complement strand
AGCCGTGTTTGGCAACGATGGCGTCAAAATCACGACGAAAATCGGCAATGGTGGTGCCTTGTTCGAGGGCACCGGCGATGGACTCATGCAGATCGCCAAGCAGGTCCATTTTTGTGGCACCGGCAACGGTGAAGGCTTTGGCGTGAACGTCGCGCATGAGCGAATCCCAACGGTGGGTCGGGATTCGCAGTTTGGTGCGGATATGGGTGATGGCTTCTTTTGCCGGGACGCTACCGAGGGTTACTTCTGGCATGTTAGAGGCGTCACCATGTGTGGTTACTTACAGGGCCGGAACGCAAATCAAAAAATCCAAGTTGACCCTTGCAGGGCACAAACTCGATTTTTTCTACCTTATCCAGCACCAAACCAAGAGGCCCGGTAAACCAGGGCGATAGGGACTGAGTGACGCAGCCAGTTAATAGGGCTTTGGCTATCAGCCCACCTCTTTGCAGTTCTTCCAGCGGTGGAATCTTGATGCTCGGGTCAATGCTTGCAGCAAATGCCACGGCGTCGGCATATTCCGCTTTAGTGCAGCCTTTGCTGGCGTGAATATAAATTTGCCCCCGGTATTTGGGTTGCCGTTTCCAGACGCGGTTTTCAACGTCTTTATAGCCATTGGCAATCAACCACGCCCAAGGTTGTCTAATTGATAGCGCTTTCATTTTTACTTATCCCGCAAAACATTTGTAAAGCCTCGCAGATCCCTTTCAACGTATTGCCTACTTTCCGTTACTTCAGACTTTTTACGGAAACGCGTTTCGTGCCCATTAATATCAACAGTGGTTGGCTGGTCGTGTTTCCACGCGTTTTCCAAATCCAGCAAATCGAAGTATGCCGCCATAGTATGTATCAGGTTTTCTTCTATATTCACCGCTTCGACTCCAATAAGAGGATTACTTTGTTCTGCTGGTTTTAACGCACCATTCAAAATGGTGCGTACCATCTTCGTCCTGATCGATGGATCGGCACAGAATGTTTTCGCAAACCTTACCGGTTTTAAGTTCCGTTAATTTCATCCGGTTTAATGAATTTGCGCCGTGACCATCCCAGTAACCCAGTTTTTTCTCTTGACGGGCACCGTCCGCCGCAACTACAGAAAATCCGTGGCCAGACAATCCATGCTCAGACATCTTTAGCGCAACTTGTATAATCCGGCTCAAGGCGTCTACATCACCATAAATTTCCAGTTTTGCTTTGTTTGCGTGTTGCAAGAGTTCACCTCCTATAGTGATTTATTTCTCAATGTCTTCCATACCCTGCGCCGCAGCCAATTCCATCACCTGATCAGTGATATCGAGTACTGCGCTGTCATCGAGGGCGCCGTAGAGTTTTGGTAGTTCTTGCTGAAACTCCAACAGTGTTTTGCCATCGGCCTCGAATTGGCGCAGCAGCTCGAATGCCGGGCGTAACCAGGTATTTTCTATGGCTTTGTCTGCAGCTGATTGAGCTGCCGCTGAAAGTGGATCCACTTCGTTGTCGTCGGTGGCGAAATTGTGGACTTTGCCGCAACCGGGGCACGCGGAGAAATTGGATGGGGGTGGCGCCGGTGCGGCCACCAACAAATCGTCGTCGTCTTTCGCTTCGGGAATGTTCATCTCTTCGTGAAAGGCGGCGCGACTGGGGCGGCCAATACGGGCAGCGGTGTCCCATGCGTTTATGCGTTCCGTTGTAATGTCTTTGGGCCGGAACAATTCAAATCGTGGAGCGGCAACACCTTCACCGAAATTAAACAGTGTTATCCAGCGAAAAATTTCGTTAAAGGATTCCTCCACCATGCTGCGGTCGGATTTTTGCACCCGTTGCTGCCTGGCATCGTGGGTTTTGCTGGCGGCGTTGCTGCCGACGTTGCGCAGTTCGGTGGCCAACGTCTGGCTGGTGAGCACTTTGGACATTTCCCGGTTGGCTAAATGAATCAGCGCTTCTTGTACCAATTCACCAGTGTGCGACGTTGTTATTAATTCTACCGAATCATCGCTGGGAATCACGGCCGCGCCGTCCTCTACCATTTGCACCAGCGAATCCAACAGCTTTTGCTGATCAGAAAACTCTGTACCCGGAGCGTATTTGCCAATCGGCCACGGCAAGCCGTAGCGTTCGCAAAATTTGTAAAACAGTTTCCAGCCGCCATGCTTGAAGGTGTAGGGCCAGAAGCAACTGGAAAACAGTGCATCGCCGTATGGATTCTCGGCACTGGGCATGTGGCGCGTGACCACAAATTTATAATCTTCGGTTTCTTCGCCTTCGGTTGGGTTGTCACGAGTCAGCAGGCGCAACTCATTGTCTGCGTTATAGACAAAACGGCGGTTGGGCCGGTCCAGTACTTTTACCGGCAGAATCATGCCGCCAACGTTATCCCACACCAGTTCGTGAACACGACGGCCATAAAAAACGGCCGTCGCCATGTTCCAGACGGTATCCTGCCAGCTCATGCGCGGTGCTGGTTTTATTTTTTCCAACCAGTGCTTGCCCAGCTCCAGGGCTTGCTTGTCTTTGCCCTCGGGTTCACCTTCCACGCCGTCTACCACACGCAACTGGTAACCCAGCATATCGCCACGGATGGATCGCATTTCCCCTTTTACGTGCGCGTCGCTGGCGATGGCGTTGTATGTTTCATCGGCCTGGCCGAGTTTGCGCAGTATCGGGTCGGGGTTGGGCAAAATTTGCAGACCGGAATAAAACCGGGGGTCGGTGCCACGGCCTGCCAGTTCGGCAGACATTACTTTTTTGGCGACACGTTTAATGTTGATATCGGGCATGGTTTACCTCGGTATTCTCGGACGGCCTTTGCGGGCGGCAGATAAAACGCTGGGCAGGCCACCGGCGCCAGATACAGCAGCCATCCACAGCATGTGCAACGCATCTGGCCCGTCGTCGTGATCGGCTTCGGGGTAATGGCGCAATTGTTCATAGAGTGTTGACTGGCTGCGATGCAGGCGAATCAGATGGTTTGCTACATGGGGCTGCAACGACAGTATGCGCAGGTCTTTGTCGGTTGACGGTGTTACCCCGCGAGCGGGTACCGGTACGCCAGAAGCGGCGCTACGTTTAACCAACTCGGTTTTAAAAAATTCCTGGAACTGTATCGTTTCAATTACCCACAACAGACAGCTGTATTCGCGTTGAAACTCGGTAATATCGCTGATGATTTTGTCGGGTACCTTGCGGGCGATATCGGCTTCCACCACATCCAAAATGCCGTGGTTGCGATCATACCCACCCACCAGTGTGGCCGACGGGTCGCGGCTTCGGTTTTTCTTGCCCATCGAGGGGTCGCACGCGCCGAAAAAGATCCAGTCGCGACAGCGATGCACCCAAAATTCAATATCCTTAAACGGTGCGTTTTCGTCGTTGCTCGGGTCGTTCTGGTACTCGGTGTCGAAGGCGTGACGATCATCGGCGCGGATTTTCATCAGCATTTCGAGCGGCTGCACCGTTGGCCAACTGACCACCGCACCCGCATCCATTGCCGCTTTGTTTTGCTGGTAGTATCGGTCGGCGGCTTGCTCGCTGTCGTTTACCAGAGTTTCTTCCCAGTGTTCCCACAGGTCCATGCGATCGGGCCATTGTTCAATGGCCTTGAATATCACTTTGCTCCAGGTGGGTGATCGCAATTTGCGATTTAATACCGAGTCGTAGTGCAACACAGTGCCGACGTAAAACAGTTTCATCGAACCGTCGGGCGGGCCGAGTTTCATTACGGCTTTGTCGAGCCATTTTTCCAGCTTGTCGCGTTGCTCGACTTTTTTAACGTTTTCGTCGTTCTCGATATCGTCGAGTATTACCAGATCCGGCCGGTGTGGTCCGTGGCGCCAGCCCCGAATTTTTTTACCAGAACCCGCTACCTGAATTTTTCGATTATTGCGGGTAATGATTTCCCCTGCCTTCCACACGCGACCGGCGCCGGTTTCGCCGGGAAAGTCTTGCTTTAATCTTGGGTTGCTTTCCAGCTCGACCTTGATGCCCTCCAGCATCATTACCGCCTGGTCGAAGGCGTCCATAATAATTACAGCAAACCATGTGCGGCCGGTGAGCTCACACCACAGCACAAAAATTTGCGTAATCAAAGTGGATTTGGCGTTACCCCTTGGCGCCGCAATAGCGTGCTTGCAACCCTTTGCCGCTTGCATCAGTTTGGGCAGTTCTTCATAACACCATTGCTGGAATGCCGACGGGTCGCTTTTGATGTAGTGCGGGAAGTAGGTATAGGCAAAGAATTTAAAATTAGTCAGCGCCTTTGCGTGCCGATCACGACTGGCACTTGGGTCGGGATCAAACCCGGCGCATTCGGCCTCGATCAGCGTTTGCAATTCCGAACGCAGCGCCTGCAGCTCGCGCAGAAATTCCTTGTCTGACAGCCGTGTCAGCTCATCCAGAGACGCGCTATCGATAGACACGGTTTAATTCCTTGCCAAACGGCTCCAGAATTTCCAGGAATGCCAGCTGTTGTTTGGGGAACTTGCGCCGAATAAAGTCGGCCATGCGTTGCAGCACATCCATCGCGATCGCGAGGCGTGCCAGCTCCGGGTTGCTGGCGCCAGCAGCTTTTACGGTTTTGCCATAGGCGTCGGAAAGCCGGGCAATTGCTTCGGCTTTTTGCATGGGCGGCACATTATCAGCGTCTTTAATTTCGTCGATAGTGGTTTTGAACAGATGGACAAAGTCCTCAAGCACTTCTGCAGTCAGGGCTTTAACGCCACCCGTACTTATTTTGGTAGCAGCTTTTGCCGTGTCCCAGTCGTCACCGTCGGCATGGGCCTTTCGCTTCCATGCGCGGGCAGTGTCGTAGGGTACCTGGTGCTTTTCGGCAGCGCCTGTCAACGTCAGGCCGCGAATATAATCGGCCCTTACACCCTGTTTAACGGATTCTGAATAGGCCATCAGTTACCCGCTACCGCCCGGACTATTTCCACCAGACCAGCCACAATGGCACCGCCAAGACTGCCTGCTGCCGCGCTTTTTTTGTTGATTTGACGGTTCACTGCGTCGAATCGTGTGTTGGTTTCTTCCCGGTGGTCTTCAATGCGCTTATTGATGCTTTCTTTCAAATCTTGAATGCGGGTATTGGTTGTCTCTGATGTGTGATGTACCAGATCCTGAATGCCCTTTAATTGGCCTTCAATACGGCCCAAGACCTGTAAAATTTGCCTATCATTATCGTTGTTATCGGACACAGTGTGCTCCCTTTACTGCTCGGTAAGCGATTATTATTTTGTATTTGCGGCCGCGATTTGGGCAGATACGATTTTGGCGAGGTTGGAATCAGCTGGTTTCAAAACCATTTGATCTTTGCCATCAATTTTTTTGGCGCCAACTTTTTTCAGCTGGCCGGGTTGCAAATTTAACAGCGCGCTGTTGACAGGGGCTTCTGAGCACTTGATCAGTGTGCCTTCCATTTCGGGAAAATGCTTTTTAATCAGCGCGCAGGTTTTGTCTGTGTCTTCAATCTCGATGGTATCCTTGCTCTTATTAAAGCCGACTTTGATACCAGAGAATGTTTGTGTACGGGGCTTTTCAAATAGCTCGGGGTTGGCTTCGAGCAATTTGGATAAAGCCTTTTCGGATTTGGTGACGGCTTTAACTAACACTGCCACTTCGGCTTGTGCGGCATTGGCAATTTTAAGGATTGCTGCATCTACCTTCGCAATTTTATTTGCCAGTGCCGTGACTGCCTCTGCGTGTTTGCCACACAAATTTTCGATCTTTTGCAGACTCATGGTGTTTAAACCTCGGTTAAATGGTGGGTAATGATGTGCTGTTGCAGCAGGAACAAACGCTTGAGCCAACCGCGAATCTTTCCAGCATGTCTTTTTTGATTACTTGCCAGTAAATGGTAAAAACTTGCTCGATAGGAAAGGCAACGAATGAGCGTGGCAGTCTGATCTGCTATATGAGCGGCGCGAAGGGTTTGTGGCCCCACGATACCATCCACAGTAACACCCAGCCCCTGTTGAAGTATTTTGTTGGCTCTTGCGGGTCGATGATTTACGTGGGAACCAAAGTGGAAAACAGCCAATGCGTCTGGTAGATCCTGGCATCGAGCACCCAGCCAGTAGTCACGCCAGTAAATATCAACTGCGTCGGCATATGTGAGAGAGAGAATATCCAAATGAGGATACTGCCGTTTGGATATACCGAACTTGGTTTCGCCGCCCGGATCGTCGGGGTCGTTGACGTACCCGCCCTCGATGTCGATCACCCAGGCGACCGCATCAAGAAAGGTTTTGGACTGTTCACTGTGTCTGCTCATGGCACACAGTGTCGATTAACGCTGGTGGGGATTTCAGACCGAAAAATTTCGGGGTGCGGTGCGGGGGATGTGGTTATTGTGTGGTTTCGTTTTGAACTTGTAAAGAGTTGGAGGATTTCAATTCCCAAATCACTCGGCAGCAACAGAGCCACGCTTGCATAAATTTGCGATCGCCCTGTTTGATAAATTCGGCAGATGGCAGGTTGTCGCGGGCGTGTTTGTCGTTTTCAACCATTATGGTGGTGGCGCCGGGTGACGTGATTTTTATTGTCTGGATGGTGCAGCCCATGTCGCTGAGTCGGCGCAGGGCTGGCATGGCGTGATTGTGGATGCACTTGGCCAGTGGGTAGTTTTTGCTGTAGGCGTTTTGGGGTGGTGCGTCGGTCATTTATCTTTAACCATAGCCTGGTAATAGGTGACGTGATCTTCGTCTTTCCAGCCCTCTGCCAAATATTGGTTAACTTGATTTTGTAAATCATCTATAGAGCCGCCAAAAAATGTCGCGCTGTACAGTGCTTTGTATTCCACTATTTTATCTCCAATATATCCAACTGAGCTGTTGGTTTTGGTTTCCTTGCCCGGCCAAACTGATCGCGCATGGCTTGTAAAAATGCTTTATATGCGTAACCACGGCGCTCACGGAACGGGTAATTTTTAGAGCAATGCTTTCTCAATTCGATATGACTCAAATCGGGATTTTCCATTCTTTGTTGATTTATCCAGCCACAGGATTCTGCATACCAGCTCATTGTTAATCACCTTAGATGACCGTTACCTTTATTGTGGATGTTAGTGTGCCTCTCTCGCCTTCTCCAGTTCGCGGGAAAGCCAGCGGATTCGTTCTTTGGCCGCTGTTAAATTGCCTATCGTTGGGTGTAGATAGACCTCGTTAGCAAGCTCATCGTCGGTGAGATCGCCCTTGCAGAGCTTGGCGCGCTCACAGTTGTAGTAATCGCCGTGCGGATCGTCTTCCCCGTTTTCTCTCCAACGCGCTGCAGGTGTACTTTTCATCTACGTGTTCTCCAATCTATAATGCCTTTTAGGCCAGATTTGAATTTTGTGGTTGTATGTTTGCATGGTTGTAGCATGACTGTTACCTGTTATCGTGGGTGTTAACTGGCTACCTGTTGCCGCCCAATGTTTTGCCGCAGTTGGGGCAATGCAGTGTCCAGCCATCGCCTTTCCATTTTGCCCCGCAATACGGGCACTTTTCTTTGATTTTTTTCTGTTTTACTTTCATAAATCGTACTCCGTAATGCCAGTTAACAACTGGCTGTTGCGGGACTGCTGCGCTGTCGCTTCGCAGCCCCAAATCCAAAGGTTATGAGTCAGACCACTTCGCACCATTGGTCAGCGGGGAACGCGGTCGCATACCACTCTGCCATCGCCTGATCGTACTGGCCATGCATCAGCTCATGGCCGCGCCGCCACCGCTCATGAGTTAACCGCTTGTAGTACGTCCGAGGCCCATGCTCTGCATTGCATACGCTGTAGTCGGTGATCGCGATAAATCGAATGATCTGCTGTCCCCAGCGCACCCAAAAGCGTGTGCGGCTCTCTCCGAACCCGTGGCGAGGACTGCGCATATCATCAGCTTTCATTGCTTATCTATTGATAATACCTGCAATTTTCGCCCATCAGGTTTGCCAGCTTTTCATGCCAGCTGTGATCAAAAAAACCGTTTACCTTCGCAGTCAATTGTTCGCGGCTCGCTTGCTCGGCCCGGCAGATAAAACTGTTTGCGCAGTTGTAGCACGAACGTTGCTTCTCTTCGGGGGAGTTATCATTTGCCATTTGTAGTCTCCTTAACGTTGACGGCGTGCCAGTGGCTTAAAAATGGCTTGCCAGATATCGCATGCAATACATGCATCTCGTAATAGTTCTGCAGCTTTACGGGATTAATAAAATTGCAATCGAGAACCCAGTCGCCAACCAGCAATGCGCAGTGACCTTGTGCGTTGGGTTTGCGCCGTGTGCATAACAACAACTGAGAGGCAAAACCTCTGTATTTGCAGTAATCCCGACAACCCAGCGCAAAATCTTCACAGTCACCCTCGCCAGCGGTTCCCCACTCGACGATTCTCCAATTATCGCCAAAGGTGTCGGGTTTATAGTCAAAGCAGGTCTGCATAATGTACATTACACGCTTCACATCTTTTATTGTGGGTTGCGGGCGCGGTGTTAGATTCCAGAACCAGTCCTGCAAAACCAGCTTTTTATTGTTTTTCAAAAACTCCATGTAACCACGCGGTGGTGTAACTTTTTCTCCGGGGAGAATTTTCATAATACGACCCTCGTTTCTTCTTCCTTAAGCAATGGGGATAACGTGATATCTCGCGGCGATTGTTCTGATGGGTTACCACGCAGCAGTTTGCAACCGCCCTTTATCCAGGCAATACCTACCAGTTCGCTGCAAAACTTTGCACTGTTGTTGGGTGCCATGCGGCGGGTTAAAAATCGAAAAACCGATTTAAAATCGTACTTTTGGCCAACCTGGCTCAATAAATAATCCATGACCTCGGCCCGATTAAAGTCGGCGTTTACAGAAAACACCGTTACTTTAGTGCCGGTGGTGTGCCCTTCGTGGAAATCTTCACGATGAATAACACCGCCTTTATGCCATGCCTCGATCATGGTGCCGTTTGGCAATTCGACAGCAACGTGTGAATAAATCGATCGGGTTTGCCAGCGGATTAACCGCGATACAAAAGATATACCCTGGTATGCCAGAATTTTCATTTTTGCGCTTCCTGCGTAGTGGCATCAATTACCCATACCTGAATGGGCAAATGCCAGTGGTTGATAACCTGAAAGGTTCGTTTGAGATAACGCCGATCGCTTTCGCTGCGCACGATAAAGGCTATGCCGGGGCTCTTGCCTGTCATCAAGCTATAGTGCAGCGCCTGCCCGATCGCCTCGGCCCATTTTTTGGCGTAGTCCACCTCGATGGCGTGGGTGTTGGTAAGGCAATCTACCCGCGTGTGATCGTTAAGTATTACCTCGGCGGTGCCGCCCTGGCTTTCGCAAAATGGCAACTGGTGATCGCGCTCTGATGCCTGTAACAAGGGCGGTGCAAATAACGCCGCCACTACCAATAAAACCAGCAACAATCGCTGCCGGCGAAGACTTCTTAATTCACTGCAAGCAGCATCTGTTACAATTGCCAAACGGTCTAGCTCATCCATTTTTGAATTTCCTTCTTCGTCAATTAAGTGAAAAAATAAATATATAGCTCCATAGAAAAAGAACTCGTAGTCGACGCCAACGGCATTTGCCAAAAAACCTGACGCCAATAATGCAACCATGCCTACTGCTGTTGGCATTTTGTTATTCATACACCCAGCCCCATTTGCCCGCGCAGATCCGGCAGCGCTTTATTTTTAAGCGCCGCCACCTGCTTTAGTGTGTGCATGGCGCGCGCGTATAAAAACTCGCAGGTTTCGTTAATTTCGCCGCTGTTGGCAGCGAGAAAATAACCCCGCTTTGGATGGGCACAAACTGCCTGCCCCTGTTCCCGTAATACTGATACCGCGTGGCGCACGTTGCGCTCGTCTCCCGGCGTTGGGTCGGTACCCACCACCTCGCTGGCCAGCTGCTTAACCGTAACGCCGTTTAGCGCGCCGGTATGGCGCATTTGCAGCACATCCAGAACGCGCTCGGGGGTAACGTCCAGTTTTTGCTCTGTGCCCATAGCTTCGCTCCTAACGGTTGTGCCGCCGCGCCAGTTTTTGCAGGCGTCGCATACGTTTGCGTGAGTCGTTGGTTTTGCGGCTGAAACTTATACCCTGGCCAGCAGAATATTTGATATGGCATCTTCCTGCAGGCAGTGGTACGTGACCTTGTGCGGGTTGGTTTTTGCCACAACAGCGTTTTAATTTGCGACCGCTACCACAGGGGCATTTTTGGCCGCGAGATATCTGGTGATGTGTAACCAGATAATGGCCCCGCTGTTCCAGCTCACTCAACTGTTCGTGGTGTGCTTCCGCAAGAATCCCACTGGCCTGAAGCGCAATGGTCTGCAAAAAACTCCGGTAAGATAATCCGAAATAGAGGGTCATGGCTGTCCGTCTCCATAATTTTCGTCTGCAAACAAATCGGCCTGATTATCCTGAGTTTTTCTGCCCTGGTTCAGTTGCTCGATGCGGCGCTGGCAAAATCCGGTTTGCAAGGCAATTTGGCGGGTGCTGACATTGCGCGCTCGTAATTCCTGCACTAACTGGTGTTTCAGTTTGCGCACCGTGATATTCGGCATACGCAGATATTCTTGCCCGTAGATATCGGACAATTTTTGCAGGCTGTCGAAACCAATAATTTGGGCGATAGGGTGATCGGGGTGTGGGCGTGCGGGCACATAAACGGGTACACCAGGAAAAGCCGACGCCAGTTTCAAGCTGTCGGGCAAGCCGATTAATTTCGACAACTCGCGCAACAGCAGCGGCAGCTGCTCGGCGTTTATGTCGTCGGCTCGCAGTTCCATTACTCTAATTCCACCCCGGTGCGCAGGCACCATTGTTTCAGGATTTCCACGCACTGGTTCAGCTGGTCCGATGTTGCCCAGCGCAACCGGGACAATGTCGGCACCTGCTTGCTGCAAAAGTTTTCCAATGCCGATTCGGCACGATTGCGCACCACATCGGCATCGGCCAGCGCACACCACATGGCGTTTAATTTGTCGATGCGTGGTTGGCGCCAGCCTGCTCCGTGTTGGCGTTTGGGTTTAAAGCCCAGTTGCTTTAGCCGGGATACCGCCAGCTCCATTTCGGGAATGGTCATGGTTTTGGCGCTGATGCGGCCGTTTTTTTCGCTGGCGCCACACTGCTGCAAAATATAGCGATAGTCGTCGTCGCAAAAACCGGCGCGCGATTTTTGCAACTCGGCGTTGGCTACTGCCAGCAACGTGTAAAGCCGCTGTCGGCTCATCAGGCGGCTTCCCAATATTTTTTGGCATTGTCCCAGGTGTGCATCAGGTCCAATACTTGTTGATACGACTCGCCTGCAGGCAGGATGTTGTCTGCAATGGCTTCCAGCATGGCGCGCATTTCGTCACCCGCTGCAACCAGTTGTTCAAAATATTCCATTTTTATTGCCCCTTAAAACGCGCTTAGTGCATTTTTTTCAGCTTGTTATAAAACAGCTTGTAAAACTCCATAAACTGATTAAATGTAATCTGCGGAACTGATGGTCGGGCTGTTTGAATATTTATTGCCGTATCATCCGGCGCTGGCAGAAACTCCCAGTTTTTTGCTCCAGACTGCAAGTGATGGCGCGCCTCTTTAGCCAGTGCCTGACAATCTGCCTGTTCTATTACCTTCGCGTGCTCTTCTACCAAAGCGGGCAATTGCAATGCCTTGCAAATCGCAAATTGCAAACGGGCCTCGATTGGATCCAGTGCGGCGCGAATGGCGGGAATCATTTTTAGCGGGCCTGGAATGTCGCCGGTAAACGCCTTGTGCGCGTCGTGGAGCAAACCGTGCAAGGCTGCAAGCGGGCTGCCGGTTTTTTCGTATACATAAGCCGCCACCCACATGGAATGAGCAGCCACAGACAGTGGTTGCCAATCAGATGTGTGCCCAACAAATCGTGGCAATCGTGACAAAGCCCATGCAATATCCTCAATAACAATCTGACCGGGGTCCGGCTTTAAAAAATCTATATATCTGCCCGTTGCAGTTTCGATCCAGTAGTTGTTCAATGTGGTAACGTTTGCAGTATTTATATTGGTCATAACAATTTCTTCCTTGTAAATTAATCGGTGAGTGACAACACATCTTTGACAACAGCGTGTACCAGGTCTGCGCTGAGTGGGTGTTTTGGCAGACCGTAATCCCGAACAGCGGGGATTAAATCTTCTACCAGCATGCGCATGGAACCATCTGCGTGATGCCAAAAAGCCTTTAGCGTGGCCTTATCCACCTCTCCCTGATCGTCGAATGCAGCAACCAAAACCGCATCGGCATCCTGGGGTGTAATTTTGCGAATGGACTTGGGCCAGAAACAGGTGCGCGATCTGATCTGATCAAATTGCCCACCCTTGTTTGCGATCAATGTGTCCAGCCCCGGAGTT
The DNA here is from genome assembly GCA_050289385.1 of Porticoccaceae bacterium. Classification (GTDB taxonomy): domain Bacteria; phylum Pseudomonadota; class Gammaproteobacteria; order Pseudomonadales; family Porticoccaceae; genus JBNKFQ01. The sequence goes on along the minus strand of JBNKFQ010000346.1, from coordinate 550 downwards.
CCGGTTAACACGACACCGATTTCTGCCTTGTCGCGGATACGACGAATAACATGGAGTGTGTTGGGGTTTACTGTTTCTGCTTCGTCAAGTACGAGTAAAGTGCTGGTGCCTTCCAGGTGTTTTAATATGGCCTTGTATTTACGTTCTCGTGTGACGTATCCACGAATATGCTGGATGCCCAAAGCGTCTAACAGGTCGTCGAGTAGCGACGAGGGAGACATTAATGGATCGGCTTCGATCAATATTGTGTTGTCGTTTTCGGCAACATATTCCTTTAGAGCGCGGGTTTTACCGCAACCTACCTCGGCGGTGATAATGCCAAACGATTTGTATTTGCGTGCCCGATTGCAGCAGGTCCAGACGAGTTTGGATACTGTGCTGGGAATAAACGGTGTGTCGCGAATATTTTTGCGTGCTTCCAGATTTTTAATGGCCTGCAACATGGGTCGCAGGTATATGCTGACTCTGCCGGTATATTTGCCAGTCAGGATCAATTGCATGGTGGTGCGATTAACACCCGATGCCGTTGCCAAAAATGTCGAGGTGCGCT
>JBNKFQ010000345.1:0-14876 GCA_050289385.1 Porticoccaceae bacterium | reverse complement strand
CATTGTACTCGCCAGTGACGCCTGCAAACGGCAGGCCCAACTCTCTGCCCCGTAATTTTTTTTGCCCGTTATTCACAATTTTTAGTTCTCTGTCTTTACAACCGCATCATTTGTGGACATTGCCAGCGGCCGTACTCTGGTAACAAGCTCCACCAGAAGCTTGCCCGGTTCCTCGTTCATCATCCAGTGAGCCGAATTTTTAAAAGGCACATACTGTTTAATTGGCGAGTGAATAGTTTCAATATAGGATTTCGCCAGGGTTGTTGGTGTTTGCCAGTCGTGGTCGCCCTGAAAAAAGAACAGTGGTGCGTCAAACTCGGTTCCCAATTCTCTGCGCAAATCGAGATCATATATATCAGCCCACAACTCTTTTGTAGCATCACTTAATTTCATTTCGGCCAGGGACTCTTTGAGGGTCAAGTCAGGTGACCCCATAATCTCCAGCCTTAAAACATCCATCATGGAATCGTAATTTTTAATGGTATGTAAACCTTTGCCATATTTTTGCATGATGCCCTGGATAACAACCACCCGTTGAAAAAAGGCATCGACATCTTCTCTGGGAGGCCACTCTTTGGGTAAAGCACGCAAAGTTTCAGCGCTTTCGGAATCACCAACCCTCTCCGCCTCTGCTATCATCAAACGCGCTGTCTCTTCAAAGTTGGGCCGCCATGCTACAACCTGGCCGAGGCCAACATAAGCATGCAGCAGATCAGGCCGACGTTTCGCAACAGACAAGCCCAGTACTGTTCCCCAACTGTGTCCCACCAGTATGACTTTTTCGACGCCAAACTTGCGTTGTAAATATTCGATCACCTCAATGGTGTCACTAACCATACGATCATAAGTCATGGTGGATTTCAGTGCTTCGGGATCTGCATTCGATCTGCCTGCACCGCGCTGATCCCATTCCACCAGCGTAAAATACTCCGTCCAGGGTCTGAGAAAACGGTAGGTGTAACTGGACTGTGCGCCTCCCGGGCCGCCATGAACATCTAGCAACACCGGGTTACTGAGGTCCTGACTGCGAACACTAACATACTGATCAACACCACCAATATTGACCATCTCCGACTGATCTATGCCAGTATCCGGATTAAACCAATTGATATTGTCATTGCCCAACTTGACATAATCTACAATGTAAAACCCCGCCCCAATGGCACCGATCGCTATCAACAGCACCGGCAGAAAAACTCGAACAGAAACAAGGATTAAAAGTTTCTTCATAACAGTTCTCTGTTTATGCCCGGTACAATTTATGACAGGTACATTGTTTTTCCGCCTACCACAGTGCGTACAATCGGGATATGTTTAATAGTATCGGGATTAACCTTGTGGGGGTCATCTGCCAATAAAACGAAATCCGCCAATTTGCCGGGTGTGATGGAGCCTTTTATATGTTCTTCAAAAGAAGCATAGGCGCTATTGATAGTACAAATTCGCAAGGCCTGTTCAACCGTAATTCTCTGGCTTGGACCCCAGACCCGTCCCTTATAGTCTTTACGAGTAACCATACTCTGTATCGCCATTAATGGCTCGAAAGGACCGGGTATATAGTCGGAAGCCGCCGCAACCGGAATGTCGTAATCAAGGAATGAACGGTGTGCAAACATCCACTCCATTTTCTCCTCGCCATACTCTACCCATTTGTTACCATGGTAATGAGCATATGTATAAAAAGGTGTTGGTATGGCGCCAACAGCCTTTATGCGACGCAGAAGGTCGGGGTTAACCAATGAGCAGTGCTCGATGCGAGGTCGCAAGTCAGCGCGCGGCGCTTTCTTTTTTACACGTTCGTATGCTTTAAGCACCATATCAATGGCAACATCGCCATTGGCATGAATACCGACCTGAAAACGGTTTTCAAATGCATCATCTACCGCTCGATCTATCTCCTCCTGGGTCATTGTGAGAATGCCGTAATCATTTGGGCGTCCGACATAGGGCGTGCTCATGCGCATGGTACGCTCCGAAGCAGACCCGTCAGCACCAAATTTAACTCCGCCAACACGCAACCATTCGTTTCCAAAACCGCTGTACACGCCAGCCGCTTTAAGGTTGCTGTACATATCTGAACCTTCATATGAAGACGCCAGCATATACACCCTGCACTTCAATTCATCTGCATGCAAGGCGTCCTGATAGGCCACCGCATCGCTTGGGCTGGCGCCCGCATCTTGTACCGATGTGAGTCCTGCAGCACTCATTAACCCGGTTATCAACTTTACCGCTTGCTGGCGTTGTGCTCGCGTGGATTCCTCCGGCAGATCAAACAACCCCATCGCCGATTCGGCTACCATACCATCCAGCTCGCCATTCGCTTTAACTATTTTTCCACCAAAGGGATCGGGAGTATTTTTTGTAATATTGGCTTTTTCAAATGCCTTGCTATTGCAATAAGCAGTATGACCACCACGATGAAGAATAAATACCGGGTGATCAAGCGTTGCCTCGTCCAGATCCTTGCGAGTAAGCCTTCGTCCTTCTGCTGTTTTGGTATCATCATACTTAAAGCCAAGTATCCATTCTCCGGCAGGCGTAACAGCAGCTTTTTTTCGAATAGCATTTTGAATATCAGCAATACTGCGCAAATCCATATTCATTTGCATCAACTCATAGACACCTGCATAAACAGGGTGGGTATGAGCATCAATGAAACCCGGTGTAACAATTTGACCGCTAGCATCTAACACTTCGGTTTCTGAAGTAATAAACTTGCGCACCTCCTGATTACTACCAACCGCCAGGAAGTAGCCGTCTTTTACCGCAAAGGCTTCTGCTCCAGGTCTGTTTTTGTCACTGGTATATACCCTGGCATTTAATACAACACTATCTGCACCACCCATTGCTCCGGCAGAGCCGCCATTTGCAAATGCACTGTTTACGCCCACACCAAGGGCAGCTACCCCCCCCATACCCAGAAAACTTCGTCGATTTAAATTAGTCATATTAACTCCAAAATTTCAGAAAATTCACTGAGTGTTACGCAACATCCTCAGGCAATACTCCCAGCATGTACTATTACTGCAACCGGGGCACCATAGCGGTTGTCATTCCTTTTACTCTTGCGAAAAAAGCGCTTGTTCCGCAACAGGTTCACTGTCGTCGGTGTTTTTTTCCTTGTAGGTCAGTTTACTAACCAATATGGTCAAGGTCAGGCCCACGATAAATCCGGGAATCATTTCATACAGATCATTGCTGCCGTCTTTAAAGGCCAGCACCCAGACAACAGCACTTAAAAAGCCACCCAGCATACCTGCCACGGCACCTTGCAATGTGGTTTTTTTACGCCAGAGCATACACAATACCAATGGTCCAAAAGCAGCGCCCAAGCCAGACCAGGCAAACAATACAAACCAAAAAATCACTTTAGGCTCAGCAAGCGCAAAGGCGATGGCTATGGCTCCAATAATCAGAGTCGTGTATTTGCCGTAACTTGCGAGAACCTTATCTGATTTTCCGGAACCTCTGATTTTTTGCAGAAAGTCTCGCACGATGGCAGATGACGCTAGTAGCAACAGCGAGTCGGCAGTAGACATAATCGCCGAAAGCACAATAACCATCAACACGCCTGTTAGTACCGGTGAGAACAATTCTGTTGCTAGCGTGGGGAAAATTGTTTCCTGGTCCGCGAGGTCTGGAAATAATGCCCGCCCGGCCATACCCGCCAGTACGGCACCAATATCAAATACCAGAATCACAAACACAGATAAAATGCTTGCTGGTACAAGTTCTTTTTCACTTTTTGCCGACATAAATCTGACCAGCAACTGTGGCACGCCAATAAAAGGCAGCCCTATGGCAAGAAAACTCGCAATAACAATCCATTTAATCCAGTCATTGTCGGAAGAAACCATCGGGCTTAACAGCCCGGGGTCAATGGCGTTTAACTGTTCAGTAACAGAGCCCCAACCCCCCGCCGTGTAAATTGCAACTACAGGTACAATAATCAAACCAAGCAGCATCAACATGCCCTGTACCACATCGGTATAGGCTACTGCCTTGTGGCCACCTACAAAGGTATAAGCAATAATCACCACAGCTCCAAGTAATACTGCCCATTGATAATCCATACCCATAAAACTGCTAAAAGCTTTGCCAGAAGCCACCAGTTGGGCGCTAACATAAGTGCCCACCATTACAACAATGATCAATACACTCAGCGTCCGCAAAATATGTTTTTTATCATTAAAATATGCAGACAACACATCCGGTACTGTTATAGCACCCGTTTGATCGCTAAGTCGTTTTAGCCTTCTGGCAACCAGTGTCCAGGCCAGGGCAATACCAATCACTTCGCCCAACACCACCCAAAAAGCCTGAGCACCCACGGCATAACCCATGCCCGTGAGGCCCAATAACAACCAGCCACTTTCACCTGTTGCGTTGGCACTGAATGCAACCACCCACGAGGGTAGTTTACCGCCAGCCAGGTAATATCCGCGCAAAGTGCCAGTCTCACGCCTGCTCCACCAGGCGAGTGCTGCCATAATGACTAGATAGCCAATAAAAACCAGTACTGTAATAGACATAATTATTCTCTACCCTTAGCCATCGAAATATTACTGGCCAATGTGGCGACTCCTGTTTCTATTTTGCAAATTTCTCACGCATCAGTCTGCGCAGTTCATCGTGTGGTAATGCCGGCGCGTACACTCCGTTGACACCTGTCATTGATTCTGCCGCTACCATGGCATTAACTATAGACTCTTCAGTGGCTTCCACTGTCGCTTTGAATACATCAGTCATTTTTTTATTGGGAAACATATTGACTCGGGATACGGCCTTTTCGTCAATGCTGGATGCATCTGCTGTAGAAAATGCCACAAAAATATCACCGGAGCCATTACTGCTGACACCACCCAATCGCCCAATTGCCAGGCTGGGCCGTTTGGCTACACGTTTTAATTGATGTGGTAAAAGCGGCGCATCAGTTGCTACAACAATAATAATTGATCCGTCCCTTCCCGGCTTATCTCCGGTACGAGCACCCAATGAAGGGGCAGGTTCATCACAATATTTTATATAGCCCAGGTTTATAACTGGTGGTTTTAATGACTTATCACTGTAACAGAGCCGATCAGCTACAATATTTTTGTCAATGGGCACGCCAGCGATGCGCAGTCTCTTACGCGAGCCGTAATTACATTGCACCAATACGCCAACGGTGTATTCCTTACCATCGAAAGAAAATACGCGGGAGGCTGTACCAATCCCCCCCTTGAAACCATTGCACAACATGCCCGTGCCGCCACCCACGGCCCCTTCTTCAACCGCTCCACTACTGGCCTTGGCCAACGCCTCCAGAGCGTGCTTGCGCTTTACATGAAAGCCGTCAATATCATTCAATATGCCGTCGTAGGTTTCTGCCACAATCGGGGCGTACCAGGGGCCAGGCCAGTTCACCTTTTCCTTGTTTGTTTCTACGTTCCACCCAACAGCCGCATCTCGAACGACACCTACGCTGTGCGTATTGGTGATCATTATGGGACCTTCCAATAAACCACGCTCTTCAAGCCACGTGGTACCGGTCATTTCGCCTGCGGCATTTAGCGTAAACCAGGCGCCAAATACCGGGGCAGTTGTGCCTTTTCCACGCGGATGAATTGCTGTAACACCGGTACGTATAGGCCCCTTGCCACGCACCAGTTTTCCCTCGCCCTTGACCAGGGTCACATGTCCCACTTCAACGCCACTGACATCGGTAATTGCATTAAATTTGCCCGGACTGCCATCGAAAGGAACACCCAGATCTCGTGCCCTGGGCTTTACGTTTGCTGCCTGGCTGCACACCGATGCCGAAACCGTAATCAAACACAACAAAGTGGCAGCGCACCGGGTAATCCCGGATTTTAGCCAATACACGTTCTCCTGACACAAAAAGCCGTATGCTTTGTTTCGTTTCATCTTTTTTCCTTTCATTGTTGTGAAAGATATCTTATGTACTATGCCAAAACTTCAGTCATGCACCAATAAAGCGCTCTTATATTACCCCTAATTGTTTCCGGGAAAAGAATACTGAATTCCCTCTCGCACTCCACTGGACGGCCAACGTTGGGTAATGGTTTTGCGCCGGGTAAAAAAGTGAACACTATCCGGCCCATACATACCGTGATCACCAAACGCGGAACGCTTCCAACCACAAAAACTGTGGCTGGCCACTGGCACTGGCAAAGGCACGTTCACTCCCACCATTCCCACTTTGATATTGTCAGTGAAGTAACGGGCCGCCTCGCCATCGCGAGTAAAAAGACAAGTGCCATTGCCAAATTCATGATCGTCGATCAAAGTCATCGCCTCTTGCATGGAGTTAACGCGAACCACACAAAGAACCGGACCAAAAATTTCCTCTTCGTAAGCTTTCATTCCCGGCTTGACCCGGTCAATCAGGGTGGCGCCAAGAAAATAGCCATTCTCATACCCTGCAACGGACAGATCGCGGCCATCGACAACAAGTTCGGCACCCTGCTCCTCGGCACTGTCGATGTAACCTTTTACTTTTTCTCTGTGAGCACGGCTGATCAGCGGCCCCATATCATTGGTGCTGTCGGTGCCAGCACCAACTTTGAGCTGGCCAATTCTCTCCTTGAGTTTGGCTACCAGTTGATCGGCGACCTCATCACCTACTGCCACCGCTACCGATATGGCCATACAGCGTTCGCCGCAGGAACCGTAAGCAGCGCCCATCAGGGCATTCACCGCATTATCAATATCGGCATCCGGCATCACAATAGCATGATTCTTGGCGCCACCAAGAGCCTTTACTCGCTTGCCGTTGGCACAGCCGGTGGTGTATATGTATTCGGCAACCGGGGTTGAACCAACAAATCCGACCGCTTCAATGCGGGAGTCGGTCAGCAAAATATCCACCGCTTCCTTGTCACCATTAACGACGTTTAATACTCCGTCCGGCAGACCTGCTTCCTGAGCCAATTCAGCAATCAACTGCACCGCTCCGGGATCGCGCTCCGACGGCTTAAGCACCACACAGTTGCCGCAAGCTATCGCGGGAATGGCGATCCATAACGGCACCATTGCCGGAAAATTAAACGGTGTAATACCAGCGACCACCCCAAGCGGCTGACGCTCTGACCAACTGTCTATCGCAGGACCTGCATTTTTGCTGTATTCGCCTTTTAACAATTCCGGGGCACCACACATGTGTTCAATAACTTCTATGCCCCGCTGCAATTCCCCCGCTGCGTCATCCAGTAACTTACCGTGTTCTTCTGTAATCAGCTGGCAAATATCACCAGCCCTTTGCTCTAGCAATGTTTTTAACTTGAATAACACCCGGGACCGTTTAAGAGACGGGGTATTGCGCCACTGGGGAAAAGCCGCTTCAGCTGCCGAGATTGCTTGCTCCACTATATCCTTATCCGCCATTGCGACTTGTTTGCAAACCTCTCCGCTGGCCGGATTAAATACATCCTGAACGCGGGTAGTACTTTCAACTCTCTGACCGTTAATGAAATGACCTGTCAACGCCATCAAATACTCCTGATTAAAGTAACTTGTAATGTATTTTCCGAAAAATGCACGCCAAACACTGCTTGCCAAACCCGTGTTAGCAAGCAATGATCGGCTTACGATTGTTCCAAAACTTTTAAGCGCGCCTCTAAAAACGAGACGGCGGTTATAAACAATTAATCCCGACGTTTATTCCAGTGAATTAATTGTTTCGCCGAGTACATTAACCAGGTCGTCGATTTCCCCGGGCTCCACTGTAAACGGCAACCCCAACTGAATCGTATCGGCACCATAACGAACATAAAACCCCCGTTCCCAGCAAGCCATCGCCACCAGATACGGACGCAACGCAGGTTCACCGGGTGCGTGTTCCAGTGTTATGCCCCCCGCAAGACCATAATTTCGAATATCACTGATATATTTGCACCCTTTGAGACTGTGCAAAGCGTCTTCAAATACCGGTGCCATTTCCCGCGATCGAGTAATCAGACCATCGTTTTCGAGAATATCCAGGGATGCCAAAGCGGCGGCACATGCCACGGGATGAGCCGAATAAGTGTAGCCATGCGGTAGCTCAAGCAAATATTCCGGCCCGGCATCGTGCATAAAAGTATCGTAAATATCCTGATTTGCAATAACCGCTCCCATAGGCTGGGAACCGTTGGTCAATTGTTTGGCAACCGTCATCAAATCGGGAACAACGCCAAAAGCTTCCGCACCGGTGTTAAATCCACTGCGACCAAAAGCGGTGATTACTTCATCAAAAATCAGCAGGATATTGTGCTGGCTGCATAATTCGCGCAGACGCTGCAAATACCCCTCGGGCGGAATAATCACACCGGCCGAACCGGCAAACGGTTCGACGATTACTGCAGCGATATTTTCGGAACCGTGCAGAGCAACCAGAGACAGCAACTCATCGGCTAACCACGCACCCTTCTCGGGCATGCCTCGTGTAAATTCATTGCCCTCTATCAGAGTGTGGGGCAAGTGATCGGCTTCTACATCGGGCCGAAAACAAGTTCGGTTCGGCCCAATACCACCGACACTGATACCGCCAAAATTAACACCGTGATACCCCTTTATCCGGCCGATGAATCGAGTTTTGCTCGCCTGTCCTTTTTTACGCCAGTAAGCTCTGGCGATTTTCAAGGCAGTATCGACAGATTCAGAACCGGAATTGGTAAAAAATACCTTGTTCAATCCTGCAGGCATAAATTCGGTAATGCGATGAGACAACTCAAAGGCTCCGGGGTGGCCGTACTGAAATGCCGGAGAATAATCCAGTTGTTTGATTTGCTGGCTGACAGCGGCTACGATTTCGGGCCGGGAATGGCCTGCTCCGCATGTCCACAGGCCACTCAAGCCATCAAAGATTTTCCTTCCTCTGACATCAGTAAAATAGTTCCCTTCAGCAGAAACGATGATTCGCGGGTCTTTTTTGAATTGCCGGTTGCCGGAAAATGGCATCCAGTAAGCATCAAGTTGCTCCTGACTCAAGCCAGCAGAGCGCTCAACAGTGGTCATACAGTTTTCCCAAATGCACAAACTTTTGATTTGAACCACTTTATAGATTACCGTTAGCTGCACAAATCACATTTTATCAATCTATAGTTGTAGGTTTATGCAACTATATGGAGCGCCAGAAATGGTCAAGAAAGCGCTGCTGGGCCAGTTCAGTGACACCGATATTCGCCTTTTGCGAGTATTTCGGGCTGTGGTGGAATGCAGCGGATTTTCTGCCGCAGAACTGGAGCTGAACATCGATCGCTCAACCATCAGCCGTCATATCAAGGACTTTGAAATTCGCCTGGGTGTCAACCTGTGTCGTCGCGGTCGCGGTGGTTTCGCGCTCACCCCGGAAGGCAAACAGGTTTATCAGGCAGGGCTGAGATTACTGGCATCGATTGATGAGTTTCGGGCCGAGGTAAACGACGTGCACCAAAGCCTGAGCGGCAACCTCAGTCTGGCAATTTTTGATAAAACCGCCACCAATCCAAAATCTGCGATACACCAGGCATTGCAATTATTTGATGACATTGCCCCGGCGGTAAGTATCGAAATTTATGTGGACACCATTACCGAAATTGAACGCGGAATTATGGAAGGCCGCTATCACGTGGGCATTATTCCGGGCCACCGCACATCCAGCAGCATGGATTATTACCCGTTATTTGATGAACAGATGTATTTGTACTGCGGCAAGCAGCACCCTCTGTTCAGGCGTGATAAAGGTGTTGGAAAAGCGGAGATACTGTCCTGTAAATACGCGGGTATCGGCTACCATTCACCAAACATGGAAGTCGGCCGCAAACTGGATATGAAGCGCACAGCAACAGCTTACGATCAGGAAGCGGTAGCCCACCTGATACTCTCAGGCCGTTACCTGGGTTACTTGCCTGATCACTATGCAAAATACTTTGTTGATCAGGGCCTGATGAAACCAACCGGCACCGACCTGTTTCAGTATCAGTGCCAGTTTGATGCCATCGTCCGCCACTCCCCCACACCTTCTCGTGTTACCAGCACTTTTGTTAACGCGCTTAAACAGGCACATCAAAAAACAGGAGAGTAACCGCATTCAAACAGTTACTTGTCTTTTCGACACCCATTGACCAATACCGAAAACAGTACAAACACTCAATGACAATTTTTCGATGTCATTCACATCGGGTTAATTTTTTTCAGTTGCCCGACAATTTTTCTAACACTCAGTTTTCCGTTGGTCATTACCAAACCAACAAACAGCAATACTACAGCACTGACTAGTGACACACTAAAGGGTTCATCAAAGGCGATCGCACCGATAAATACACCGCTGAGAGTAACAAAATAACCCACCTGGCTAAAACCCACACCGTCGGTACGTCTTTGCAAAATAAAGGTCAGTATGTAACTGAGTGCAGTGATAACGGCCAACGCAATAATCGCAAAATCCGTATGGCGAACGGGAAAAAATGGCAGGTAAATTTGTCTGCTTAACAAAAACACAGGCATTAATAAAAACACCTGAGACAACAGTGTTCCGGTTGCCAGTGACATGGGGTGGGCATCCGGCGGAAGTGCCTTGCTGCGGTATACATTGGTGATGCCCAGCAGCAGCGGCACGCCAAAAGCCAATGCCAGCCAGTGTGCCGAAACTGTACCAGTGTCAAACCCGGCAATGGTCGCCATGCTGACACCGGCCAAACCGATCAGTATTCCGGTCAGGCGATACAGCGGCAACAGCCGTTTTTCGTAGAGAGATGTCAACAAAAAAGTCATCAGCGGAGACAAGGTAACCAAAACGGTAAACAGACCTGCAGGAATGTGCTTGAGTACGGTGTAGGCAACTAACTGAGGCGCGCTCACGCCCAACAGACCGCCGATCAAGCAGTAGCGAATATGGCTGGCTTTGAGGCTGGGTCGCTGGCCTTGCATGGCCATAGCCAGCAACAAAAATACGCTGGCACCTACCAATTGCCAGTAAAACACCGCAAATGCCCCCGCACCGCCAAGCACAGCAAATTTGGCCAGAGCAAAATTGCCGGCAACCAACATACCGATGGCAATCGTCAACACGCTGGCGCTCTTGCCAGCAGTGGAGAGTCGATTGTCTGTTGTACGCAATGATGTGCTCATTTGCTGCCCTGGTTGATTAAACTGTGACTCTATACTGTTTCTGATTGACCGATAATCCCGTCTGACAGAGAATAACTGTTGAATAAATTTCAACATTAGAGGCAAATATGGAAGGATTTGGAGCCATTCCAATATTTGTGGCGGTTGTGGAGAATGGCAGTTTTTCGCAGGCTGCTGACAAGTTGGGCATCTCCAAATCAGCGGTCAGCAAGCGCATTACCCAACTGGAAAACCAGCTTGGCGTGCGCCTGTTGAATCGCACCACGAGACGGCTCAGTCTTACCGAGGCCGGGGAGCGTTATTTCAGCCACGCGGCGCTGGCGTTGGCTTGTGCCAACGACGCCGAAGATGCGGCAACGCAATTGCAAAACGAGCCACAGGGGCGGTTGCGTATCAATGTGCCAATGGCATTTGGCCGTCTGCATATCGCACCGCTAATACCGGAGTTTTTAAAACGCTACCCCGGCATTCATATCGACCTGGTCATGGACGACGGCCCAGTCAACCTGGTAGAAGGCAGATTTGACGCGGCGATTCGCGCCGGTGATTTGCCGGACTCAACCTTGATCGCCCGCAAGTTGATGCCCTTGCACAGTGTTTTGTGTGCGTCACAGGAATATACAGATCGCCATGGCAAACCGGTATTGCCGAATGAGTTGGCAGAGCACAATTGCTTGCTCTACTCCTGGTCAGCCAGTGAATGGACCTTCTTTATAGATGGTAAGCAGGAAACTGTCTCTGTATCAGGTAATTACAGTGTAAATAACAGTGAAGCCTTGCGCGAGGCGTTATTACAAGGCACCGGTATTGGTCGACTGCCAACGTTTATCGCTGGCCCTGATCTGAGGTCGGGAAAGCTGGTGCAATTACTGGGCTCGTACAAAATGCCATCAAAGTCCTTGTATTCGGTGTTTCCCCAGCGTGAGCATCTACCAGCGAAAGTGCGGGCTTTTCTGGATTTTGCTGTGGAACGTTTGGGTGGTGACAAGCCATGGTGGGACGAGGAGGTTTTTATTGAGGGCTGAGGTGCATCGGGTAAACGACAAGCCGAAAATAACTCCCCTATTCAAGATTCATATGCACGGTAAATACACTGTTCGAATAGACAGTATATTTGAGTGTTGTCAAAATTTTTGCGCGCTTTATACTGACTGTGTGCGCGTTATCCCGCCAACCCATAAAAAAAACCAAGTAATATCAAAGGGTAACGTACCCGGCAAGAAAAATAACCGGGTCCGGTTATTTTAGATAACAGGAAAAACTCGCTTTGTTTCGAAAGGAATCGGTAATGTCAAAAATTCCAATTGAATATCAACAAGTTATAGATAGCTGCCGAATATCTATTTCGGCAAAACGCGCATGCGCGATATACAAATAACACTCTTATGAAAGTACGTGCATACAACAAGAATGATAAAGAAGAAGTCATTTCGCTCTGGAATGAGTGTGGTCTTGTCGTACCACAAAATGATCCAGCTAAAGATATAGAGCGGAAGCTTAACGTTGATCCAGACCTCTTTTTGGTTGGTGTTACTGAGAACGGAATTGTGGCTTCAGTTATGGGTGGCTATGAAGGCCACAGGGGTTGGATTAATTACTTGGCCGTTAAACCGTCAGAACAGCGAAAGGGCTACGGTCAAATAATTATGCAGTCCGTTGAAAGTCTAATTAAACAAAAGGGCTGTCCTAAAATTAATCTGCAAGTCCGCACAACTAACGAATCTGTAATCGCATTTTACACAGCGATTAGTTACGGAAATGATAATGTTGTTGGGTTGGGTAAGCGTCTAGAATATGATTCATAGCCAAGTGTTAACAAGCCGCTCAAACATCGTTCCGGCCGCAAAAAGCGCGGCCTCCACTGGACTCGCTAACGCTCACCGTTTAGCGGAGCGTTACATGCCTAACTAGAGAACGAGCATGAAAGTTGTCCTAATTACTGGAACATCAAAGGGATTGGGTAATGAGCTTACCAAACACTATCTAAGTTCAGGTGCTATCGTCATTGGTGTTTCCAGATCAACCTCATCAATAAACGATGATAACTACCATCATTGTGGAACTGATATCACGAAGGAGTCCAGCGTTGAAAAATTACGAGGGTTTGTTGATTCATTGTCAATTTCAAAAATAGATATCGTTTTTAACAATGCTGGTGTTGGTAGCCATGGATTTCATTTGTCCGAAGTTAATCCACAAGAAGTTCTAGATCAAGTCAACTTGCACTGTGTTGGTGCCCTCCGAGTTATCACAGCAATTCAGGAATATATCAGTAACTCTAAAATCGTTAACATTACATCTAGGTTGGGCTCCATCCGGCAGAACGAAAGAGGCGATTTCTCCAAGAGAGAATTCTCATATAGCTACCGTATTGGTAAATGTGCTCAGAACATGCTCTCACTCTGCATGGCCAACGATCCTGAGTTGTCTGGAACAACTGTGATTTCGATAAATCCTGGTTTATTGAAAACCTCCTCGGGATCGAGTGATGCAAATCACACAGCAGAAGAGGGGGCAACGGCGATTGTTAAGCTAGTTGATAAAGTCCAAAATAGCGGCATTTACCATGCATTTGAAGAAGAAGCTGTTTACTGAGTACACGGCAGGTAACAAGTTTAGGCAGGCGGACGCCGCAAAAGACGCGGCGCCCGCTGCTAAAGGCGTTAGCACGCTAGCTGGCGTCGTCCAAGTGACAAAGGAGAGTTTGAGTTCTATGAAAGTATCCTTCGTAATCCCTGCGAACAACGAAGAAAAATACATCGGAAGATGTTTGGCGTCTATAAGAAGTTTGGAGGTCCCTGGTGATACGGAAGTTGAAGTTGTTGTCGTCCTGAATAGGTGCACTGACCACACAGAATCCATCGCTAAAAGCTACTCCGCCAAGATTGTTGTTAATGACAACAAGAATCTATCTAGTATTCGGAATTCAGGAATCAGGGCGTCAACTGGGGACTGGGTCATCACTGTGGATGCAGATAGCTGGGTGTCTAGAAATACGCTAGCGGAGGTACGTAAGCACATTGATCAGGGAGATAATGTCGGTGGCGGCATCTCAATGCGCCCGGAGCGTTGGTCTCTTGGCATTGCAGTTGGATATTCCATGGTTGCGTTGCCAGCCTTCATGTCTGGAGTTTCTTTTGGGCTATATTGGTTTCATAGGAGCTACTTTGAGTCAATTGGTGGGTTCGATGAATCGAAGCTGATAGCGGAGGATATCGACTTTTACAAGCGCCTGGTTAAATACGGCCGTTCCATTGGGAAGAAGCACGTGAAAGTAAAAAAGGCATTCTTGACCACTTCTTGTCGGAAGTTTGATGAGTTTGGAGACTGGTACTTTCTCAAGATATACTCAAATCCTGTTCAGGTGGCGAAAGCAGTGAACGGAAATGATAAGAAGTTCCTGGCTAAGTATTGGTATGACGTAAAGCGCTAATGGAACCTGGCCGCAATGCGGCTTGCGCTAACAATGCCAAGCACTGCGACGGCTTTTCCGTTGCGGCTTCGCCTCCACAATAAAGCCGCGCGTGTTGGCGGCGTTAGCGAGAGTAAGGTCATGGAACAGGTTTATACGTCAAAGATTGATACGTGGCTTTTGGTGGTCCTGTTAGGGGCCGTGGCCGCATGCGTTATCGCGTTTGTATTCTCTTGCAGTACTGGAAGCGTTCCTGCAATTGTGGCGACGTTGCCGGTGATCCTAATGGGTGCAGGGCTCCCCATCTGGCTCATGATGAGTACGATCTATACGTTAGGCAACAGCACTCTGTTGGGAAGGAGCGGGCCTT
>JBNKFQ010000344.1:0-24019 GCA_050289385.1 Porticoccaceae bacterium | reverse complement strand
AAAGTGTTTTTGGTACTTACAAACAACTTTTTTTGATTTTTGGCACCCTGTTTGGCATTGCCCAGGCGGGGATGGCGGAAAGCCTGTATTACTTTTTGCCGTTCGAGTCGCGGCGCGGCGGTGCTTATGTGCTAAACGCTCTGCTGGTGTTGTGCGGAGTCGGCCTTTTGTCTCTCAGCCTGCTCTGGTTATGGCGTCAAGAGTTGGCGCAACTGCTGAATAATCCGGGCCTGCCGGATTATATTCCGCTGATCGGTGTATACCTTTTGTTTATGCTGATGGCGGTGGTGCTGGAAATTGTGATGACGATTCGCAAACAGCATCTGTTTGCCTCGGGCAGTTACGCCTTTTCCGATCTCACGCGAGCCGCTTTTTATATTACCCCGGTGTTGTTGTTCGCCGATTTACAGGCACTGATGTTCGGCGCAATCGGTTTTGCCGCGGCCAGATTTACCGCCATGCTGGTTTATGTAAAACGTGAATTTGGTGAGGAGTTGCACCCGCACGCAGCGTCACTGCGCAAACACCTGGGGTATGCCATTCCTTTTGGTCTGGCAGGCCTGATCGAAGTTGTGCAAACCAATTTTCATCTGTACGCGGTTTCCTGGTATTTTGATACCGCTACTTTTGCCATCTATGCCGTCGGCTGTTTGCAGATTCCGCTATCGGATTTTTTGATGACCTCCACCAGCAACGTCATGATGGTCAATATGCGGGAAA
Source organism: Porticoccaceae bacterium (assembly GCA_050289385.1). Classification (GTDB taxonomy): domain Bacteria; phylum Pseudomonadota; class Gammaproteobacteria; order Pseudomonadales; family Porticoccaceae; genus JBNKFQ01. The sequence continues at coordinate 23,299 of JBNKFQ010000344.1, read as the reverse complement.
AAATGCGGATAAACGATTTCGAGTCGGTGGTTGCGATCTGGCGTGACAGTACGCGCAAGCTGGCGTTGATTTTTTTCCCTCTGGCAGGAGTGCTGCTGGTCACCGCCGATCCCCTGATTGTATTGCTGTATACCGACAGTTATGAGCGCAGTGTGCCGGTATTTATGGTGTGGACGCTGGCCATGCTGTTAGCAACTTTGCTTACGGACAGTGCATTGCGAGTGTTTGCCGAGACTCGTTTTTTAATTTTGCAGAATCTGATCCGCCTGGGGCTGATCGCGGGCATGATTCACTGGTTCCTGATGCACTTTGATTTGTTGGGCGCTATTCTTGTTAGCCTGGTGGTGACTGTTGTTGCCAAGACAATTGCACTGGGCAGGATTAAATTTGTGATGGGTGTGACACTGAAACAATTGCTGCCCTGGAGGGAACTGGGGATGACGGTGTTGATTGCTTCCGCGGCCGCGTTGCCAGCCGTGCTGGTCAAATCGACGCTGGCGGTGCCGGATGTTGTGTTGTTGCTGGTTACCGGTGGGGTTTACAGCTTGTCTTATTACCTGCTTTTGCAATGGTGTGGTCCTATGCAAAAAGATGAAAAGCAAATGCTTTCGCAGTGGGTGTATTCGCCTTTTGTTCGGTTGGGTAGAGTATGGAAGTTTTAGGTTTGAGGTTGGTGGTATGGTTTCGTCCCTTGACGTAAGGAGTGCCGCCTGCGGCGGGTCGTGTTCCCCTGCCATGGGGGCGAGTAACTTTATTTTTGTTTATAGATGGGAAGAAAAAGTAACCAAACAAAAAGGGCCGTAGGCTCTGGGCAGATGAGTCTCTCTCGCTGCCAATAGTAACTCTACCAAGAGTCATTACCGATTAATTGTTTAACATCTAACAGGATTAGATTTTGGCACACTTTTTCGAAGATTTTTTAAACTTTTCCCATTCCTTAATTTTCTACCAAAGTCAGAGTCGCCTTGTGGCGCGGCAACCAAATATCAGGCTTTGCCCAATGCAGTGACCGGTTCTCGGGTCTACCGAAGCTTTTGTAACAGGCAGGTTTGATTCTAGAGATGATGCGGCTAAATCGCTCTTGACGGCAGCGGCCAGAACTCAGTGGCAGTTGATTCTCATCTTGTGGAGGAGTCAACGCCCTTTCTTTTGGTTACTTTTCTTTGGGCGTTTTCAAAGAAAAGTGACTCGCCCCCGTGGCACGGGATTGCCTCCGCCGCAGGCGGCACACTACCCCGTGAGGGGCGAAACAATACCACCAACACTACACCACCAGATTTCTCACATAAAGCCACCGGAATTTCCAAACTGGAGATTAAATTATGTGCGGTATTGCAGGCATTTTTGATACCCGCGGCTTGCCAGTAAAACGGCAGGAAGTTGCGGCTATGTGCCAGGCGCTGGTGCGGCGTGGGCCGGACGACGAGGATTACTACATTAACGACAGTATCGGACTGGGTATGCGGCGGCTGAGCATTATTGACCTGGCCACTGGCCACCAGCCAGTCGCCAACGAGGACGGTCGTGTTCAGGTAGTGCTCAACGGTGAGATCTATAATTATCGGGAATTGCGTCAGGTTCTGGAAGCCAGAGGACATCGTTTTGGTACGGCATCCGATACCGAGGTGATCGTGCACTTGTACGAAGAATATGGCCCGGAATGCGTACACAAATTGCGCGGCATGTTTGCGTTTGCGCTGTGGGATGATCGTTGCAAAAAGCTGTTGGTGGTGCGCGACCGGCTCGGTATTAAACCGTTATTTTACGGAGAATTTGATGGCAAGCTGGTGTTTGCGTCGGAACTCAAGGCCTTGCTGCAATTGCCCTGGGTTAAACGGGAGTTGGACTGGAGTGCGGTTGCCCATTTGTTTAGCTTTCTGACCACACCGCAGGATCAAAGCATTGTTGCCGGCATTTATAAACTGGAACCCGGTCATCTACTCAGCATTGAGCCCAATCAACCCGTTAAAAAATCCCAATACTGGGATGTGCTGTTCGAAGACGACTCCAGTCACAACGAAAAATTTTTTGTGGAAAAGTTGCGTGAACATCTCGAAGAGTCGGTAAAACTGCGCATGATTTGTGATGTTCCCTTCGGCGCCTTTCTGAGCGGTGGAATCGATTCCGGTGCGGTGGTGGCGACCATGGCGCGGCAGAGCAGTCAGCCGATTAAAACCTTTACCATTGGCTTTCCGGAAAAAGACTTCAACGAAAGTTTCCATGCCCGCCAGGTAGCAAAGGCTTTTGGTACCGAGCATCACGAACTGATTCTGGAACCGGATGTATTGGGTATCCTCAGTGATCTCGCCTGGCATCTTGATGAACCTTTCGGCGATTCTTCCGCCATTCCCACCTACATGGTTTCCAAATTGGCCGCCGAGCATGTCAAGGTAGTGCTGTCAGGCGATGGCGGTGACGAATTGTTTGCCGGTTACGACAAGTACCGCGTGGAACAGCGAGAGCGGCGTTATCACCATATCCCTCAAGTTATCCGTTCGTTATTCGGGGCCGTGGGAGATCGCATGGCCGAAGGCAGAAAAGGGCGCAATTTTCTGCGCCATATCGCCCTCAATGGCGCAGACCGCTATCTGGATTCGATCACCATGTTCGATCGGGAGGGAAAAAATACGCTGTTTTTGGCGCCGGTTGTCGAGCAGGTACTGGCAGCAGAACCCTGGCGGGATCTGGTGACTTGCCTTGGCAGTGAAAACAGTCACTGGTTATCGGCGCTGCAATATTTTGATATCAAGACTTATCTGCCGCTGGATATTCTCACCAAAGTAGATCGTATGAGCATGGCCAATTCTCTGGAGGCGCGGGTGCCCTTGCTCGATCACAAACTGGTAGAGTTCGCCGCCACTATTCCACCGCAATTGCGGCTGCGCGACGGCAGCGCCAAACACATTTTTAAATGCGCCATGCGAGGCATATTGCCGGATTCGATTATCGATCGCCCCAAACAGGGGTTTGCGGTTCCCCTCGGTCGTTGGTTTCGCGGTGAACTCAACAACTTTGTCCGCGATCTGCTGCTGTCGCCCACCTGTCGCGCGCGGCATATTTTTAATCCCGATTACATCGAAAAACTGCTGTTATTACAGAGTCGGGGCAGACCGCTTGATCTGCAGCTCTGGACACTGATTTCCTTTGAACTCTGGTGCCGTACCTTCCTGGATCAACCGATTGCTTTTGGCAAAAGTCAGCCGCTACCCGTGCTGCAGTCGGGCAGTTTGTCCATGACCGGGGGCAAACTGCCCGCTTATGCCGAACAGGGGCGACGGCAATGAGCAGGGACGTGATTTTTGCCCCGGAGGTAAAGCAAACAGACGCTAAAACCGGGGTGGCGACAAAATCTGGTGGCAAATCTCTGCGGGTAGCGATCGTGGCGCCCGGCATGGATATTCTCGGCGGGCAGGGCGTTCAGGCCCGCAGTCTGACGCAGGCGCTTGAGCGCGATGGTGTCAAGGTGCTGTTTATCGCCGTGAACCCACGTTTTCCAAAGGGTTTTCGCTGGCTGCGCCGGATTCCGCTGCTGCGTACTCTGGTCAACCAATGTCTGTATATTGCCGGCCTCACTCGAGTGCGGCGCGTCGATGTGGTGCATGTATTTTCTGCAGCGTACTGGTCGTTTTTGCTGGCGCCGGTTCCGGCTATTCTGGTGGCCCGCCTGTTTTCCAGGCGCATTGTTCTGAATTATCACAGCGGCGAAGCCGAGGATCATCTGGCCAACTGGGGGATACGGGTACACCCCTGGTTGCGCCAGGTGGACGACATCGTCGTCCCATCCGCTTATCTGCAAACGGTGTTTGCCAGGCACGGTTATCGGGCTCAAGTGGTGCGTAACATTATTGATATTTCCGGTTTTCATTATCGGGAGCGGCATTCGTTGCGACCGCTGTTGTTGTCCAATCGAAATCTGGAGGCCCACTACCGCGTTGACATTACCCTGCAGGCTTTCGCCATTGTCAAACAGAGTTGGCCCGGGGCGCGGCTGATCATTGCCGGTTATGGCAGCGAACAGGCCAGGCTCATGCAGTGGGTAGAGTCGAGGGGATTGCAGAACGTTGTCTTCCTCGGCCGTGTTGAGCCTGAGGATATGCCGAAGCTCTATGACGAGGCAGATATTTTTGTCAATTCGTCGGTGATCGACAACCAGCCAGTTTCCATTCTGGAAGCGTTTGCTTCCGGGTTGCCGGTAGTGTCCACGCCCACGGGTGATATCGCTGCCATGGCGGGACACGGACGCCGGGGCATTCTGATACCCCGCAATAATCCGGTCGCTATGGCCACTGCCATTACTGCCTTGCTGGATGCGCCGGGACTGGCCGCAAGTATGGCGAACCGTGCCTGGCAGGAAGTGGAAAATTACACATGGGCCCAGGTTGGTCGGCAATGGATAGAAATTTACCGGAGTGACTCACTTGCCCGGATTTCTCACCAGGATTTGTAGGCTCTGTTGATGTTTCGTCTTCGCTACTGCTGGAACCGATTGTTTCACCCGGCTGTGTTATCAGTCGCTTGCCAACGGTCTGAACAGGCCCAAACCGGAGTCTACGGACAGGGATTTGCCCTTATGAAAACCCGCGTTTTGAAAAATATGGACGAACTTGATTCTGTCGCACAAGAGTGGCGCAAGATGTTGCCGGCAAAAGGCGTAACCCCAACGCAGGAGCATATCTGGTACCTCAGTTGCGCAGAGACACTGCTTGGTCAGTCGAAACTTGCTGTTATCGCCGTGGAGGACAACACCGGTCTGCTCGCTCTTGCGCCGCTGATGATGACATCGGCATTTCCCCACGGTTACGAACAATTGGGCGTTGGCGCCCTCTACGAACCCAGTAATCTGCTCTACATGGATGAATCGGCGTTAGACGTACTGCTGGGAGCCTTGTTGCAAACCCGACAGCCACTGATACTTGGGCGCACATACGCGGATTCCCGGATATTTGCTGCAATTCAGCGCGCCTTCGCGGGCAAGGGCATTGTTATAACGCGCAATTGCAGTGGCTTGCCTTATATCAAACTGGACGGCTCTGACAGCGATATTGACACTTTGTTATCCGGCAGCCTTCGCAGCGACTTGCGCCGTGCACGACGCAAGGCTGATGCAACTGGCCGCGTGAGTTTTAAAGTTTACACACCGGCGTCAGCCCGGGAATTTCTTGCTTTATTTGAGGACGCACTGAAGATTGAAGCTACCGGATGGAAGGGACGGTGTGGCTCGGATCTGGTAACCGACACCACGCGCCAGGCTTTTTTTCGCCACTATGGCATTCGGGCGGCTGAAAAAGGAACGCTCAGGCTTGCTTTCATGTTTATCGATTCCGAGCCAGTTGCCATGCAATTTGCTGTGCAGACGGGTGGAAGTTTCTGGTTGCTGAAAATTGGTTATAACGAGGCCTTCTCAAAATGTTCGCCAGGCATGCTGCTGATGCTGGAAACCTTGCGTTTTGCCGCGCAACAGGGACTTTCTTCTTATGAGTTCCTGGGTTGTTCCGAACATTGGACCCGGCGCTGGACCCGGCTTGAAAGGCCGTCCATACGAATTGAGGCCTATCCGTTTACAGCGAGAGGCGTGGCTGCGTTCGGCCACAGGATTGCCCGCCGGGCACAAAGGAAGGCGTTCCGTAAATTCGGGTATCAGTCGTGATCGGGCAAACCGTGATTGGACAAACTGTGATTGGACAAACAAAAAAAATACTGCATTCGGCTGTTGGCGTCGTTGTGAAGAGGGCGAGTCGAAATTATATCGCCGGTCCGACTTTGGGCGATGCACAACGGGTAAGCCGTTATCTGGTGAACCACGGATACTGGGTAACGCAGGGGTACTGGGACAGTGGCGGTGAAGATCCGCTACAGGTTCGCGATATCTGTCTCGCAGCTCTGGAACAACTCACCGGGTTAAGAGGGAACAACTATCTTTCACTGAAAGTTCCGGCCCTGCATTACAACCCGGAAATGTATAAAACTCTGCTGGCTACGAGTCACAAATCCAGGGTCCCTGTCCACTTCGATTCTCTGGCGCCGGAACACGCGGAACGGATCTATCGGTTTATCCGAGAACATACCAAAACACCGCTCGAAGATATTGGCTGTACATTACCCGGCCGCTGGCGCCGCAGCATCGAAGACGCAGACCTGGTTAATGATCTGGGACTGAATGTCAGGGTGGTCAAAGGCCAGTGGCAAGACCCCGATGATCCGCAACGGGATCCACGTTCAGGGTATCTGGAGGTGATCGAACGACTGGCCGGAAAAGCGCGGTGTGTGCGTGTTGCCACCCACGATGCCGCCTTGGCACGGAAGGCGTTGAGTCGCTTGCGGGCAGCGGACACACGCTGCGAGCTGGAGCTGTTGTATGGATTACCGGTTACCAACCTGGTGACAATTGCGGCGGAGCTGAATGTTCCGGTGAGGATCTATGTCGGTTTCGGGCATGCTTTTTTGCCTTACGCGCTCTCCTCACTGGGCAAACAGCCGGGAATAATTCTCAAACTGTTGAAGGAAGCTTGCAAGCAAAACTATTTATCGTCGTTCCCGGTTTGCACTTCCAACTCGACGGTCTGAACCGGTTTGTTCGACGTTGGACGTGGGATGTTCGACGCAAACCGGATTTGCGCGAGATGTCCGGTTTTGAGGTTTTTCATCAAACATCAAACATCGAACATCGAACATCGAACATCGAACATCGAACATCGAACATCGAACATCGAACATCGAACGTCAAACAACTCTGAAATAGCGGCATTACACACCTGTCCTGATTACTGAATATTGATCAATTCTTGACCGAACAAAGATGGAAATGACCATGAAACTGCAGCGCCTCTTTAAAATGACACCAGCCGAACTCGCTTTTCGGGGTCGTCAGCAAGCATACAAAACCATTGAGCGCCTGACGGCTCCGGGGAGTGAGACCAGTCCGGTGTGCCATTTTGACCGGCAGCAGGACGATCTCTTTTTTAACCAGATCATTGCCAGCCTGCAAAGTGATGACCCGGAAACTGCAGCCTCGCAACTGCAACAGAGGTTCCAGCGACTGGCACCGGCCCGGTTCTTTGCCGGTGCCAGCGATCAGGGTGTTGCGCAAAGTCTCTCGGTTTACGGCGCCAATGTGAAGCAGCGAATTATTGCCAGCGCGGATGCCATTTGCCGGGGTGAATTTGACATCCTGGGTTACGGACGATTGTCTTTCGGCTCACCAGTCAATTGGCAGCTCGATGCTATTTCTGGCCTTGCCGCCGCCGCGGCACACTGGAGCATGATCAATCCACTGGCGCCCGGCCAGGTGGGTGACAGCAAGGTGGTATGGGAACTCAATCGCCACCAGTGGCTGCTGGATCTGGGGCAAGCCTGGCGTTTGACTGGCGATGAACGATATGCCGAGTTCGCCGCCAGTCAGGTGCGCGACTGGATGGATCACAATCCGCCGGGCTTTGGCATTAACTGGAGCAGTTCACTGGAAGTGGCAATGCGCCTGATCTCCTGGTGCTGGGCGCTGTTTCTGTTGCGTGGGTCGAAAGCGCTAACGCCTGTACTTTTCCTGGATATGCTGGCCTGGATACAGGCCCACGCCAACCATGTAGAACGCTACCTGTCACAGTATTTTTCGCCAAATACCCATTTTACCGGCGAGGCGCTTGGTCTGTTTTATGCCGGCACTCTGCTGCCGGAATTCCACGGTGCATCCCGCTGGTGTTCCCTGGGCAGCGAGATTCTGGTGGCGGAGATGGAGCGCCAGGTCTATTCCGACGGCGTCTACTTCGAGCAGTCCACCTGCTATCAGTACTACACCGTGGAGATCTATCTGCACTATCTGATACTGGCCAGGCGCAATAAGCTGACAGTGCCGGAAGGTATCGCGGAAAAGCTTGAGCAGATGGTTGAATTTTTGCTTCACGTGCGGCGACCCGATGGCAGTGTGCCGCAAATTGGTGACACCGACGGCGGCTGGCTGCTGCCCCTGATGCGTCGGTCGCCTGGCGATTACCGGGCACTGTTTGCCACCGCAGCGCTGGTTTTCCACAACCGTCACTTTGCCTGGGCGACCGGGGTGGTGGCGGCAGAAACCCTTTGGTTGCTGGGTTCATCTGCCCAGGATTGCTGGCCGTTGCTGAAACCGGCGCCGCCGCCACCGGATCCACTGCACTGCTTCAGGCAAGGTGGCTATGTGGTAATGCGCAGTGGTTGGGATCGTCGTGCCCACCAACTGATTTTCGATGCCGGAGCTCTTGGGTGTCCAGTCAGCGGTGGTCATGGCCACGCCGATTTGCTCAGCATTCAGTGCAGTGCTTTTGGCGAATCGTACCTGATTGATGCCGGTACGTTTTGTTACACGGCAGATGCCGGTTGGCGCAATTTTTTCCGCAGCACTCATGCTCACAATACGGTGCTGGTAGATGGCCGTGGACAGGCTGAACCGAGCGGGCCCTTTTCCTGGCGCAGCCGACCGTCAGCCCGGTTGCGGCAGTGTGAATCAATGCCTGGTTACAGCCTGGCCGATGCCAGCCATGACGCTTATGCCCGTCTGGATGATCCTGTTACACACCGGCGGCGAGTGATATTTGTCGACGCCCGCTACTGGCTGATCGTTGATGACTTGAATGGGAATGCCAAACACCGCATTGACTTGCGTTATCAATTTGCCCCTGTGCCGGTTGATATTGAAGACGACGGCTGGGTGAGGGCGTCGGGCAGTAGCAGTGCGCTGCTGCTGAAAGCGTTTGCCAACACCACCCTCGACACGACCATCAACCAGGGCGATGTGGATCCGCCGTTGGGCTGGTTTTCACCAAATTACGGCCAACGCCTTCCCGCTCCGGCACTGACCTGTACCGCCACGGCCAGGCTGCCATTGCGTCTGGTGACACTGATATTTCCGCTTTGCGAAGCGACGGAAAGTGCCCCGGATGTGGAGCCCCTGATTGAACAGGGAACGGTTGCCGGACTGAAATTTGGTACTGGCAGCAAGGAGACGATCCGGATTGGTGACGATGGTGTTTTTATTGATTATTAGGTCGGTGGTGTTGGCGACATTGTGCCGAATTTGAACCGTTCGATGTTGGATGTTGGATGTTCGATGTTTGACGCAGGGCTACACCCGTGCCTGCGGTGCTGTTCTGTCCTCTGTCTTCCGTCTTCTGTCCTCTGAACGCCGCGCGCAGCGATGGCCCGAGTCTTTTGCGTCGAACATCGAACATCGAACATCGAACAGTGCTGCAATGTACTACCGACATGCGGCCCTTCCCCTCAACCCATTAGGAAAAATTCATGTGCGGCATTGCCGGAATAGTGAAATTTGACCCTCACGCCACCGTTGCGGAGCGACGTCTGCTGTCCATGCGCGACAGTCTGGTTCACCGTGGGCCAGACGGCGCTGGTGTGATGCTGAAAGGTCCGGTTGGGCTTGCCCACCGACGCCTGTCGATTATCGATCTGGCCGGTGGTCATCAACCCATGACCAATCCGACAGGCAAACAATGGATTACCTATAACGGCGAGCTATACAACTTTCGTGAATTGCGTGCCGAGCTTGAAAATCGCGGCTGCGAATTTACAACGCAATCCGACACCGAGGTCGTGTTGCGGGCCTACGAAGTGTTTGGCGACAGTTGCGTCGAACATTTGCAGGGCATGTTTGCCTTCGCCATCTGGGACGCGCAGCAGGGGCGGTTGTTTCTGGCTCGGGACCGGCTCGGCATCAAACCGCTTTATTTTGAAAATACTGGCTCGGAACTGCTGTTTGCGTCCGAGATCAAGGCCATTCTGGCGGGTAGCAACAGTCAGCCGGTTTTTAACCGCTCCATCCTGCCCGAGTTTCTGGCATCTCGCTATGTGGCCGGAGAAGAAACGTTTTTTGAGGGCATTCGCAAATTGCCGCCCGGCCGCACCCTGTCCTGGTCTGCAACGCAGGGCTTTCGGGAGCGACGTTACTGGCAACCCCCGGTGGCCAGGGAAGACCCCGACCGGTGTTATGCAGACTACGTAGACTTGGTTCGCGACGGTCTCAACGACGCCGTGCAGAGCCATCTGGTCAGCGACGTGCCGGTGGGGCTGTTCCTGTCGGGGGGGCTGGATTCCACGGTGTTGGCGGCTTTGATGGCAGAGAAAATTGACGGGCCGGTGCAAACATTTTCGGTGGGCTTTAAAGAGGTCGAGGCCAACGAGCTCCATTACGCCCGTCTCGCCGCAACTGCTGCAGACACCAGACACCGCGAAGTGCTGCTATCGCCAGAGCAGTTTTTTAGCGAGCTGCCCCTCTTGATCTGGCATGAAGATGAACCCATTGCCTTCACATCCAGCATTCCCCTGTATGCGATTTCCTGTCTGGCTCGCGAGCATGTCAAGGTGGTGCTTACCGGAGAAGGCGCAGATGAGCTGTTCCTCGGCTATGACTACCGCTATCGCGTGACCGCCTGGAACAAGCGTATAGGCGGACTGTATGAAGAGTTGTTACCTGCCGCCTGGCGCGAGTCGGTGGCCAACGCTGTGCCGGCTTTGCCCAGACGGTTGAGGCGTTATGCCGAACGCAGTTTTCTGGCATTGCAATGCAATCCCCGCGAGCTGTTTTTCGAAAATTTTTCCGTGTTTCGCAATGACCAGCGACAGGCGCTGTTGCGAGATTCCCGGCTGAATGCCTGGGATATTCATGACCGGAGCTTGCGTTACTACGATGCCGGGGGTGCGGAAATCCTGTCCTGTATGAGTCATGCCGATTTGCAAACATACCTGGTGGAATTGTTGATGAAACAGGATCAGATGAGCATGGCCGCGTCGCTGGAAAGCCGGGTGCCGTTTCTCGACCACAGACTGGTGGAAAAGGTCGCCGCCATACCCGGGCGCTACCGAATGCGCGGCGGGCAGACCAAGGCGTTGTTGCGCGATGCCTTCAGGGACAAAGTGCCGCCAGCCATATTGAAACGCGGCAAAATGGGCTTTCCGGTGCCGGTCGGCGCCTGGCTGCGAGGCCCCTTTCGGTGGCTGGTGGATGAGTTTGTTTTGGGACCCCGGGCCGGTATGCGCGACCATTTTAATAGCGAGTTTCTGCAGCGTCTTGTAGATGAGCATCATGCGGGTTACGCCAATCACTCCGACCGTTTGTGGCTGCTGATCAACCTCGAAATCTGGCAGCGCATCTTTATCGATGGCGAAGACCCGGCAAGTATCTATGCCGGTATTGGCCAAACGCCGTTTTACATGGTGAATGGCCAGCGGGACTCGGGTCGGAAGGGCCGTCAAAGTAAGGGCCGTCAAAGTGTGGCGTTGCGATGACGATCAAATCCTCCTTGCTGGCCGATAACATTCCAGACCGGAGTGCCGGCGCGAATTGGCCGGCTTCTGCCAGCGACAAGGCGGCCTTGCGTATTCTCTGGGTCAAGGTGGGTGGGCTTTGGCCGTTGAATACCGGGGGGCGCTTGCGCAGTTTTCACCTGATTCAGGAGCTGTCTCGCAAGCATGAGATCAGTGTTATCACTACCCATCATCCAGAAGAGCAACACGGGGCAGAAGAGCAACACGGGGCCCTGGCCCGGCAATTACCGAACTGCAAAAGTGTCACCTCTGTGCCTCATGCCTCGGCAAAAAAAAACAGTTTGCGCTTTCTGGTGGCTCTGTTGCGCTCGTGGTTAACACCCTTGCCGGTGGATCTATACAAGAGTCGCATCGCGTCGTTGACGACACTGGTTAATCGCCAGTTGGCGAGCGGTAATTACGATCTTTGTGTCGCCGATTTTTTGTTTGCCGTGCCCAATGTGCCTTTGCAGAGTGGTACGCCGATTTTGTTCTTTTCCCACAACGTGGAATATATGATTTGGCGGCGGCTCGCCAAAAACGAAAGTAACTTTTTGCGTCGTGCCGTGCTGGCTCTGGAATGGCGCAAAATGCGCCGCTACGAAACCCGAGCCTGTCGCCGTGCCGAAATCACAGTGGCGGTGTCGGAAGAAGACCGCCTGTTACTTGGCAGAGATGCGCCCGACAGATTGATTGAAGCCGTTCCCACCGGAGTGGATGTGGAGTATTTCAAGGCTGCTGATAACGGGGAGGAACAAGCCACCGAAATCGTTTTTACCGGCTCGATGGACTGGCATCCCAATGAAGACGCGGTGCTGTATTTTATGGATGCCATTCTACCGTTACTGCGTCGCGAGATACCGCAACTCTTGTTGACCGTGGTGGGTCGCAATCCGAGTCCGCATCTGTGCCAATTGGCAGCTGCCGCAAATGTTCGGGTTACCGGCACAGTTGACGATGTGCGACCTTTTATCGAGCGGGCAGCGGTGTATGTGGTGCCTCTGCGTATTGGCGGTGGCACTCGGCTGAAAATTTACGAAGCTCTGGCTATGGGCAAGGCGGTGGTCAGCACCCGTATCGGCGCCGAAGGTTTGCCGCTGGAAGACGGTATTCACATTGTGCGCGCTGACCAACCGCTGGACTTTGCTGCTCAGGTTATCGCTCTGTTGCGCGACCCGGCGCAGCGGCGGCAATTGGGCGAAGCAGGGCGACGGCTGATGGAGCAGAATTATGCGTGGCCCCGAGTGGCTCAGGATTTTGAGCGCTATTGTCGGCAGGCGGTCCTTCAGAATCCTGTTGAAGGCGGGCCAAAATGATTGTGGCTGTCAAAAACAGGCCTTCAATGGTGCTGATTTGTCATGGCAATGATCCGGTGGATCGCCAGGGGCTCGCAGCGTGGCTGGCTTCTGATTTTTCTCTGGTGGGTATTGTATCGTTGCGGGATCCGTCCGGTTCCATGTTGCGCAAATTGCGCCGTGAATTTCGCAGAGTCGGTCTGTGGCGTTTGCTCGATGTGATTTTGTTTCGCCTTTATTACCAGCTTCGCCAGGCGCGTTCCGATGCGCGCTGGGTGCGTAATAAGGTAGCCGAGATGCAGGTCAGATACCCCGCCGTTATCAGTCAGGTTCCGGTTCTCGAAGCGCCTGACCCGAATACTCCTGTGGTCAGGGATTTTATCGCGGGTCTGCAACCGGATCTGGTTATCGCTCGATGCAAATATATTCTGCGGCCCTGCATTTACGATATTCCCCGTTTTGGCACCTATGTTTTGCATCCGGGTATTTGTCCGGTTTACCGCAATGCTCATGGTTGTTTCTGGGCTCTCGTTAACCGCGATCTCGATAATGTCGGGATGACACTGCTAAAAGTCGATGACGGAATTGATACCGGTCCCGTCTATCTGCAAGCGAGTTATGATTTTGACGAAGCCCGGGAATCTCACGTTGTTATTCAGCAACGGGTAGTGCTGGAAAATCTCGACGCCATTACCCGGGTGCTATACGCCGTTTGTAACAACACCGCCAGCCCCAGAACTATGCACGACTATCCCTCAATCAACTGGGGACAGCCCTGGCTAACGGCGTGGGTGCACTGGCAATGCGGTATTCGCAAAACGTGCGGGGCACGTTATTGAGTCGGTTAATTACCTTGTTGTTTCACGATGTTTATCTGGATTCACCAGATGAAAGTGGTTTTGTCGGTTCTGGAACAGCGCACTACAAACTGCCACTGTCGACATTCAGGGCGCAGCTTTGTGCAATGGCGGCTGCGCGCAGCGATGCTCCGATTCCGGTAACGGGTTTTGCTCGCCAGCAAGGATCCCGTCAGCAAGAATCACTTCAGCAAGGATCAGTGCCTCCGTTCGCCATCAGTGTGGACGATGGTGGCTTGTCGGCTTACTCACTGCTGGCTCCCTGTCTGGACGAGTTCGCCTGGAGTGGAAATTTTCTGATCACCACCGGTTGGCTGGGCAAACCCGGATTTCTGCACAAGCACCATCTGCGCGAACTCCATGCCGCAGGTCACCTGATTGGTACACATTCGGTAACTCATCCGCCCCGGTTCCATACCTGCAGCCCCGAACAATTGGTTGCGGAGTGGGGCAGAAGCAAGGCGACACTGGAGGACATTATCGGCGCACCGGTCGTCGTCGGTTCCATTCCGGGTGGATTCTATTCCCGGCGAGTGGTGCAGGCGGCGCAGGAGGCCGGGCTGGAAATACTGCTCACCTCGGAACCTCAAACCAGTCCTCATGATATTGACGGATGTCGAGTATTTGGTCGCTATACCCTGCGCCGGGATTCCCCTGCCGATCTGGCCGGTCGCCTGGTGCAATCGCCGGTTTCAGCGCGGTGGCGTCAGTGGCTGGCGTGGAATGGAAAGAAGGTTCTGAAAAAGTCACTGGGTACGGAGTATGCGCGACTTGCCGGGTGGTGGGTGAGGTGATGATTAAAGTCGTACGTCGGTAGTCGCACGTCGCACGCTAAAAGCAAAAGCTCAAACCCGATACCGCTAACCAGGATTCGTCAAACGGTTATCCACTTGGCCGAGCGAAGCGATGGCCCGAGTCTAAAGCGTGCGACGTGCGACTACCGACGTGCGACCAAAATTTAACAAAACAGGAGCAATCTCATGCAACAAACCATTAGCGTATTCGGACTGGGCTACGTCGGCTGCGTCAGTGCCGCTTGTCTGGCACAAGCCGGTTTCAAGGTTATCGGGGTAGACATTGATGCAGACAAAGTCCGCATGATCAACGCGGGCAAGTCCCCGGTGGTGGAGCCCGGGCTCAATGAACTGATCGACAGAACTGTTGGCAATGGCAGTTTGTCTGCCACCACCTCGTGTCAGGAGGCTGTCGATAACTCCGAACTGGCTTTTATTTGTGTCGGTACGCCGGGTGACCGGCACGGGCAATTGCAACTCGATGCGCTGGAGCGGGTCAGTTGGGAAATAGGCGACGCCCTCATGGGCAGCGCGAAACTTTTTACGGTGGTTGTGCGCAGCACGGTTCTTCCCGGTACTACTCAAAAACAAGTACTCAACGCCTTGCTAAACGGCGCTGGTAAAAAATTCCGGCCATGGCTGCGATTGGCAATGAACCCTGAATTTATTCGCGAAGGTTCGGCCCTGAAAGATTTCGCTCATCCCCCGTTTACCCTGATTGGTTGCGAGGATAACGAAACAGCAGCGTTGCTGGAATCAGTGTACGCCAGTATCGACGCTCCGGTGGTACGCACCGCAATTAACACGGCTGAAACTGTGAAGTATGTCTCCAATGCCTACCATGCCCTCAAGATTTGCTTCGCCAACGAGATTGGAGACGCTTGCGCCGCTTTGGGGGCGGATGCCCAGGAAGTGATGCGCATATTCCGTATGGATGAAAAACTCAATATTTCGTCGGCCTATCTGAAACCCGGCTTTGCCTTTGGCGGCTCCTGCTTGCCCAAGGATATAAAGGCCTTGCTTTATGCGGCACACCACGCCGATGTATCGCTGCCGCTACTGGACGCCATTTTGCCGTCCAATCAGGCACAAATTGCCCGGGGAGTGGAGGCGGTTCTCGCTACGGGTAAAAAGCGTATTGGCGTGTGCGGGTTAGCTTTCAAACCCGATACTGACGACCTGCGAGAGAGCCCGTTGGTCACGCTGGTTGAAACCCTGATTGGCAAGGGTTGTGAAGTGCAGATTCTCGACCACAATGTGGCCGTTGCCAAACTGACTGGCGCCAACCGCCGCTATATCGTCGAAGAGATTCCACATATTTCCACCCTGATGTGCGAAGGCGTCAACGATTTGATCGAGCACGCCGAGGTGCTGGTTATTGGCAACGATGATGCAGATGCCAGCAAGGTGCTGGCGATGGCCAGGCCGGATCAGACAATTGTGGATCTGATGCGAGACTCTCTTAAAATCAAGGCCGCGGCGCAGCAGGCAGCCTGAAATGAAGCGAGTTTGTTTGCTGTTTCTGTGCACTGGCGTGAACCGGTTTTTGCCTGTGAGTATGGCCCTGCTGTTTATGTTGATGTTCACTGCCATTTCCACCCCGGCAACAGCAGAGCGGGCCAGTTTGCCACGCGCGTGGCAGGCGACAGATGTGAGCTCGTCGGGTCGCATTATTCATGTCAGCGCTGGTGGAGATTTCCAGGCTGCGCTCAAACGGGCGAGCCCCGGTGATACGATCAAGCTGGAAGCAGGGGCCAGTTATCGAGGGCCATTTATTTTGCCGCGCAAACCGGAAAAACCCGATTCAAAATCCGGGTGGATTACGGTCAGCACCAGTGCCACAGGATCCGGGCTGCCGCCTGCCGGTGTTCGTGTGTCACCGGCAAATATCGCCGCCATGGCAAGGCTGGACGCGAGCTCCGGTGCGGTGGTTTCAACAGCTCCCGGCGCCCATCACTATCGATTTGTCGGCATTGAATTCAGCCCGTCCAAAGGTCCGTCGAACACCGGCGTTTTTCTGAATACGCTGCTCAAGCTGGGAGAAAACGGGGCGTCGGCCGACGATATGGCTCATCATATAATCATTGAGCGCTGTTATTTGCATGGCGACCCGCAGGTGGGCTCCAGGCGCGGCATTGTGATGAATTCGGCGACCACTGCGGTAGTAGATTCATACCTTGCTGATTTCAAAATGCGCGGTGAAGATTCGCAAGCCATTATTGGCTGGGCTGGCCCCGGTCCCTACCGTATCCATAATAATTACCTGGAAGCGGCAGGGGAAAATCTGATGTTTGGCGGCGGTGATCCCGATATTCCGGGTAGGGTACCAGCCGACATCGAAATCAGCGGCAACCATTTCGCCAAACCGGTGGCATGGCGGGCGGGGTCTTCCGATTACCGGGGAACCAGCTGGACTGTGAAAAACCTGTTTGAATTGAAAAATGCCCGCCGTGTTTTGATTAATGGCAATCTGTTTGAGTACAACTGGCCCGAAGCGCAGAACGGTTTTGCCATTCTTTTTACGGTGCGCAATCAGGACGGTTCGGCGCCCTGGTCGGTGGTGGAAGATATTACCTTTTCCAATAATGTTGTCCGCCATGTGGCCAGCGGTATTAATATCCTCGGCCACGATGACAATTACCCCAGCCAACAGACCCGACGTATTGTGATCCGCAACAATTTGTTCGATGACGTGGGCGGCATCTGGGGGCAGGGCAATCTCTTTCAGTTACTGGATGGCACACAGTCGGTCACTGTCGAACACAACAGCGCTTTCCACGATGGAAAAATCCTGATCGGTGAGGGGCGTCCGCATCGTGGTTTTGTGTTTCGCAATAATATTGTGCGCCACAATCAGTACGGTATCGTCGGCACCGACAGTGCTCCAGGTAACCCGGTGCTGGAACGTTATTTTGTCTCTGCGGTGTTTCTCAACAATCTGATCATCGGCGGTTCCGGGCGAAATTATCCGGCCGGTAATACGTTCCCCTCATCGATTCAGGCTATAGGTTTTATGGATGCTGCCAGCGGGGATTTTCGCCTGCAAACGACTAACACGCGCGATGTCGGGGTAAATTTTTCGGAACTTTGTGCTGCGTTGTCTTCAAGTGAACGTCCCTTTTATTGCAACTTTTGTTGCACTACAGGGCAAGGAGGGCAATGGTGAGCGGCCAGCAATTGCTATTTTGGTCGGCAGCCGTGATGCTGGCATATACCTATCTCGGTTATCCGTTGCTGATCTCTGTTAGTGCACGCTTGGGTGGTCGGCCTCATCGCAAGGCTGTCCTCAATCCCGGCGTGAGTATTCTGGTGGTGGTCCACAACGAAGCGTCGCGTATTCGCCAGCGCATTGAAAACCTGCTGGCGCTGGATTACGACACGAGCAGACTTGAAATTGTTATTGCATCAGATGCCTCAAACGACGCCACTGTGGAACTGACTGCCGGTTACCGCGAAGAAGGTGTCCGCGTAGTGACCTTTGACCAGCATCGGGGAAAACCGGCGGTGCTGAACGACCTGGTACCTCACCTGAAAGGTGAAATTGTTGTATTGATGGATGTACGCCAACGTGTCGAGTCCGATGCCTTGCATAAACTGGTGGACAATTTTGCCGACCCGGACGTTGGCGCGGTGAGCGGTGAGTTGATTCTGACCGGGAATAAAAATGCTGGCACTGGAGTTGATGGTGTCGGTTTTTATTGGCGCTATGAGAAATGGATTCGCCGGAATGAAAGTCGCGTTGACTCAACCATCGGCGTGACTGGGGCGCTGTATGCAATTCGCCGCGAACTGTTTGAGCCCATCCCGGATGACACGCTAATCGACGACGTATTGATTCCCATGCAGATTGTCCGCAAAGGCTACCGCGTGTTGTTTGAATCCGGAGCCCGCGCCAGTGAAAGTTTGTCTGCCAGCCCCGAACTGGAATTCCGGCGCAAGGTGAGAACCATTGCCGGCAACTTTCAACTATTGTTTCGTCAGCCCTGGTTGCTTAATCCCTTTGTCAATCGGTTGTGGTTGCAAACGGTATCCCACAAATTTTGCCGCCTGTTGTGCCCGGCCTTATTGGTGATTGTGCTGGTGATGAATCTGCTGCTAACAGACAGTTTTTTTTACCAGTCACTACTTGTTTTGCAAGTGTTGTTTTACACAATGGCACTGATCGCACACTTGCTGCCCAAGCTGGCAAAAACAAATCCCCTGTTATCTGTGCCCCATGCATTCTGTTTGCTCAACTGGTGCACAGCGACCGGCTTTTACCGTTTTATTCGCGGGCGACAACAGGTCACGTGGGCAGACAGGAGAGGGCAGCACCAGGGATAGTTGTTACTGGACTATTTTTCTCGGTTTATTCGACAGTTTTTATCCCGCTTTTCACCTCGTGACTTTTTTCCTCACGTCAGGGCTTGTCGCGGTTGTTACGTTCATCTCAATTTCAGGAGAGTTATCATGCATTCGACAACACAGCAACGACAGAAGGGTGAAGCACGGCTGTACCCGACGAAGGGACGCAAAAAGAAATACCTGGTAACCGGCGGTGGTGGATTTATAGGCTCACATCTCGCTGAATATCTTGCCGCTCGTGGTGATCGAGTTATCGTCCTCGATAATTTCAGCACAGGCAAGCGGAGAAATCTTGCGGGCATGCCGGTACAGGTTATTGAAGGAGATATTCGTGATCTTTCCTGCGTCACTGAGGCAGTAAAGGGTGTGGATACGGTGTTTCACCAGGCGGCGCTTTGTTCGGTACCTCGTTCTGTAGACGATCCGCTCAGCACCCATAACGTTAATATTTCGGGAACCTTGAATGTGTTTGAGGCCAGCCGTCGCGCCGGAGTGCGCCGGGTGGTTTTTGCTTCGTCGTCGTCGGTTTACGGTGATTCAAAAGCAATGTGTAAAGATGAGACGATGCCGACCGCACCCCTGTCACCCTACGCCATTTCCAAACTGGTTGCGGAATACTACGGCGAAATGTATTGGCGGCTGTTTGGTCTGGAGACGGTAGCCTTGCGTTATTTCAATGTGTTTGGACCACGCCAGGATCCCGCATCGGAATATGCAGCGGTTATTCCCAAATTCCTCCAGGGAATGCTAAATCACACTTCTATCGAGATTTACGGGGATGGATCGCAAACCCGCGATTTCACCTATGTGGACAATGTAGTTCAGGCAAATCTGGCAGCGTCAACAAGTCCATTGGCGGCAGGTCAGGTAATGAATGTTGCCTGCGGCGGCTGTTGGAGTTTGCTGGAACTGATTGAACGGCTTGGCTCTGTGTTGCACTACAATGCCGCTTTGGTCTTTCGGGCGCGGCGGGTTGGCGATGTCATGCATTCCCGCGCATCCATTGACAGGGCAAAGGAACTGCTGGGCTACACCCCTTCTGTTAACTTTGATGAAGGCATCAGGAAAACCGTTGCCTGGTTCCTGACCTCCGGTCACGCAACATCGGAGGCAAGTCCGCCAGCCGTCAAGGCTGGTGGACTGCAATGACCCGTCATTATCACCTTGAAGGAGTACTAGCGACTTCTGGAATACCATCCGTGATACCAGCGGCGGTCTTTGGTTTTTAGTGTTGTAGTGGTTTCGTCGGTAGTTGTGGTGGAGTCTCCACTTGTCGTAGTGGTGTCGGTTGTGCCGTTAGCCGTAGTATCCACACTGCCGCTGTCAGTATTGGTGGTAGTCCCGGTTGTGGACGTGGCGCTAATTGCGGCGTTGCTAATGGTGCTGCCACTGGAGAGCAGAGTCGCATAGGCGCGCAGAGGATAGGCTGGTGTTGTGGCACTGGTATAAAACACTGCACCGTTGCGAGCATAACTGACACTGTTGCCCTGTACGTTGATGCTCAGGACATCACCGATATTAAGCGGAATATCGGCCTTGTAAACACCATTTTCCCGAACTTCGGCGTAGCCTGCCTGCAGAGCCAGAGCAAAATCAATCTGACCGGCACTGGTGCCCGCCTGCGTGACTGACAGACCAATATAACGCAGTTTTTGCGTCTCATTCACGGTAAATTCCAACTGCCCGTCGCCGCTGTCGATCTGCAGCTGCGAGACCGCGCCAGCATCGGCGCAGCCGTCACAGCCCGCGGTTTTGATCAGGGTATCGCCATTGATTGCAGCATTGACCAGTTCGGCCCAGACCAGACTTGTGGTCGGTGCCGGAGCTGGGTCTTGTGCAGGGTCCTGCGTTGAGTCCAGAGTGGGATCAAGCGTGGGATCGAGTGTGGGGTCCGGCGCCGGGGCCGGGTCAGTGACCGTACCCCCGGTCAGCAGGTGGTTCGGGATTTTCACCAGGAAGGCGTCCAGCCGGGAGCCACCCATATTGCTGGTCCAGATAAAATAGCGTCCGCTGACGTCGAGGTTGCCCTTGGGCGATTTGGCGTAGTCATCACCGCCGCCGCTGGCGTTCAGGTCGGTCATCACCGGCGCCACCACCAGCGCCTCGTCGGACCCGTCCAGCCCGAAGCAGATGATTTCGTTGGCCTCGGCTGAATTGTTGCGGTTGGCGCTGCTGCCGCAGGCGTACTGCTGTTGCGGCGATATATCGGGGCGGGCGTTGGCGTGGCTCAGGTGTGCCGGCGCGCTAACCCCCCAGTCTGAATTGCTGTAAACCACTGTGCCGTCCAGTGTGCTGGCGTTGAAGTCCCAGAGCCTTTGGGTGTTGGCGTCGTTGGCCCAGTTATCGGCCGCAATCATGTAACCGTAGCCCATATCGGAGTGACCGGCGGCGCCGTCGCGATCCAGCAGGATGCGTTCCTGTCCGGTGTCCAGATTGATAATGCGGTTGTCCTCACCGTCCTGGTTGTCCACGTCTTCCTTGATCACCAGCCACTTGCCGCTTTTATCAACCTGACACTCGTCAAAATCTCCTTCTTTCGGAAAATAGTCGTACTCACCGCTGTCTTCAAAATAAACCAGACAGCCGAGCATGGCGTAATTTTGCTGATCCCGCAGCGTCGCCGAGTGGACGCGGTCGTCGGCGCTGGAGTGCACCTGCCAGATATAGTAACCGCCACCGAAATAGTCGCTGGCGTCAAACACGGTGTCGAACTGTCGGCTGATGACATCGTAGCGCAGCAGGCTCGATCCGCTGTTCATGTACAGTGCTGAGGGCATGCTGGCACTGAAATACCAGCCTTCCCCGGTGGCCCAGCTGAACGAGCTGGCGTCGTCGAACAGGGGTCCGAGATTGGTGACCTGATCAGTGATCTTGTTGTATTCCAGCAGAGACGGCCCATCACCGCCGAGGTGTTTGGCCATGCCAACCATGATCAGCATGGTGTCCTGACCAATGTGGTTGTTGATATTGCGCCAGTAGGAGTAGCCGACGTAGTTGATACAGTCGGCACCGTTGCAATCGTTGGCATTGGTCAGCCGAATGGCTTCAGTATTGTACGGAGCGGGAAAGGTAAACGGGCCCCGCTCGGGCAGCAAGTCCAGTATTTGGGATCGGGTAAGGGTTGGTCGCGGAGCGGCAGAAGCCGGTTGTTCAATAAATCCACCTGGAAAATCTTCTGCCAAAAGTGGCGTGGCAGACAGACATGCAGAGAGTAAAATACAGGCGCACGCAGCCTGTATTGCGCAGCATCGCAAAGGCATTTGAATTTCCCCATTTTCACAAAGCTAAATTGTCAATATTCGGTATTTTTTTAAATCTACTAGCCGAATACTCTTTTGTAGCGAGGCAAATTTAACCTGAACCAGCAACATTTTGGTTGCGATAATGTAACGCTTGTGTAACAACTGAATTATTTGGTGGAAAATATCGCAATTTAAGGGGTGACTTGCTTGGGGGGCGCGCAGGTTGAACGCTATAGATCGCACGTTTTCGAAGTGCTTGCCAATGCTTTATCAAGCAGATCAAAAAATTTGTGATCAGGGTCGTAAAAGTAGTACTACTTTTGGCGTACGACGATTTAAATTGCACTCACGCTTGATTAATAAAACTGCATTTGGCTGGTTGTCCCTGACGAGGATTGCAACGCGGCAAATGCGTGCTTCAGACCGCGCCCTGCGGGGCGTTCAGGCGGATTCAGGCTTTGCATTAAGAGTTCTCGACAGGCAATCAGCCTGCCTTCACCCTCTTGCCTGGACCCTGAATCCGTCTGAATGCCAGAAACATACGGTAACTAATCAGAGGTTCCCTAACCTTTCCAGGGTAGTTATTGCACTGTATTTACCGTGAATACCTGATATCTGGTGTTTGATACCACTGATAAAGTTACCACCAAGTGCAGTAGGTAATTGCTATATGAGGAATATCACCGGAAGTATGAAAGCCGGGGGCCGGTTATCTGCCCCCCCTCCGGGCAGATTATCGTTCGAGTCTCTGGAAACGAAGTCCCAGGCCGAGAGAACCAACCTGAAACCTGGTGACAGTGAGATAAACTTTAACATCAGGATTTCGATTCAGAGCCTTGAGGATATTGTCAAGGCGCGTTGTGCCGGACACCTGCTGGTACAAGAAATGGCGTTTTCAGGCAGTCAGGTAGCCCTGGTTATCACCGCAATTTCGGAATTGGCTCGAAATATTGTCCTTTACGCCAAGTCGGGTGAAATAGTCCTGTCGAAGGTAACCAGAGGGCCACAGACCGCTGTACTGGTTACGGCTTTTGACAGGGGGCCGGGTATTGCCAATCTGCAGAATGCTCTTGCAGGCGGTTTTTCGACGTCTGGTGGATCGGGTTTGGGATTGTGTGGGCTAAGGCATATTGTGGATGAATTCAAGATCAAGAGCCAGTCGGGGAAAGGAACTCAGGTTACGGTAAGAATAGAGTCACGGTGATTGATGAAAAACACCCCTGGACGGTATTTGCTCCCGGCCTGCTTTTTATTGGCCGCGCCGCTTTTGGCAGAAGAAACCTTTTTAACAGGGGATATCTCTGTGGCCGAGGACCCTCCTGTGATAGAGAACTTTGCTGGAGGATTTATTGAACAACCGGCTTCGGCCATTCCAGGACCAGCACTTACCCGACTCCAAATACTGGACTTGCTGCCCGAGCGGGGCCCGTTTACCTTTCCCGCTCCGTACAATACTGAAGCCATTCGGCTGACCAATGCCA
>JBNKFQ010000343.1:0-6850 GCA_050289385.1 Porticoccaceae bacterium | reverse complement strand
AGGCTTTTCAAACGATTAGCGACAAAATATACAGCCATATAAAAGAAGAATATGAGCGCAATATCGCCAGTAAAACCGCTCTGGTTGAACGTGCCAAAACTGTTGCCAGCGCCTGTGCGCCGGACAAGGATATAAAACCGGCCACGGAACAGATCAAATTATTGCAAAGCCAGTGGAAGCAGATTGGCATCACACCTGTGAGAGTGGACCGGGAATTATGGAAAGATTTTCGCGCTGCCTGCGACACAGTATTCAACCACTTGGGCGAACAAAGACAACAACACAAGGCAGAAATAGACGCCCAGGTTGCACAGGCTGAGCAGTTGGTGCATCAGGCAAAAACCTTGCTGGAGCAAAACAGTGACAATCCTGATCCACATCTGGAAAACAAGATTGGTGAACTACAGCAGACCTTTCGCGACATTGATCTTCCCAAAGGTGCACATATTCGCTTGAGCAAGGAATTTGCCGATATCGAACGACAAGCTCAGGCAAGTGCCAGATCGATGCGTCAACAGCGCCTGCGCGACAGCTGGCAATATCTGCAAAACAAATTGACCGCTTGCGCCACAAAAACAACTGATGTCGATGCTGCGACCAGCCTGTGGCAACAAGAAGGAGAACTCCCAAAAGGTGTCGATGGCGACGCGCTGGATGCCTGGTG
Organism: Porticoccaceae bacterium; assembly: GCA_050289385.1. GTDB lineage: Bacteria > Pseudomonadota > Gammaproteobacteria > Pseudomonadales > Porticoccaceae > JBNKFQ01. The sequence continues at coordinate 6,186 of JBNKFQ010000343.1, read as the reverse complement.
GCAACAGGGAACGGGAAACGCAGACGAACAACAGCTCCGGGAGCTTTGTATCGCAATGGAAATATTGGTGGATATTGATTCTCCCGAGCAAGACAAGCAGGCGCGTATGGAGTGGCAAGTGAAACGGTTGGCCAGCACGATGGGGCAGCAACGCGACGATCAGGCGCAGTCACTTGTTGCACTGGTTAACGATTGCATTTCCTTGCGTCCACCACATGACTGGCTGCAACGCTTTTGTAAAGGGCTTGAGAAAGCAAGCTATTAGAGTTCATTGACAGTTATTCAACCAAATTAAAAAAATTTGTAATTAATACTTATAATTAACAACGGTCCAGTGTGGAATTTCGCGGCTGCCCCTGGACTGTTAAAATTTCACGTCCGAAAACAGCCAGCACATTCCGGTATATCTCCTCAAAATTGTTTCCATCCAGCCGCAACTGCGGACAGAAACATAACTCAAGTAAGGAAACCGGCAATGCTTAAAATTTACATAACAATTCTGATAACAGGTGCTTTGCTGAGCAGCGGCACTTACGCAACAGATAAACCACATATTACCGAGAATGGAACCATCGACGTTCCCGCATTTACTTTGCCAGAGTCTTCATATTTAAGCGAAGAAACCAGGGCGGCGTTAAAACGTTCACGTGACAACAGGGAATATTTAAAAGTACAAAAAAAGTGTCCCCCGATAGAAGGTACGAATAAAACTGATATTGCTGCCACACGTTTATGCCTGGCAAATGCTTATTACGAAACGTCCGCTTATAAAAAAGCAAAGGCGCAATATAACGTCGTGATGAAGCCTGAGGTAATGGCCGGAGTCTATACAGAAGTTTTTACGCCAGTTGGCGGTGTCGCACCAAAGAACCAAAACCGTGTATTAATTAACCTCCATGCCGGTGCAATTATGTATGGTTCCCGCACATGGAGCCATATGGAATCCATGCCAACTGCAGCTATCGGTAAAATCAAAGTGATCAGTATCGATTACCGAATGGGGCCCGAATATACATTTCCGGCAGCGAGTGAAGATGTAGCGGCCGTGTACAGGGAGGTGCTCAAGAAATACAAGCCCGAGAATATAGGTCTGTTTGGCTGCTCCGGGGGCGGCAAGCTGGCCGCACAGTCGATTGCCTGGTTTCAAAAAGAGGGTTTGCCTTTGCCTGGTGCCGTTGGTCTGTTTTATACCGGTGCAACGATGGCACTTGACGGTGAACGCTACAAGTGGATGCAAAGTGACGGTGGATACGTTACAGAAGCACTGCTCGGAGCAGACTGGGATAACGCTTTCGGCCCTCCTCACACCTACTACAAAGGCGTGAATCGGGGTGGTCCACTTGATAGCCCGGGAAGTTACGACGAGATCATGGCGAAATTCCCTCCCACCTTATTGATCAACGGTGGCATACGTGATTTTTCCCTGAGTTCGGTTCTTGTTACTCATGCACAACTGGTAAGGCTGGGAGTGGAAGCAGATCTGCACCTGTGGGAAGGCATGTATCACGTGTTTCATATTAACCCTGAATTTCCTGAAGCACGTGAGGCGAATAACGTCATTGTCAATTTTTTTGACAAACATCTTGCCAAATAGAGGCTTTCACATAAAAACCTGAGTGGTCAGGGGTCCAGGCCCCTGACCTGTTGGACGTTAAGGAAAATACACAGAAACCATCACTGTTTTTCAGAAATCCTGATCAGAGATTACGACTTTTTTTGACCAGTTCATAAGCTGCCTGAATTTCTTGCGCCTGATCAGTCGCCACGGCGATCATATCTGCCGGTACTCCCTGCCCCATCAACTTGTCGGGGTGATATTGGCTCATCAGTTTGCGATAGGCCCGCTTTAATTCCTGGTCAGAGCAATTCTTGTCAACGCCCAGTGCTTTATATGCATCGTCCAGATCCGATGCGGTTGTCGCAGCACCGCGACCACGGCCAAAATGAGACTGGTTAAGAGTCATATCCAGGATACGGCGAAAATCGGCATCGCTGTAGCCTAATTGACGGGCAATATTGACCAACAGTGATTCTTCGGCCGAATCCAGCACCCCATCAGCCACTGCCATTACAATCAAATAAACCAGCAAAATCTGGGGCAAATTAAAGGTGTGGCCACAAGTCGCATTAAATTCTTGCAAGGTGGATGTGATATCAAAGTCAGGTGCCGAACCCTGCTTAAACCATTCAATGGCCTGCTGCCGGTGCTCTGCAGGCATTCGCAACTGGCGAATAAATTGCTCGGTATGATCTACCTCAGCCTGGGAGATATGGCCGTCGGCTTTGGCCAGTTTGCCCTTTAGCGTAAATACGGTTTTTAAAAAAACCTGCTGACGGTGATTTTGTGTAAAGGGATTAACCCCGCCCCGACCAAAAGCGCGAAAACGATCCACGCTGCTGCCAAAAAACAGGCCCAGCAACCCGCCAAAAAAACCAAATGTTAAAAAACCCAGTACCGCACCAATAATTTTAAACAAAAGAACTCCTCGACTTTTTGTTTCTAATCCCCGGAATAACATCAGCCCAACAAGGCAAGTGCCGAAACAATGCTGTAACAAAAGGTAGCGAAACGCCTGCGAAGTGTATACTTCGAACCGTCAAAAATAAAACTACCGAGCCAATAATTGATTTCGCACTATGCAACAACTTCTCGCTCCTTTTGCTGCAAGGCCCATAACCGTGCATATATTCCTGCCTGAGCCAGCAATTGCCCATGGTTACCCTGCTCCACCACCCGGCCATGGTCCAGCACAATAATCTTGTCGGCATCGACAATCGTCGACAACCGGTGTGCCACCACTACACTGGTCTGGTTTTGGGCAATTTCGCGAATATTTTCCAAAATGCTTCGTTCTGACTTGCTGTCCAGTGATGACGTGGCCTCGTCAAACACCATAATCGGTGGGTTTTTAAGTATGGCGCGAGCAATAGCTACCCGTTGCTTTTCGCCCCCCGACAACTTGAGTCCACGTTCACCCACCAGAGTATCGCCACCCCGGGGCAGCTGTGCAATAAAACCATCGAGATGCGCCATGCGAATGGCCCGTTGCACATCTGCATCGCTGGCATCTACTCGACCATAACGAACATTTTCGAAAATAGAGGTGTTGAACAACACCGTATCTTGCGGCACTACCCCTATCGCCGCACGCAATGACTCTTGCGTTACATCCGCAATCTTCTGGCCATCAACAAGGATCTCGCCACCACTGGTGTCGTAGAAACGAAACAACAATTTCAATATGGTGGATTTGCCCGCTCCACTGCTACCCACAATCGCCACTTTCTGCTTTGCCGGTATGGTAAACGTAACATCGTTTAATATCTGACGCCGCTCTTCATCATGGTGAGTTTCACCACGGAGAGCCACGTCAGAAAGTGCTTCATAACCCTCGGTTGTATCACTTGTTTCATAGGAAAAATCAACATTACGAAACTCAATAATTCCCCGATCAACCACCAGGGCTTTGGCATTATCGGCGTCCTGCACTCCCGGCTTTAACGCCAGCAGTTTGAACATATTTTCAATATTGGCCAACGATCCCTTTATTTCCCGATAGACAAAACCAAGAAAATTGAGCGGCATGAATATTTGCATCATAAAGGCATTAATCAGCACAAAGTCACCCAGGGTCATTCCCCCTTTGCTCACTTCCATGGCCGCCAGAATCATGGTGATGGTCATAGCTGCCGATATAATGAGCTGTTGCCCTCCGTTCAGGGCAAACAGAGACAAGCGATTTTTACGCCGCGCCTTTTCCCAAACTGCCAGTTCACGGTCGTAGTGATCAGCCTCATAATTTTCGTTGGTAAAATATTTTACCGTTTCGTAATTCAGCAAACTGTCAATCGCACGGGTACTGGCAGTCGATTCGGCCTTGTTCATGTGGCGAACATGCTGGGTACGCCACTCGGTGGCCAGTACCGAATAACCGATATAGGCAAGCACCGCCAACAGAGTCACAATGGCAAACCATACCTGATAATTCCACAGCAATATGCCAATCACCAGACTGATTTCCAGCAGGGTTGGCACAATATTAAAAACCAGGAAACGCAACAAAAAGCTGATGCCGCTGGTGCCTCGTTCAATATCCCGGGACAGTCCACCGGTGCGGCGGTTGAGGTGAAACGCCAGGTCCAGCGCATGCAGATGGCGGAATACCTTCAGACCAATGCGACGCATAGCCCGTTCGGTTACCCGACCAAACAGCGTATCGCGCAACTCACCAAACAGCACGTTGGCAAAACGTACCATGCCATAAGCAATCAGCAGCGCCAGTGGTATAACAGCTATCTTCGCTGCATCACCAACGCCGGAAGCATCCAGATCATCAACAATATGTTTGAGTAAAAACGGCAGGCCAACACTGGCAAGTTTGGCAGCTACCAGGCATAGCACCGCAAGCAGAATACGACCCTTGTATTCAAGTAAATATGGTCCCAGAGACTTGATGGCATTCCAGTTGACCTCACTGAACGACACATCGGTTCGGCCCATGCCGCGCATTGCAGGTTCCCCCAGCTGTTAAATACAAGGCACCTCTAAAAACTCACTTTTCCCGCGATTGCGGCGTTGGTGCCGTGCTCGAATCCTGATGTATGCCTTCTACACTGCGGTACTTCGCGCGGCACCTCATTGCTCTCATCGACAAAATCAAATTTTTAGAAGCGCCCTACAGGTACTTTTGATTGGCCTCATATCTTCAGGTTTGTTTTACCAATCCCAAAGACTGAACCATCTCCAACAATTCTTTTGTTATTTCGGTCAACTCTTGAAGCAACTGTGGCGTGATTTCCAGGTGCCCCTCGTACTCAGCCAGATTACGCTGTTTGTGACACTGGTCAAGTACGAGCCACTTGTCTCTTTCCAATCCAAGCGTATGCTCCAGACACTGGAAAACCAGATAGCGATTATCAGATCGGTATCCGTGCCAACGCACCGACGCCAAAGCCAATGCATGTGCAGCGCCATACGCCAGAGAAAACTTGCTGTCTTCAGAAAGCCCCTCTATTTGAGCATCTTTTAGCCGACGATTCGCCGAGTTGACCATACCATCAAACTCGCATTGATCCGGTGGCTCAATTTTCAATTTCTTGATTTTTACCAGATTGTCCAATTTCCCTAATGTCATCTTCGCTTCCTTTCACCCATAATTTGGGTCGTTCCATTACTTTCGTTAAAAACGCATTTTTGTCATGCAATTTTTTCTTGATATCTTTCATGGCATAGATTGATGGGTTAACCGGTCGGCCAAGTATTCGCTCAGCATCCGCAAGTACATTCATTAACTCGGCATAAGCCAGTGAGTTGGACACCACCAGTAAATCAACATCACTGTCCGCTGTTTCTTCCCCCCTGGCAATCGAACCATATATGAATACCATATCAATCTGGTCAGTCAGTGGTAACAACATCTCTTTGATCACGCCCACTACACCAAATGTTTTTCGAACAATTGCCAGAAGCTCCTCATAGATTGGGCAATCCCTGTTCGCCTGATAATGATTTTGGTTGCCGATTCGCTCAACCGTCAATAATCCGGAAGTCTGCATTTTTTCCAACTCCCGCTTGATTGTCCCCTTTCCCATATCAGCCATACGGACAATCTGGTTCATATAAAATGTATCATCCGGCCTACCGAAAAGCAGAGCCAATATCTTTTGTTGTGTTTTGGTAAACAACACATCAACCCCGGATTTCAGGTTCACTTTAAACACCCACACAAGGTCCCAATTTGGGCACTATAGGTCCCTTTTTGAGACCTTTCAAGTTTTATTTTCAAGCTTGATGCCGACCACTTATGCCGGTGCCCCGGCAGCCATCTGAGCCTGATACCACCAGGACATAAAATCTCCGGTAAGCTTTTGTTCAATATCCAGAGCTTCCCCGGTGGGGCAAAACAAGGTGATGGTAAATACGTTTTTGCCAAGATCATTGGTGGTAACGCGAACAGTGCCTTCCGGGCCCGATATATGAACACCCAGGCGTTTTTCAATCAATACGTTGTAGCGTGCCGCCACTTCCTGGAAGGGCTGGCAATACTGATTTGCTTTCTCCAGGATAAAAGATCTGGCTGCACAAACGTCTACAGCTTCGGGTTCGCGAACCAGCAGAAAGACAATCAGGACAACGGAGCTTATCAGTTTGTTTTGATCAAGATACTCGTTCAACTTTCTCGCCCC
>JBNKFQ010000342.1:0-33227 GCA_050289385.1 Porticoccaceae bacterium | reverse complement strand
GCGTATACCCCTGATCCAGTACCAAGCTGATGGCATCCAGCTTGAACTCTTTTGAATATTTCTTTCTCTTACTCATTGTTTGTACTCCAGTTAAGTCAATTATCCTTAACTGGGGTGTACAGGTCTATTAGACCACCTCACTAAAGGTATTGCGCGGATCGTATGAGCGCAGTGGAAACTACCAGATTGTCGAAATTGCGGGTCTTTATTGGCATTTTGTCGATCTGGTCTGGGTCTTTATTTTTGCATTCTTTTATTTGTGGTAAAAAAGCGGTTCCGGGTTCAAGAATTCAGATTATTTTTTTAATCCCGAAACCGAAAATTCAGAACTCAATACCATTTCGAGAGGTTTGCCATTATGGGTACTGAAACAGTTCCAGGTGCCAAAGAAATCGAGACGGAAGCAGGCGAGGGCGAGCTCGCCAAGGAACATGCCATTGGTACGGAGGGGCAACAGCACCCGATCGGTATCTACTTCAAGGTTTGGGGTCTGTTGTTTGTGCTTAGTACACTGTCCTATCTGGTGGACTATTTTCACTTTCAAGGTTATTTGAGATGGTCGCTGATAGTGATATTTATGGTGTTAAAAGCGGGTTTGATAGTTGCTATATTTATGCCCATGTTTTGGGAACGAGTCGCGCTGTTATACGCCATTCTGTTGCCGCCATTGTGTGTGCTGGTTTTTATGGGGATTATGGTAATTGAGTCAGATTATACATTGTTGTCGCGTTTATTGTTTTTTAGCCAGTGAAAACAGTTTTAAACTGCAAGCTACAAGAAAAAGCGGGCGAAATGACGGTGCGAATCCTGAACTTTAAACAAGCAGCTTGCAGATTTTTTCAAGGTGCCGAGTTCATAAACCTTTTCCACAGGTCTTGCCACCAGATTATCAGGCTGGGTCTGGACGAATCAACGCCGGCCAATTGCAGGTCGGGATGATGCTGCACGACTTGTGTAAGAGTCTCTTCCTGTTCCGGTTTTGCATCGACAAAAAACACATGTTTGCCGGCTTTTAATGCATCCTGAAATTGCTTGAACTGCTTGTGTGGCTCCTGAATACCAAACAGACCGCCTTCCCATGTGCAGAAGCCAAGCACAACGATTGCCAGGAATATAAATGGTATCCAAGTGGTCGTTTCTGGCCACCCCGCCTGCCATGCGACCAAAAGTACCAAAGCTGCTGCAAACACGCCAATTACGGCCCCGATTTCCGTGCCGCGAACTACATCTTTACGCAACACTGGCTCCACTTCATTAAGATGTTCGTGGTGCGCCACGTGGGCGTCATCAAGACTCAATACATGAATCTGGGGCGTGATAAAGCCTTGTTCTTCCAGCTCTTCTTCAACATGCTCCAGGTCATCCAGATTGTCACTTATGTAGAAGTGTCGTTTCATAGGATGCCTCCTGTTGTTTAACTTTTAGCATCCAGTAAAGTATAGCAAGTGCCGGTGAGATTGCCGGTTTTTGGTACTCGGTGGCCTTACGACAATATAGGGGTAATTCGGTTGGGGTGAGTCCGGCGCACGCCAACATACTGAAACACCTGTATTGTTGGGGTTCGTTCCTCACCCCCAACCTGCGATGTTCCGAAACCGCGATGGGTGATAAGTAAGTGCCATGCCGGTTTGAGAAAAGTTATTTCCCGTAGAGCTGCTTGAACCGTTGCGGGTTAAAACCGACCATCTTTTGGCCGTTTACCAGTATCACAGGCACCGACTTTTCTCCCAGCTTGTCGTATTCCCTTTTGCCGCGTCTGGACTTTTCGATGTCGTATTCGGTAAAGGCAATGCCCTGTTTTTTGAACCAGGCTTTGGCGGTTTTGCAGGGGCCGCACCAGGACGTAGTGTAGATAACCACTTTGGGACCGATATCAGCGACTTCGGTATTTACGGTGTTCAGCTCACCGGTATCAAGGGTTTGCGCTTTTTGTTCAGCGGGAGGAGGGGAATCGCTGTAATGAATACGACCGTTCTTGTCGACCCATTTATAGACTTCTGCAAATGCGGAAATGCAGCAGATCAACAGACTGAAGAACAAGATCAAGCGCATGACGTGGTCTTCCTTGCGTATGTGGACCAAGTCATATTAACCGGACGATGGTGAAACGGAAACCCATTGGTCAGCTTATCGGCCTATAATATCGTTTTTCATTCCGACAACAGGAACTTGACCATGAGACGGATTTTCCGCGCATACATACAATTTGGCATCGCTGCTGTATTTTTGCTGAGTCAGATGGCACTGGCAGCTAACGACCGCGCGCTGTTTCATGCCGTGCAGGCAGACAGGGCCACGGTTTTTCTGCTGGGGTCGATTCACTTTGCCGACGCCAGCTTTTACCCCTTGCGAACAGAAATTGAACGTGCATTCAAAAATGCTGACCAACTGGTGGTAGAGGCAGATATCCTGAATATGGATCAGGCACAGATACAAGCCTTTATCATTAAAAATGGCATGTATCAGGGGCAGGAGACCCTGCGCGACCATATCAGCGATGAGACCTGGAAACTGTTACAGGCGTATATCAGCAATAGTAGCATGCCGATTCCCGAAGCGATGTTACTGCGCCAAAAGCCCGGTATGCTGGCAATGACGCTGTCGTCACTGATGTTGCTACAGCAGGGCTTGTCGCCGGATTATGGTGTCGATATGCACTTTCTGAGACAGGCGTCTCAATTGGGCAAGCCGGTGCTGGAACTGGAAGGGGTAAAACAGCAGATCGATATGTTGCTTGGCCTCAATATGCCGGAATTGTTGTTGCGCCAGGCGCTTGATGAAGTTGATGACGCAGCCGAAATGGCAGCAAGTATGACTCAGGCCTGGAAAGCTGGCGATACCAAACTGCTTCACAAGCTGTTTATTGAAGATCCGATTGCAGAAAACCCGGATTTTGAAGACCTGATGGAGCATCTGGATTTTGAGCGAAATCGACAGATGGTGCAAAAAATTGATGCTTATATCGAGAGGGGCGGTGTGTATTTTGTGGTAGTGGGAGCCGCTCACTTGCTGGGTGAAAAGGGTATACCCGCGCTCTTGCAAAAACGCGGGTATACAATAAAAAGGCTTTGAAAAGTATTGCGCAGGGTTACTGCAGCCGTAATTGTTGCCCTTTGCAATTTAACAGAATAAAAAAGTCTTCGCGCTTTAGAGCTTTTGTATTTCGCTTTTTTGCTGTTCCAATTTGTTGAGCGAGGCATCCATTTCTGCAAGCTTCTGCTTTTCTTTTTCCACCACCGCTGCGGGTGCCTTGTCGATAAAGCTCGCATTGCCCAGTTTGCCTTGCACTCGGTGTAGTTCCTTGTTTATGCGGTCAATTTCCTTTTGCAGGCGGGCAATTTCAGAGGTTTTGTCGATCAGCCCCGCCATCGGCACCAGAATTTCCAGATCGCCGGCCAGGGCAGTTGCGGCCATGGGTTTGTCATCGCCGGGAGACAGCCAGGTAATTTCGTCAAGATTGGCCAGCTTGCTGAGAAACTGGCGGTTTTCGTCCAGACGTTTCTGATCGTCAGTGTCGCCGTTGGCGAAAAACACGGGCAGCAATTTACCCGGCGCGATATTCATTTCGCCGCGAATATTGCGAATGCCGGTAATCACAGCTTTCAGCCAGTGAATATCGGCTTCGGCGGCCTCGTCACGCAGCTCGTCCTGCGCGCTGGGAAATGGCTGTAGCATGATGGTATCGCCCTGTTTGCCTGCCAGTTCCTTGATAGACTGCCATATTTCTTCGGTCAGATAGGGCATCAGGGGGTGCATCAGGCGCAGTATCGCTTCCAGTACGCGCACCAGGGTGCGACGGGTGCCCCGCATAATTTCAGCAGACGCCTTCTCGTCCCAAAGCACCGGTTTCGATAACTCCAGATACCAGTCGCAATACTCATTCCAGATAAATTCGTACAGGGCCTGACTGGCCAAATCAAACCGGTATTGTTCGAACTGTCGGCACACTTCTGCTTCTACTGTCTGCAACCGGCTGATAATCCAGCGATCTGCCAGCGACAGTTTTACCTCTGAATCTGCCAGTTGACCACAATCCTGACCTTCGCTATTCATCAATACATAGCGGGCAGCATTCCACAATTTGTTGGCAAAATTGCGGTAGCCTTCCAGACGTTTCATATCCCAGTTGATATCGCGACCGGTAGAGGCGAGCGCTGCCAGGGTAAAGCGCAGTGCATCGGTGCCGTGCGCTGCGATACCGTCGGGAAACTCTTTTTCGGTACGCTTTTTGATTTTTTCGGCCAGTTGCGGCTGCATCATGTTACCGGTGCGTTTGTCCACCAGATTTTGCAGCGCTATGCCGTCGATCATGTCAATCGGGTCGATAACGTTGCCCTTGGATTTGGACATCTTCTGGCCGTGATCGTCGCGAATCAGGCCGGTGACGTATACCGTTTTGAAAGGCACTTGCGGCTTGCCGTCTTCGTCTTGCATAAAGTGCATGGTCATCATGATCATGCGCGCAACCCAGAAGAAAATAATGTCGAAGCCGGTCACCAGCACATCGGTAGGGTGGAAGGTTTTCAGGCGTTCGGTATTTTCCGGCCAGCCCAGTGTGGCAAAACTCCACAGGCCGGAACTGAACCAGGTGTCCAGCACATCATCGTCCTGAACGAGTGGAATATTGCCAAGCTGGTGTTTTTTTCTTACGTCGTCTTCACTGTGGCCCACGTACACGTTGCCGTTGTCGTCGTACCAGGCAGGAATGCGATGGCCCCACCACAACTGCCGGGAAACGCACCAGTCCTGAATGTTTCTCATCCAGGCAAAATACATATTCTCGTAGCTCTGAGGCACAAATTTGATACTGCCGTTTTCCACTGCCTCAATAGCTGGTTTGGCCAGGGTTTTTGCGTCGACATACCATTGGTCGGTGAGCATAGGTTCTATAACCACTCCACCGCGGTCGCCATAGGGCACTGTCAGATCGTGGTCCCTGGTCTCGTCCAGCAAGCCCAGCTTTTCGAAGTCGGAAACGATGAGCCTGCGGGCGGCAAAACGATCCAGACCTTGATACTTCTGTGGTACCAGGGAATCCAGATCCGGGTTAACGGTGCCGTCGCTGTTAAAGCACTGTGCGCTGTCACGAATGTCCGCAGAGAAGGTCAATACATTGACCATGGGCAGGTGGTGCCGTTTGCCAACCTCGTAGTCGTTAAAGTCGTGGGCCGGAGTGATTTTGACGCAGCCGGTGCCTTTTTCCATATCGGCGTGTTCGTCACCGACCACGGGAATACGGCGGTTTATCAAAGGCAGGATAACGTGCTGGCCAATCAGGTTTTTATAGCGCGGGTCTTCCGGATTAACGGCTACACCGGTGTCACCCAGCATGGTTTCCGGTCGTGTGGTGGCGACCACAATATAATCTTTGCCATCGACAGTTGTCGCGCCATCGGCCAGCGGATACCGCAGGTGCCACATCTTGCCTTTGACTTCCCTGTTTTCTACTTCCAGGTCAGAGATTGCCGTATGTAATTTCGGATCCCAGTTCACCAGGCGCTTGCCGCGATACAGCAAGCCATTGTCATACAGGCGTACAAAGGCTTCCTGTACGGCTTTGGTAAATCCGGGGTCCATCGTAAAACGTTCGCTTTGCCAGTCGACAGAATTGCCCAGGCGTCGCATCTGCTCGGTAATAGTGCCGCCTGATTCCGCTTTCCATTCCCATACCTTTTCTATAAAGGCGTCGCGGCCCAGGTCGAGACGGCTTTGACTGCCTTCACTGGCGAGTTTGCGCTCTACGACCATTTGCGTCGCGATGCCTGCATGGTCGGTACCTACCTGCCATAGCGTATTTTTGCCCTGCATGCGGTGATAGCGCGTCAGGGCATCCATAATGGTATGTTGAAAGGCATGACCCATATGCAGGCTACCGGTGACATTGGGCGGTGGAATGACAATGCTGTAGGCATCACCAGTGCCCGAGGGTGCAAAGTAACCGTTCTGCTCCCAGTACCGGTACCATTTTTGTTCGAGGTCTTGAGGGTGGTAGTTCTTATCCATTACAAATTGCAGTTCCAAAGATACGGCTGCATTGGGCAGGCCGACTGAATTGAAGCCGGCAATTATGAATGGTGAGCAGGCATTAGTGAATAGGGAATGGGTAATAGTAGCCAGGGAATCGGCAATTCCCTGGCATTGAGTGTGAGATTATGCTGCGCGCGACCCCTGCAAGTCGGCTTCATCACAGACATTTGTCAAAATCGGAATATTGAGTTCGTCAATTAACTCATTGTGGCTGAGGTCGCCCATCAGTTCCTCCAGCATGGGAAGGGTTTTGGACGACGAAGTGCCTAGCAGGGTTTTGTCCAGAACATTCAGCGTATCGGCGAGAACATCGTGATCAAGAATTCTGGTGCTGTCCATATAAAACGTTCCGGCTGGTTTAACTTTTTTGCTGTCGACCCATGAGCCGGGCCGGACTCAGTAAAACGCATCCTAAGGGACCATTCAGGTCTTCTCAACGGCAATCCCCGGACTTGGGTGGCAGATCGCGAAATTGTTGTGACCAAAGTGGCAAATGTTGACAGAAGCGCGAGAACGCGCTTCTGTCTGCCGGCAAATTTATTTTGTCAGTGTTTTCAGATATTCCACCAACAATGGCACGGGACGCCCGGTTGCACCCTTGTTTGCACCGCTATTCCAGAAGGTGCCGGCGATATCAAGGTGTGCCCAGGTGTAATCTTTGGTGAAGCGGCTGAGGAAGCAAGCCGCCGTAACACTACCGGCATCGCGGCCACCTGTGATATTGGGGATGTCGGCAAAATTGCTTTTCAGTTGCTGATTGTAGTCGTCCCATAAAGGCATGTGCCAACCGCGATCACCCGCATCAACACCGGCGCTTAACAGGCTGTTGGCGAGCTTGTCGTCGTTGCTGTACACCCCGGTGGCGTGGTGGCCCAGGGCGATAATGCACGCTCCGGTGAGCGTGGCGATATCGATAACGACCTGTGGCTTGTAACGACCGGCATAAGTGAGGGCGTCGCACAATACCAGGCGACCTTCGGCGTCTGTATTTAATATTTCGATAGTTTGGCCTGACATGGAGGTAACAATATCTCCGGGTCTGGTCGCTTTGCCGCTTGGCATATTCTCAACTGTGCCCACAATGCCGACAACATTGATGGGTAATTTCATTTCGGCAACGGAATTGAGAACGCCAAACACGGTCGCGGCACCGCCCATATCGTATTTCATCTCGTCCATGGCAGCGCCGGGTTTCAGGCTGATACCGCCGGAGTCGAATGTTACGCCCTTGCCCACCAGAACCACGGGCTGGTCGGTCTTTTTACCGCCCTTGTATTCAAGAATAACCATTTTGCCGGGGTTATCAGAACCTGCGCTCACCGACAGCAGCGCACCCATGCCCAACTCTTTCATTTGCTTTTCGTCCAGTACCTTGCAGGTAATGCCGGATCGGGTTCGGGCCAGTGCGCGACCACGGCTGGCAAGAAAGGCGGGATTGCAGATATTGCCGGGCAGGTCACCCAGTTCACGGGCTTCGTTAACGCCAATGGCGACAGCCTTGCCAAAGGCCAGAGCTTTTCGAATGGCGGCCTGACCCTTGCCAGCGGCAACCGGCAGCGCAACCTTTTTCAGTGCCGGTTTCGGCGCCTTGTCCGACTTGAATTTGTTGAATTGATAACTGGCTTCAACATGTAAACGGGCAGCTTGTTGTGCCTTCCATGCCAAATCGCGGCCTTTTACTGCAACGTCTTCCAGGCACAACACTGCATCTTTTACCTTGAGTTTGATCAACTGCCCGGCAAGGTCGGAGGTCAGTTTGATAAAGCCCTGATCGTCCAGCGCGTCCTTGCTAACACCGACCAGCAATATACGCTGTGCCGGCACGTTACTGTTTTTTGACGTCAGGTTGGTCGGGAGCAAAAGGGCCTCACCGGGTTTGTTGGGCAGGTCGCCGCTTGTTTTGAGCGCCGAAATCAATCCACCCAGGGCTTTGTCTGCCGCTTTTGCTGTGCCGGTGATCTTGCCATCTGCAACAGTTACCACCAGGCAGGCGGTTTTGGCAGAGAGGGCATCTGTGGTGAGAATGGTAAATTGCATAATGTCTTTAGTACTCCTTCAAGGTGCAAGTGGTTAGACAAGTGGTTAGAATTGGCTCAGCTAAATTCAGTCACACAGTCTATGCCAATTTGGCAGGCGGCACCAAACATACGGCTCAGTCATTGATTATTTTTCGATATCTATTGCGGGAATTGTTGTCCACCACCTTTGCGGTATGCGCGGTGCTGTTGACGGTAATTGTCAGTGCACGGTTTGTGAAATACTTGAAGGAGGCGGCGCTCGGCAAATTTGACGCCGATGTGTTACTGGCCTTTATGGGATACCGTCTGCCCAGTTTTATTGAGCTGATACTGCCATTGTCCTTTTTTATTGCTGTACTACTGGCTTATGGTCGCCTTTATCTGGACAGTGAAATGACTGTCCTCAAAGCCTGTGGCATGAGTCAGCGCCGCCTGCTGGGTTACACCATGTTAACGGCGCTGGTGGTGGCGGCCATGGTTGGCTGGCTCACCTTGTCTGTCAGCCCGAGCGGTATTCAGAAATTTAATGAGCTGGAACTGGCCCAGGAACAACGTGGCGAACTCGATGCCATGCCGGCCAAACGTTTTCACCGTTTATCGGCACGCAGCGGCGTAGCTTACGCCGAAGAGGTCAAGGACGGGCGCCTTTCGCTGGTGTTCCACACCGAAAACCGGCCCAGCTCTGCCGACGAAAACCAGTTGGTGGTGGTGCTGGCCGAAACCGGCTATCAGCAACGTTCGGAAGACGGCAGGGAAAATTTTCTGGTGCTGGAAGACGGCTACCGCATAGAGGGAACAGCGGGGCAGGCGAATTTTCGCATTACCCGGTTTGCCGAGTTTGGCAAGCGCCTGGCGGCCACCCGCAACTGGCAGGGCAAAGAGCCCGAAGCGGAAGCTATGTCTACACAAGACCTGATGGCGTCTGATCGCAGCGATCATCTCGCCACCTTGCACTGGCGTATTTCACTGCCCTTGCTGGTATTGACCATGGCCATGGTGGCGGTGCCACTGAGCAAAACCAACGCGCGGCAAGGGCGTTATTTCAAGTTGTTGCCGGCCGTGTTGCTGTACCTGATATATCTGATGGCGCTCAAATCGGGACAGGACAAGGTGCGCAAGGATGAATTGTCGGTTTATATCGGAATATGGGGAGTACACCTGGTGTTTTTACTGTTTGCTTTTTCGGTCTGGGGCTGGGGAAGTTTGCGTCATCGCCTGAGTGTGCGCCGAATAAAGAGGGTGGTGGCTGAATGACGCGTTTGTCGAGTAATGTCGCGTCCTCGGTGCTCGCCTCGATTATCGGCGTGTTGTTTGTGCTGGTGGGCATCGACAGCATATCGGCGTTGTTTAACGAGGCAGAGGAAATCGGCGCTGATTACGGTTTTTTGAATGTTTTGGCCTACATCGGCATGACCTTGCCCGCGCGCATTTATGAAT
Organism: Porticoccaceae bacterium; assembly: GCA_050289385.1. Lineage (GTDB taxonomy): Bacteria > Pseudomonadota > Gammaproteobacteria > Pseudomonadales > Porticoccaceae > JBNKFQ01. The sequence goes on along the minus strand of JBNKFQ010000342.1, from coordinate 23,745 downwards.
TCATTCCCTTTGCCGCCCTGATCGGGTGTTTGATTGGCCTGGGTGTGCTGGCCGGCAACAGTGAACTGGTGGTTATGCGCGCTGCCGGTGTGTCCCTGATGCGAATTGTCTGGTTCGTTATGCGGCCGGTACTGACGGTTGTTGTTGTGAGTGTGATTATCGCGGAATATCTGGTGCCGGTTACGGATCAGTACGCCGAAACCTACCGGGCACTGCGCTTAAGTGGCAAGCAGGTACAAAATTCCTCTACCGACCTGTGGAACAAGGAAGGCAACGAGTTCATGCATTTTAATATCGTCGCACCTGGTGGCGTGTTATACGGTGTTACTCGCTATCGGTTTGATGACCAGCGCAAGATCATGGAAGCCAGCTTTGCGCGCCGGGCTACCTTTCTGGGCGATCACTGGCAAGAGGAAGAGGTAAAAGTTACCCGTTTTAACGGTGATAGCACCGAAGTGAACAAACAGTTGTTGCGGCGCTGGAACACAACCTTGTCGCCGGACCTGTTAAATCTGATTTCCATCAAGGAAGACTCCCTGTCTATTCGCGGCTTGTACGCTTACGCCAGATACCTGCAACAACAGGGGCAAAATGCCCAGCGCTACTGGCTGGCGTTCTGGAACAAGGCCTTGCAGCCCTTTAGTGTGTTGAGCCTGGTGCTGGTGGCGATTTCATTTGTATTTGGCCCGCTGCGGCAGGTAACCATGGGGTTTCGAATTTTTTCCGGTGCGGTCTTTGGTCTCACCTTCTGGATCAGCCAGCAAATGCTTGGCCCGTCCAGCCTGGTGTTCGGGTTTTCCCCGGCTATTGCGGTATTGGCACCGGTGTTGGGGTGTGTGTTTGTTGGTCTGGTGTTGCTGCGGCGGGCGGCTTGAAAAAAACGGGCACTGTTTTTAAACAGTTAAAAGTGCCGTTTCCTCGCGGCTTCGTGATCGTTGAGTTCAGGTTGCTGCATGGTGTTTTCCCCGGGGCATGTCAATGTCAGCGGGCCCTAAGCGGGCCCTAATTGATTTTTTTGGGCAACAAGACAACTCTCGTGCCCGTCAGTCGATCGTGTAGGCAATCACCGTGAGCGTCAATAAAACGCCATAACAGGCCAACTAACAGAAACAGAGAAAATGGCGCGATCAACACCCGCAGCCAGCGTTGCCGGGCAGAGGGCAAACTGCCATCGGGTTTTTGCAGGCGCAAGCGCCAGGTTTTCATGGCCAGGGTTTGGCCGCGCCTGAGCCAGCACCAGTTGAAATAACTTGCCAGTACAAACCACCAGCCAAGCATGATCAGGGTTCCGACGGGAGCTGATGGCGCTGGCATCATTTCGCCGGTTGCCGGCGCACCCTCAACCAGCAGTCGTATCACCAGAACCAGGGCAGCGTAGCCGAGGCTGATGGCTGCCAGCAGCAACAGGTCGTAAATGATGGCAAACAGGCGGCGAACAATCCCCGCTGCGGGCAAGGTTGCAAAGTCTGGTTGATTCAATGTGGCTGGTTCCAGCTGCGAAAGGGCGTTAGTTTAGCAAAAAGTTGGAAGTTAGATGTTGGAAGTTAGATGTTGGGCGTGCGGGCTTGCAGAGCTGGTGCTTTTAGTCAGTCCAGGTTGCTGTGACCTGGGGCAGGTTGTGTTTGGCTTCTGACTTCTCAATCAAACTCGTATTTAAAGCCGAATTTTATACCGTTATCGGAAAGCCTCACCTTGTAGTCAACATCGTATAACTGAGTGGAAATGTCGCCGTCACGGTCAGTGATAAACTTGTTGTCACGTGACTGGGAATGCTTGCTCTGCCAATACTCCAGCAGAGTTTGCTGAACGATGCGAGAAAAAGCTTTACCGGTATTTACCCCACTTTCTTCGCCAGCATGAATCGATAACCACTGGTAATTAATAGCGCGCTGTTCGGCAGACATTTCACCAGAACGCATAAGGCGGGCTTGCTCAGCCAGGTTCAAATTGCTGAGTGTGCGCACCTCGTTGATAGTACTTGCATTGTCCTCAGATGCAGAATAAGGAAGTGTATTGGGGAGGAACATGGCATCTTCGGCAGTGGCGGGTGAGACAAAAATAACTGAGCACAAGCCCTGCAAGACCAGCAAAGTGGTAAACAGATAATGGCTTGTTTTGTACTGGCTGATGACTGCTGCCGCCATTGTTAATACTCCTGTCCCCAAGCAACGCCGTAACACGTTCAAGACGAAAACCGTAGACCTTTACTGGTTTTATACACTGGTTTGTTTGATTCGTTTATATCAATTGGTAATATTAATTGGCGCCTTCAGTGCGTATGGTTAATTAAATCCATTGTTGGAGCAGTCAAAATTCAGTGTTTGATTTGGGGGTGGTGCTGTATGGCAGACGCGGCGCAGTATGGCGGTGTGTTGCGGGTTTCTGGCAGTTATTATCAATTTCATTTAAGCTCCATTTTGTCCACTATATCTCCATTTTTTGGTAACAGGTATTTTCGCTGCAGACTTTTCAGGTGCGAGCTTTTCAGGGTGGAATTTCCAGGAGGGGGAAATGGCAAAAATTTGCGTGGAGCGACAGCACTCCATGAGCGGTGAAGAACTGCATTCTCTCGGTCAAAAGCTGGCCGACAATTTATGTGCAAAACTCGGGGGAGAATGCCATCTGGATGGTCAGGATTTACACTATAAACAGAGTGGCGCCAGTGCAAAAATTCACCTGGGCAATAGCAAGGTAATCGTAACTGCTGAACTCGGTATGCTCATGTCTGCGTTTGCGGGCACGGTGGAAAGTGAAATCAATCGTGTGCTGGACGAGCAGTTGACGTGAAACGTGAATCCGGTTCGGAATCCTCCGGCCCTGTATCAGGCAGGGTAGCAGAGCTTTACCGCCAGTACTGGCATGAGCTCTGCGCCTGGCTTTATGCGCAATTTGGAGCGGGCCCGCCGGAGCCGGAAGATGTGGCTCAACAGACATTCGTCAAATTTGCCGACCTGCAAGGTAAATGCCAGATAGAAAACCCCAAAGCCCTGGTGTTGATTGCTGTGGCACCTGGTTGAATTTGGAGGTGGGTACGGGTGCCATTCTACTATAATGTTTGTGCCTGCTGATTGTGCTTGATTGCTGAAGTGACAGGGGATAGGCTTCAACGAATCACATATAGGGTTTACACAGGGTGAATAGCAGTATACGCACCAGCTACCGGAAGGTCGGGGGATTCTTCCGATCGTTGCAGGCATTTACGGGTTCGCGGTATCTGTTATCGGTGCTGGTTGTCCTTTATTTGCCTGTCTTGGCCAGTGAATCCGGTCAAACTCCAGAGGACGGGAAGGTTCAATCCAGCCCGGCTGATCGTTACTACGAATACATTGAGCAACTGGAAGCTGAAGGCGCATATGACGATCGGTTAGCGGAACCGCTATTTGGTCTGGGACGTCTTTTTCAGGAACAGCAAAATTTTAACGAGGCTGCAAAACTGCTCACCCGCGCACTGCATCTCAAGCGTGTAAATGACGGCCTGTACAGTGAAAGTCAAATCCCGATTCTACAAACGTTAATCAATACCCACGTAAAGAGCCGGCAGTGGCGCAGTGTCGACAGGAATTACGCCTATCTGGAATCCTTGTATCGGAATCTTGTTAAAAATAATCGCAGATCTGTCGAGACTTATATTGCGGCTCTTGAACAAGCCAGCCGTTGGCATTTGGCGGCGGTCAGCCTGGATGTCGACGAAAATAATATCGAGCACCTGAAACGGGTCAGGGATATCCATGAAAAAATTGTCGAAGCCGCTGCGCAGGAATATGGCGAAAACGATGTAAAGTTGGTGCCACATCTGTATCATCTGGCGCTGGCACATTATTATTTTGGCGCGGGAATGTTACCCAGAGAAATTGCCAGTGCCACGCGCTATCAACCAGGTGGATTGTTCGGTGATCGCGATCGTACGGTATCTGTTAATTTTCAAATTAACCGCAGTGTCAGTAAAGGTCTGGATATTCTAAATCGCATTAAATCTATTTATGCCAATGCAGGTGATGTCGAAGCTGAGGCGATGGCGGTGTTGTATCTTGCTGACTGGGCGCTGTTGCTGGATGATGCTCGCAGAATTGAAAGCAGAATGCGTTATTACGTTAATTCTGGCGTTGGTTCCAGATTGCGACATGATGTGAGATCTGCCAGATCATTTGCACCGTCCCGTCTAAAAGACGGTGCACTGCAAAATTACCATTATGCCTACAGTAAATTGCTCGCTTCGGGGGCAGGGAAAGCAAGCCTTGACCACTTTTTTAGTAACGTAGCGATTTTGCCAATAGAGCAATTTAATGCAAGCCTTGCAGACGCTACTCCGCGCCGCCCGGTTAAGAAACTTGGACACATCGTTGCAGGTGATACAAAAATTGGCGGTGGAGAAAACCCGAATACAGAAATCCCGGTGCTTGCCGAGTTTGTGAGTTGGTCTCCTTACATGTCCGGTGTCGATTTTCCGCGAGAAAGTGTCGAAGCTTTTATTCCGGTGCCTCCCCAAAAACATGGAGTTGCTGAATTTCGGGTTGGCGCCAATGGTCGGGCAAACGGCGTTCGCATTATCGAAAGTGAGTCTGAAGGGCTAAATACTCATGTCGTTCGCAAAGAGATCGAATCTATACAGTTCCGGCCTCGAATTAACCTGAACAAAGCTCCGGACAGTGAAGTGGTGCACTTGCATTATGTGTCAAACGAATGACATAGTGGCGGTCGTACTGTTGTCTTGATGCTTGAGTTGGGTATACTTGCTGCACGGGCTGCGGCATTTTTGATGTGCTGTGCCCGGTCGCCCTTGGCTAAAAACCTGTCATAACCTTGCTGAGTTCTTGCTGAAACAATACCATCTCCCCCTGTTGGGTTCGCTATTTGCAGTTTCCAACGTCTGTTATCAAGAAGTGGTATGACATTGGGGTAGATCCCAGTGCCCGGTTGGCCAATAGACCCTGGCGTTGGCCCAAATATATCCCTCGATTTCCGGCTACACAATATCAGGAGAAACAATATGAGAAAACTTGTCACTCGCTTGGCTATTTGCGCGCTTGCTGCATTTGCTGTTGGTGTGTCCGGTACATTGTTGGCAAAAGATTCCGGTTCAATTGAAATCAAACCATCAAAGCTCAAGCTCAAGATAGGCGAAACTGCACAACTCAAGGCTGTGGTCAAAGATGGTGATGGCAAGGTTGTGCCCAACGCGCAGGTCCTTTTTTTTGGTGACAGGCTCAATCTGGACGTCACCCCAAGCGGTTTTGTAAAGGCAGTTCGTTCAGGCGTGCATACAGTAAAAGTTCTGTCGCCGAGCAGACCTTTTGAAGGTGAGCCAGACACGTATACCCGAAATTTTGAACCTGGTATCCGTGGTGAAGTGGACGTCACCGTGCCGGTTCCTCCACTTACCCGTATCAGCATAGAAGGTTTGCCAGCTACTGTGTACGAGGGCACAACAATACCGGTTCGTATTCAGGGCGTGGACAAAAGTGGCGCGACAAGAAACGATATAGCCCCCAAGCTTCGGGTAAGGGGTAAACGTGTTGCTGAAACCGATGGCTTTGGCAACCTTACCGGGCTTAAAGCCGGGCAGGCGACTCTGATCGCTACCGCAGAAAAGGTCAAGGCAAAATTCAGGTTCACAGTCGTACCCAATCCAGTACGTACCATTAAACTGAAAGCATCAACCAAAAAAGCCAAAACCGGCGATGTGATCCACTTTGAAGCGATCGCGAAAGACGAGCGTGGACGAGTAGTTGACGATGTACCCGTATCATTTTTGCTAAAGGCTCGCCCTGATCAGTCGTACCCGGAATCTCGAGGAAATGGTGCTTCGGCGATGGTACTGGATGATGGCCGGTTTGTGGCAGAGCAGCAGGGGTTGTATACCGTAGTCGCCATGTCCGGCGATGCTGTTGCTCACGAAAGCGTTCGTATTACCCGGCGCGATGTTTCACGCAAGTTTGAATTTGTCGGACAAGCGCGAGTGTCTGAACACCGCACCTCTGATTTGTGGGTCTGGGAGGGTGTTGATGGTCGTGATTATGCCATAATCGGTGGCTGGAATGCCGGAGGAAAAGCCTATATCTATGACGTTACCGACCCTGCCAATATGGAGTTGGTTGATACAGTGCAGGTGGATGCGCGTACCGTCAATGATGTCAAAATTTCAGAAGACGGGCGCATTGCTATTATCAGCCGCGAAGGCGCCTCCAACCGTCGAAATGGCATTGTTATTTTCGATGTGAGTGATCCTCGCAACGCCAAAAAGCTGTCTGTTTTCGACGATCAGCTGACAGGTGGTGTTCATAACCTGTTTATTTACCGGGACTATGTGTATGTGGTCAACAATGGTCGTCGCTGGGATGTGATTAATATAGAAAATCCCGCCAAGCCTTACCGGGTGAGTCGCTTTGAAACTGACAGCCCGGCGCGTTCTGTTCATGATGTCTGGGTACGCGATGGCATACTTTATCAGGCCGGTCGTACCGATAGCGTCATTCTCGTAGACGTTGGCGGCGGTGGCAAAGGTGGTACGCCTGCGCGACCGGTAGAAATGCAGCGTATCGAGCAGATCACTGACTGGAGCCACGCTGTGTGGCCATTCAAAAGTAAATCGGCGGACCGTTTTTATGTGGTGGCGGGAGACGAAACTTTTTATCCTAATCCCAGGCTTCCCAAGAACCAACCATTTACCTCGGATAAAAAACTGCCACTGCGCGCAGGCGGGTGGATCCATTTTATTGAATTTGATGAGTCCGATAAGCCGCATGAAATTGCCCGCTACGAGGTTGGTGATTTTGGTGTGCACAACTACTGGATAGATTGGGAACAGGAACTACTGTATGTCGCGTATTATCAGGGTGGGTTGCGTGTTCTGGATATTTCGGGTGAACTGTTGGGTGACCTGTTTGCCCAGGGCAGGGAAGTAGGTCGTTTTTATTCTGATGACCCACAGGGTCATATACCCAATTCGCCAATGGCCTGGGGGCCACAACCTCACAAGGGGACTATCTTTTTTACCGATTTCCACAGCGGTTTGTGGGCAGTTCGCATGGTGTCCGAAGATGATTAACAGTAGAAAATGGTTTGCCCCGATTGTGGCGCTGGTTGCCATGTCGCTGATCTCTGCATCTAACGCCAGTAATGAAGGCAGAGCGCCTGATGATATTGGAGCCCCGGTAGTTAATGACTACTATGTTTATGTCGCCGCGGAATCAGACGATGCAGTATTTCTGGTGAAATTTGGTCCAAACGGCGGTGAAGTAGTCAAAAAAATTGATGTTGGTATTTTCCCAACGGAAATTGAAGGGCCTCATGGCATTCGCGTTGCACCTGATGGACGGCACTGGTATGTCTCCATTGCCCATGGCTTGCCCTATGGCCATGTATTCAAATACGAGACGGGTGATGATGTTGCGATTAACGATGTACAGGCAGGTTTGTTCCCCGCCACCATGGATATTAGCAACACTACCGGCTTAATGTTCGCAGTCAATTTTAATTTGCATGGTGATATGGTGCCCAGTACGGTATCGGTTATTGACACCGTAGCCATGACTGAAATTGCCAAAATAGACCAGGGTATTATGCCTCATGGTTCGCGAGCCAGTCCGGATGGAAAGTTCCATTATTCGGTTGGCATGATGGATGACACGCTCTACGAAATTGATGTAATGAAACTTGCGATGGGGCGCAAATTGAACCTGGCCGAAGGCCTTGAGCAACCGTCAGCTCACCATGCCACTGGTAATCACAATATGCACAAAATGGCGCTTGCCAAGCCAACCTGGGTGCAACCCCATCCGAGTAAACCTTTTGTCTATGTTGCTCTTCAGGGTGCTGATCAGGTTGCAGAAGTCAGTCTGAAAGACTGGCGAATTATCCGGCGATTTAAAACGCAAAAAGGGCCTTATAACCTGGCAATTACTGCCGATGGAAAAAAATTGCTGGCGACTTGCAAGCCTGATAACTCGGTAGCCGTATGGGATATTGATGCAGGCAGAGAGCTCGCCAGTATTTCTGCCAGCCGAAAAATTACTCACGGCGTAACGGTAAGCCCTGATAACCGTTTTGCATTTGTTTCTGTCGAGGGAGTTCAGGACCAACCGGGAAGCGTCGATGTAATTGATCTGCAAACATACGCGTTAAGAGCTTCCATTGACGTTGGAAAACAGGCGTCGGGAATTGATTTTTGGAAAATGGATTAACGCGAAAAGTTTGGGCCCGATCGGGCCCAAACTTGTTTTGATTGTCTTGAACAAGTGCCATTCATATATAGATACAATGCATAGGAAACCACATTGCCCTACCACCTGCAGGAAATATTTTTGACCACTGCTGTCCCACAAAATGAATGTGTATTTGCCAGGGTTTGTTGTTTTTTGCGGTTTGCAGATCGGGCTTCGATATCGAAACATCAACCGGACTGCGGTTTTCAAGACACGCCTTAAACCCGTCCGTGGGGGCTCGTATGCAGCATTCATGCTGCATACGGTCTTGAAAACCACAGCCCGGCCAATGCCTCCGGCCCGGTGCCGAATTTATGGGACAGCAGTGAATTAGCAGCTATTGCCAGGATGAGGAAAATATCAATTTCCTGCATGGAGTCTCTTGACCACGCTTGACTGCCACGCCAAATTTAGTTCATATTATTAAAACACTATTGTTCTAGAGTCCCGGCACGAATGCTGAAATTTGCAGGTGGGGAATCCCATTGAGCCCGAAGAGCGATACACAGGCGCAACAGCCGAGCAAATCCCGCTGTGACGAGGGCACGGAGGAAGGCAGTTCAGACAAACCCGTGACGGCCAAACATGAAAAACGCGCAAGACATAAATTTATCGAAGAGCTATACAAATCTTGCCGGAGTGACCTGGTTGGCTGGTTAAGACAACGTTACGGCGCCGGTCCCCCGGAGCCGGAAGACATTGCGCAGACTGCGTTTAGCAAGCTGGCAGCCATGAAGGACGTTGAAAACATTCGGTATCCCAAATCTTTTCTTTATGCAACGGCCATCAATGCTTCCATTGAAACTGTGCGCTGGCTGGAGCGCACTCGCCGCTTTATCGACCACGAAATTCATAGCCGTGGTGGCGAATTGGAAGAAATTTCGCCGGAAAGCGTCTCTCTGGCACAAGAGCAATTAGAGGTTGTCGTGCAACGGATGGAAGGTTTGTCGGACAAACAGCGGGAAATCGTGGTTCGCAGTCGGTTTTTGGGGCAAACCTATCAGGAAATTACGGCGGAAACAGGCTGGAGTCAGGCGGATATTTCCCGCCAGCTCAAGGCGGCACTGATTGCTATGCGCAAGGTTATAAAGATCTATAAGGCCGAGACAGAGTAAAGGGAACAGCGGAAACAGTTATGGTCAACAAGCCCAACAACGTAAGTCATTTGTCGCAGGGTAGTCCGAAAATGCCGGAAAATCAGTCGGGTAGTCCTGAAGATCAGGCTTATGAGTGGTTGTTGTACCTTTATTCGGGTGAGGCGACAGATGAGGGGCGAGGCGAGTTTTCCCGGTGGCTGGACGTCGCGGATGTAAACCTGCGTGCATACACCGCCATAGAACAAGATTGGCGTGACCTGTCCATGTTTGGCGGTGAGGGGCTGTTTCAGGTCCTGCCGTCAGAAACGGGCGATAAGGTAACTGCTGACAAGCCTGAATATTCAGCTTCTCAGGTGGTTACCCTGAACAAACGTCGCTCGCGTGGCGATAAAGCGGGTTCTGGTAAACGCCTGTTGGCTGCTATCAGTGCGGTGGCGGCTTCGCTCGTTATCGCAATTGGCGTTTGGTGGTTAGTACCTAATAGCGTCACGCCTACGGACTACGTAACCGCTGTTGCCGAGATTAAAACCTTTACCCTGGACGATGGTTCGCAATTGACGTTAAGCGGGGATTCCCGTCTGGTTATGAGCATTACAGACAAAGAACGCCATGTCGAACTGCTCAAGGGTAACGCGTATTTTGAAGTGGTGGCAGATGTTGAACGAGTCTTTCGCGTACGCGCAGCTGCAGGTGAAATACGTGTGATCGGCACAGCTTTTGATGTTAAGCGTGGTCCTGGAGGCGTGCGGGTTTCTGTGACTGAGGGAGCGGTGGAAGTCGCGAGTCCTGGACAGGTGGTTAAACAATTACCGGTACGTTTGAGTGCAGGTCAGCAGGCCAGTGTTGCGCCAGATGGCCGGTTGTCTCAACCGCAGAGTTTCGATCCGCAGAGATTGTTGGCCTGGCGTGAGGGACGGCTGATCTATCTCGATGCACGACTTGATGATGTGCTGGCGGAAATTAACCGCTTTCGGCAAGTGAAAATCTTGTTGGCCAGCGCTGATTTGGGTGCTATTCCAGTTACCATGGCAATTCGAGTCGACGAAACCGACAAGTTGCTTACTGGTCTTGAGGCCGTGCGGCCGGTGATTGTCAAGCGTTTGGATAATACGATTCTGATTCAACGCAAATCGTTTGAGTGGTGAGTCCAGGGTTGGGCGTTCGATGTTGGACGTTCGACGTTCGATGAAAACCGCGTCAGGTTTGGCAGTAATGGTGGACGAATTCCTGGATCATATGGTGTGGTCTGGCAGCTACGTAAAAATTGTTGTAGCTGAGAGCTTATATAGTTTTGTGTCGAACATCGAACATCGAACATCGAACATCGAACATCGAACATCGAACATCGAACATCGAACATCGAACATCGAACATCCAAGCGTTGTATGAATTTGTTATGACAATTGAAATTTTCTGGAAAATTTTTTGAGGTAAATCGTCTGTCCCGCGAAGGCAAAGTAGAGGTGTAAAAATACTTTGCTGCCACTCACTGACCTGTCACGATCAAAAAAGGGGACAAAGTAGCATGACTGTTAACAAGGCTGGCCGTATGAGTACGGCAATTGCACTGACAAGCGCCTGTCTGATGAATGCAACAGCACTCGCTGATCAACCTGCTCGAAAGATTTCCATAGAGTCTGGTCCGCTGGATACGGCGATTGTCGAGCTTTCGTCTGAGGCTAATATCTTTATTTTTGCCGCGCCAGAAATCCTGCGGAACAAGATTGCGCAAGCCATTGAAGGGCGGATGACACCCGAAGCGGCATTGAACCAACTGCTGGCTGATTCTGGTTTGGTATTTGAGCAAAAAGTAGATGGTAGTTATGTGGTAACTCAGTCCGACAAAGCGGTGGAGGGCGATGTTGACCGACAGCGTGATATTGAACGCTCATCATCAATTGAAGAAATTACCGTTACTGCACAAAAACGCAAAGAAAATATCCAAGATGTGGCTATGGGTATCAGTGTTGTGGACACTGAAACGTTCCTGAGCGCCGGACTCAATAATGTTAAAGATGTCATTGCCTATACGCCAGGTATTAACTATGTGAACAAGTATGGCGGCAACAGAAAATTTGGCAATTTCATTACAGCACGAGGTGCAGGTTTAACAACTCTTGGCAACAGCCCGGTTGCTGTTTATGTGGACGATGTTCCCCTAAGCTCTAACATGTATTTTGGTCGAGCAGGTGTAACTTTTTATGATGGCTTGCTGGGTGAAGTTGAGCGTATTGAGGTTTTAAAGGGGCCTCAGGGGACCTTATACGGTTCTACTTCCGTCGGTGGGGCAATTCGTTATGTGACAAGAAAACCCACTCTGGATGAATTTCGAGCCAAGGCGTCGATAGATTTTTCCAATACCGCGGATGGAGGTCTCAATAGGCTGTATAACGCGAAGGTCAGCATACCTGTGTTGGAAGATCGCCTGGGTATCACTCTAAGTGGATTTCGCGAAGAATTCGCCGGGTTTATTGATGGGGTTGATGTTGCCACCGGTGACGTTTTTGAGGAGGACATTAACAACACCTGGAGTGAAGGTTACTCGGCTGACCTGTATTTTATGGCTTCTGACCGCCTGAGTTTTCGTGCAAAGATAATTTCAGACGTTACAGAATGGGATGAAACCTCGATGGTGTATTACGATTTGGCCAGTGGAGCCCCGCTTCTTGGCGGCAACTCAGCGTATGCCTCAAAGGACTTGAGGCAAAACTATTACGATGCTCCTACCGATGTGTATAACGCCACCCTGGAGTACGACTTGGGGTGGGCAAATTTTAGCTGGGGGGTAAGTCAGGTCGAAACCGGGCAAAATTATCAATCGCAAGCAGTGGTTCGTTTGGGGTCGTTTATTGATTCTTTGGAAGGTAATCCGGCAGGGACTACGACATCGATAATTGGTGCTCTCGATAACAAGGCTGAAAAGCTGGTTCATGAAGTACGATTGGTTTCGGAAACAGGTGGTAAAGTGGAGTGGATTTTGGGTTACTTCTATGATGATGAAGAGGAATCGCAGCTTGGAGGTTATGATATAGAGCCAACAGGTTTCATCTTTTATGATTTTGATGTGCTCACGTTGTATAAAGAACAAGCAGTCTATGGCAATCTGACCTATTATTTCACGCCAGATTTTGATGTCACCGTCGGTGCCAGGCATGCTCGTGTGAAGACTGCTTTGGAACAGGAAGTGTACTCGGAGGTTTGGGGGGATTCTGATGGTCTGCAAATGCACAAAGAGCAACTGAGTGCTTTTATGTTTAACACAAGGTATCGTTTTGATGAGAATATCTCTTTATATGCACGGATTGCGAGTGGATATCGTCCTGCTACTTCAAACATACCATTTATTAATCCTGCTACAGGAGAAGATGTTGCGCCTTTTGTCCGGTCTGATGAACATTGGAGTTATGAGATAGGTGCTAAAGGTGAAATTCTATCCGGGGAGTTGGTTTACGATGTCGCTCTTTGGTATAACTATTGGACGGACTTCCAGGCTCAGCTGACGTTACCATTTGGAAACAATCAGTCGCTATTTTCAACGCTAGCTAATGCGGAGTCTGACATTGAGGCCCACGGCTTTGAGGTCAGCCTGATTTGGCGACCTGTTGAAAATCTTAGCATTCAACCTGGTGTCGCCTATGCATACAGTGTAGTGGCGGAAGAGGACTCACAAATTCCAGCAGAAAAAGGAGCGAGAATGCCTAGCCTGCCTGAATTGACTGCATCGACTACCGTGCGGTATGAATTTATGCTAGGTGATCTGGATGCACATCTTGGAGGTGGCTTTAGGTATACCTCGGGAACTCATACAGATTTTCGTTCTGCAATCGACTTGAAGTCAGATAATTATATATTGTTTGATTTAAATGCAGGTGTTGATTTTGGCATCTTTTCCGTTGATCTGTATGCAAAAAATATTTTGAATGATGATACCTATGTGTTTCCAATAGCTCCGAATACAAATGGTGGTCGTGCTCGCCCACAAACTCCAAGGACGGTCGGTATTATTGCATCCTTTGATTTTTAAATATTATCCAATTAAAAAAGGCCGCTTATTAGCGGTCTTTTTTGTCTGAGTAAACATTTATATAAAAAATTATTTAACGTGCGATAGTGGTATGGAGCGAGAGAGTATTCAATAGCATAGAATAACAATTTGCTTGATTTGTATGCTATAGAGTATGCTATTTCACTTGTGAAAAATAGCCCTGTCGGGTTTTGTGGTTTGTGCTGTTTCTGTAATTAGCTCGGGAGCACTGGCTGCAACCGAAGATGCCATTGCGCCCAAGCCGGATTCTCTGATGCTCGGGCGGTGAGCGTTGGCGGGTATTCATGCGCAAAGATGGCAAAGACCAACTGGTCTCTCACGGCAATGGCGTCAACAGATGCACCTATCTGGAGTCGCGATGGTTCTTTTATTGTTTATGCGTCCGCAGAACATGACAATGGTGATAGCGGCATTTATGTGGCGCGCGCCAGCGAGAATTACAAAGAAAGGAAAGTCGCAACGATAAATAACGACGGTCTCTGGCGTATGATGGGTGTGTCTCGGGATGGAAAATCCGTCTTGAAAATCGCAGTCCGGTCAATGCCTCCGGCCTGGCGCCGAATTTATGGGGCAGCAGTGGTGTAACAATAACTAATGACAATGGTCGTTGTTTTGGCGTCATTATCATTACTTCCAACTTCCAACTTCCAACTTCCAACTTCCAACTTCCAACTTCCAACTTCCAACTTCCAACTTCCAACTTCCAACTCCCCATTCAGAAACAGTAGGGCTGTCTTTCCCTGATGCGTCTAGAATACAGGGTAGCTGCAAGAGAACCTCCGAAGTGGCCGTTATGGTGCAAAAAAAGAGCAATGTAGTGGACTTTGGTCGCCGCACAAAAAGCTCTGCAACCCAGCGGGAGCTGGCCCTTGAACAATTGTTCAGGGACCACGGTGCGCCTTTGCGTTCATTTTTGTTCGGCCGGTTGCGGGACGAGGCAGAAATCGAGGATGTGATGCAGGAGGTATTTGCGCGCCTGGCCCGCAAGGAGGGGCTTGAACAGCGCCTGGCGGCTACCCACGCCAAAAATCGCGCCTATATCTTCACGGCCGCAAACAACCTGATTGTCGATATGGAGCGTCGCCGTGCTGTGCGGCGAGACTACTGTGCCCGGCACAGCGAGCAGGCTGGCGAAACTGTCTACGAACTCTCCCCCGAAGTGCAAGTGGTGGCTGTGGAAGAGCTGTCGCGAGTAAAAGAAGCGATCAAGAATCTCAAACCGACCTGGCGCAAGGCTTTTGTGATGAGCCGCCTCAAGTGTTTGAGTTACCGGGAAATTTCCCGCGAAATGGGAGTGTCCACCAAGCAGATTGAAAAGTATGTGGCGAACGCCATCGTCAAGTTGCGCGAAGCGGCGCAGCGGGATAATCGCAAACATCGCAAAGAGCAAACGCAGGGGCAGGGTGATGAAAGATAATTCCACCACCACAAGTCGTCGTGCCGCCCTCAATGTTGCGCGACTTTATTCGGGCGAACTGGGTGAACGTGAGGCGCGAGCTGCAAATGGCTGGCGTGAGTCGGGTGAGCGCGACAGGGAATATCAACGGGAATTTCTGGCGAGCAATCATCTGTTGGCAGATATTGATCCTCTGATGGAAGATGAGGAGCTACTGCGTTTTGCCGATGAGCCTGCCACCGGACAAATAGTGAAACCGGGCCGTTGGCGAATAGTTACTGCCGCTGCATTGCTACTGATTGTTACGGCAATTGGCTGGGAGTTCTACCCGGGCAATACAAATGATTGGGAATCTACTGCTCTTCGTTATGTTACACGGGTTGGCGAGCAAAAAACCGTTAATCTTGATGATGGCAGTGTGGTTACTCTGAATACCGGCACGCAATTGATTGTAAATATGACGGACTCGGAACGTCGAGTGATACTCGAGCGGGGAGAGGCATTTTTTGACGTGACCTCCGATTCGCAACTACCCTTTATGGTAAATGCCGGGCTCCGCACTGTTACGGTTTTAGGTACGCAATTTAATGTACGGGTATATCCGGAAAAGCTGCAAGTCGCGGTAATGGAAGGCATGGTAGCCCTCCACCCTGAACAGCAACAGGTATCGGAAAAGGCGCTACTAATAGAAAGCAGGGAAAGTGATGATGTGATCCTGCCAAAACCCGGACAAGTTCGCGTCAAGGCTGGTTGGGTGGTTGAACTGGACTCTGGTAATCAGAAGTTATTGGGTTATTCCGCTAGCAAATTGAGCAATCTTTCCGCCTGGCGCAGCGGTCAACTCGAATTCGCTGGCTTACCTTTGCGCCGTGTGGTGCAGGAGCTGAATCGTTACAGTCGTAAAAAAATTCTTATAGAGGATACGACAATTAATGAACTGAAAATATTCGCTGTTGTAAAAATATCTCGTATGGACCTTGCTCTGGATGGTCTTGAAAATACTTTACCGGTAAAAGTAACGGATTATTTTGATCGAATTGTTTTAACAGGTAAATAGTCCGAAAGTGGGTAGACTGAAGGGCGGCTAAAGGCTGGAAATGTCGCATATTTTAGGTCTTTAGACTAAACGCCTTCAGACTGGCGCACTGACTAAATTAAAAAAACAGTAGGGCTCGCCTTGCACAGTGCGTCTAGTTGACAAGTTGTTACAAAATAGTGGCAACGATTCAACCTGACAATGAGGGGTAAGATTTAATGGATAATAAAATAGGTAAATTAAGGTGTAACAGAGCGATATTGTGCGCGGCGGTCGCTTTTGCGGTGTCGGCTGGCGCATCGGACACGAAAGAGCTTTCTTTGAATATACCGGGGCAAAACGCCGGAACGGCTCTGATGGAACTGGCAAAGCGCGCCGATGTGCAAATAATGATTGCCAACGATTTGGGGATGAGTATCCAACTGCCACCTATTTCAGGTACCTATACCCTGGCGGCGGCGCTTGATCAAATGCTGAACGGCACCGGGCTGAACTATGAATTTCGCAGCGATGAGTCGGTGGTGATTAAAAAAATTGTAGCCGATGAAGCTGATCGGGAAAGAGCCCGTGACGAATCAAAGCCACATGTGATGGAAGAGATGGTCGTAACTGCTACAAAACGAGAAACCAGCCTGCAAGATACCGCCATGTCTATTTCTGTTCTCGGAAGTGATGCGATCGACAAGCGTGGCCTGACGCAAATGGGAGATTACCTCAGTACCCTGCCGGGTGTCACGATGCATGACACCAATGCCGGTCAAAATGCCATTGTCATGAGGGGGATCGCTTCCGACCCTCAGGTCGAACGGGAGGCGGTTGGTGTCTATTTCGGAGAAACGCCGATGGCAGGAGTTGGGTCCAATGGTGCCGGTAGTGCCGATTTGAAGATGGTGGATATCAACCGGGTGGAAGTATTGCGCGGGCCTCAAGGTACACTTTACGGTGCCGGATCCATGGGTGGTACGGTGAGAATTATTCCAAACGATCCGGATTTGACACAAGTCGAAGGATCGATGGCTGCGCAGTACTCGCGGACAGGTAAGTTGGGTGGTGGCAACAACGTGGTTCAAGCTGTGCTGAATGTGCCCATAATAGCCAATACGCTGGCCGTGCGTGGCGTTGCCTATCGATATGAAAACAGCGGCTATATTGAGAACGTCGCGGGAAGTATAGATTTGGATAACTTTGCCCATGAACTTCTCACTCAACAAAACGCCACTTATGGCATGGTAAGGAGAAGTGCCGACGATATTGGCGGCGATGAAACAGTCGGGTTTCGTCTTGCCGCCAAATGGCAGCCAATAGAACCGCTGGTTGTTAACCTGACGCACGCCTGGCAAGAACTCGAACAACACGGGCGGCGGGATGTAGATACCATTTTGCCTGGTGACTACCAGCAGGTCAGGCTTTCGGCCTGGGAAGAAAGGCGGACGACCTGGGGTTATGGCACACGTGATGAAGACACGGCCGCCACTACCGGATTGACCAATCTGGTGGTGGACTATGACCTGGGTTGGGCCGGGCTGCACAGCTCCTCCTCGTGGTTGAACAGCGAGTCTGTTCTGGGGCGTGACTTTAGTTACTTGCTCCCTTTTCCCTGGTATGCCCTGGTCGACAATGATGACGAAGTGTTTGCACAGGAGTTTCGCTTTGCATCACAATTTGATGGACCGCTGCAGGTGTTGGCGGGTGTTTATTACGAAGACAAAGACAGGAAAAACTCTGTGTCTCAGGGCTATGAGGGAGATCCCGCCAACGAAGAGACCGCCATCGCCAACTATTTTTATCCTCCACTACCCAGTGATGCTCCGGCAGGGTTTGTATGGGACGATATGAGCTACGACAGTATCTGGAAGAGGCGCGAAAAGCAGAAAGCCTTTTTTGGTGAGTTGTCTTATGCGTTCACTGATCAACTGGTCGCCACGGTTGGTGTGCGGCGCTACGAGTACGAGCAACGGTATACGACTCATGACAGGGGATTCTTCTCCTCCACCATATCCTCTTTCTCGGTTGCGTCCGATCTGCTCAACGAATACAAAGGTCAGAATTACAAAGCGAATCTCACCTGGACACCAAACGATGATACCTTGATTTACGCTCAATGGGCTGAAGGGTTTCGTTTGGGGCAGCCATTGGGACGAATAGTGGGGTGTGAAGAAGACGGTTACTATGTTTTGCCCAACGGCGCCAAGATACCTATCCGCGACGGTACCGATCCGGACAGCCTGGACAGCTATGAACTGGGTTACAAGGCGACCTTTGCCGATAACCGCGTCACGTTGAATACCGCCGTTTATCATATTGATTGGCAGGGCCTGCCCGTGCTTATTCGCCCCGCCTGTAATCTCGGCTCTACGTATATCAATGCGGGTAAATCCACTTCAGAGGGAATCGAACTCGAATCGCAAATACTGTTAACGGATAACCTGCGTCTGAACCTCAGTGCGTCCTACAACGAATCAAAACTCGCTGAAGACGCCGAGAATTTGGGTAAGAAAGGCGACAGATTGCCCGGATCAGCGGATGTAAATTTTACAGCTGGTGTGGAGTATGGATTCAATGTTTCGGGTTACAACGCCTTTGCCCGCCTTGACTATTCTTACATCGGTGAGTTCTACAGTTACATTGATGAGACCGAAGAAGCCTCTGGCGGATATGGTCAGATACACCTGAAAAGCGGCGTTGAGCTTGGCGGGGTTGACGTAGACCTGTTCGTCAGGAATCTGACCAACGCCGACGGTTTTATCTGGGTTGAAAGTTTTTCTTCCGGGAACGTACCCGGTTCCAGGGGATACCGATTGCGCCCCCGCACAATCGGGATGAATGTTTCCTACCGTTTTTAAACGAAGTCTGTACTCCGGCCATATCATCTGCCAGATGATATGGCTGGTGCATTTAATGAATCCAGGGAAGTTGCTCGAACCAGCCAAAAGGGTAATGGTCAACAGGCTCTAATCAGCACTATTTTTCAATCTGATTTCCCCACGTTGAGAACGATCAATCTGAATATCCCCGGACAATTCCAGAGAGCTTAACAGTGATTCTGGATCATCGGCCATAAATACACCGGAAATTCTGGTATTTGACAATTCGGCGCTATCAATATAAATGCGCACCCGGTTATAACGATTGTATTCTCTTACTATTGTTGATAATGGCTCACGCTGAAAAACAAGCTGCCTCAATCGCCAGGATGTTACTGCTCCCAGGTTTGCAATTTGTGATTTCGTCATCAAACCGTTTTGCTTGACATCCGCTTGCTCGCCAACTGCAAGTATTATGCGAGATTCTGGTGTCGCTGTTTTGCTGGTGGATTGTTCGTATGTAGAATTGTCTGTTGATTTTACCGGCGATACACCAACCTTACCTTCAACTACCGAAATTGTGGTCTGGTCTTGCAGGTGATACACATTGAATTTCGTACCAAGCACTTCAGCAATCGCCGGGCCAGATTTTACAAGGAAAGGGCGTTCCGGGTCGTGGGTCACCTGAAACAGGGCTTCGCCACTTAAGAGATCGATTTCACGTTTGTTGCCGCTAAAGTGAATCCGGGCCTGAGAGTGTGTATTAAGGTGCATAACAGAACCATCTGCCAGCGGTACACTGCGTTGCTCACCGACGATTGTTGTATAAAGCTGGGTGATGTCCTGGTTACCTTCGTCAAAGGTGCGGTTGAACAACACTGTACCCAGAACAATGGCTGCACCGGCAATAATGGCCGCCGCCAGGGCCGGTTTGAATATATTGGATGAAAAAGCGCGTTTTTTTTCAGTGGCCTTTCTAGGTTCCCTGTTGTTAAGAAGCGGAATAACGTCTGGAACCGTATCAGAAAGCAGTTGTTCAATTGACGTCTGGTTATTTTGAGTTGCTTCCCCCCATGCTGTGAAAATCGTCATGGCCAACAGGAATTCACTAACGTGCTCGGGAGAGCGCATAATCCATTCGGCAAAAGCATGGCGGTCGCTTTCGGAGATCAAACCATCGTCAATCTGTTCTGCCCAACGCGCGGCTTCATGGGCGATCTGCTTGTTCAGTTTTATCTGTGCTGACATTACGTGTCGCTCCCTTCAAGCAGCTCTTCCCGGCAGCGTGCTGTGGCTCGTGTAAGGTATTTTTTTACCGTATGAACAGATATTCCCAATTTCTTTGCAATTTCACTGCGGCTGAGGCCATCGCGTTTTTTCATAAGCAGAATGGCGCGATAGGCTGGCGGAAAATTTTCCAGAATTTTTTCGAGTTGTCGGATCATGGCTTGTTGTTCCAGACTCTTTTCAAATTGATGTTGATCACCAGGATCCCCAATAGCCACCAGACTGTCCAGATCGGTAATCGGCGGTGTACGTTTTTGTTGCAGCGTAAATTCATTTGCTAGATTTGAAGCAATACGAAACAGGTAGGATTTGGGCTTTTCGATCACTTTTTCCGGGTCAATTCGTAATAGCCTTAAATAAGCCTCTTGCGCTAAATCACGGGCATCTTCCCGGTTACCCAGCCGATATACCAGAAATCGATACAACTGGGG
Source organism: Porticoccaceae bacterium (assembly GCA_050289385.1). Taxonomy (GTDB): domain Bacteria; phylum Pseudomonadota; class Gammaproteobacteria; order Pseudomonadales; family Porticoccaceae; genus JBNKFQ01. The sequence continues at coordinate 3,448 of JBNKFQ010000342.1, read as the reverse complement.
ACCATACTCTTCCAAAGCGCTTGTAAAGCGCCCTGTAGCCTGTGAATCGGGCTTTTTCTCCACTGTTTGCCTCGTGTTGTCTTTGTTCCACGGCCTGTTCTGAACACATCTCTACTATAGTAAAGACACCAGTTTGGCTCGAAGGGGGTACTTTGTGATTTTTTTGTTAAAAAGTACCCCCTTGGGGCTCGAAAACAATCTGTAACTCCACAAGCCACCGTTAAAGAAATGATGGCAGATTTAAAATTCGTAGTAGAGGAAGGGGAATAGTGAAAATGCATAAGAAATCTCTTTTTAATGTTATGGCCTTGACTGCGGCAATTGCTGCAGTTTCAATAAGTGCTGAGGGGGCATATGGAGCAACGCCTGCTGAAATCACCATAGAGGCGAAACCGTTGGACCTCGCACTGAACGATCTTGCGCAACAGTTGGGGGTGCAGATTACTGTTTTTTCTGATGACGCTGCTCAATTCATGTCAAAGCCGTTATCAGGCCAGTTTTCCAGCGATGAAGCAGTGCAATTTCTGATAAGTGGATCTGGTCTGGAATATCGTCGTGTTAATGACGATATGATCGCAGTTGGGTCGCCTGAACGGTTGGCGTCAACATTTGGTCAGGGGCAGCAACAAAAAGAAAAAGAAGGTAAAAAAGCCGAATTAGAAGAAATAATTGTTACCGCTTCAAAACGCGAAACTCGCCTGCAGGATACGGCACTGTCCATCAGTGCCTTGGGTAGCGATGCTATCGACAAACGCGGCCTGGTACAGATGGACGATTACATGAACACCATTCCGGGTGTCACCATGCAGGAGCGCGGCGGTACCGGCAACACCATTGTAATGCGTGGTATTTCGGTGAACCATGGCGACGAGGCCGTCGGCGTCTATTTCGGTGAAACGCCGGTTTCCGGTGGAATGGGGGCCACCTGGGGTTCCGGAACCTATGACTTTAAGATGGTGGATATCGAGCGGGTGGAGGTGCTGCGCGGGCCGCAGGGCACCCTGTTCGGTTCCGGTTCCATGGGCGGCACGGTGCGTATTCTGCCCGCAGCTCCCAACCTGCAAGAAGTGGAAGGCAAGGTGTCGGCGGGTTATTCTCTAACCGACAAAGCCGGTGGTGACAACTCCGAACTCAGAGGCGTATTCAACCTGCCGCTGGTGGAGGACAAACTGGCGGTGCGAGGGGTTGCCTACCGCTTTGACGACAGCGGTTATGTCGACAACATTGCGGCCAGTTACACCGGCCCGTGGGGTTCGGCCGTTGGGGTCAATACCCGGGATACCTTTGGCGATACCGCCAAAGCCTGGGGTGCGGACGTGCGTGATCAATCGGAAAGGGGGTCGATAGAGACCACCGGCGCCCGTTTTTCGATGCTGTGGCAACCCACCGAAAACTTTTCCGCCAACCTGAGCTACGCCTGGCAAAAAGCGGAAGGGAATGCCTGGCCCGATGTGGACCTCAGCCTGCCGGGTAAATTCCAACAGACACGGGTGGCGCCATCCCCCAACAGCAACCTTCTGGATGGCCCGGATTTCGTCAATGGGGGTAATGGCATCCCCATCGGCGCCGAAGGTTTTTATAGCGAGTTGGATACCTACGCGCTTACCCTGGATTACGACCTGGGCTGGGGTACCCTGCACAGTTCGTCAGCCTGGTTAAAGCGGGATGCCTGGAGCAATGAGGATCTCACAAAAGACCTCCCGCAACTGGGCGTGTATTTTTCCAGGAATGAAAGAAGCACGGATCGGTTTTTCCAGGAGGTGCGATTCGCGTCGAATTTTGACGGACCGTTCCAGGTGTTGGCCGGGCTTTATTATGAGGATATCGACAACAGGATAGCGTCCAATGAGGCCTTTGGTGGTGATCCTGATCAGCTATCCAATTTTCTCACCACGGCGCTGGATAACAGCTACGGTATTCCGGCTGGCACCCATGGATGGCCCGAATTTTATTGGTTTCTCCCCCACTGGGACGATGCGCTGGAACAAAAAGCGGCGTTTGGGGAAGTCTCCTGGGATATTCTCGACAACCTGACCGGCACCGTCGGCATGCGCCATTATGAATACGATCAGACAAATTATCAGACTTTGGCAGGGTTTTGGTGGGACACAGTAAGCGAACAAGTCTATTCGAATATTGCCGGCGATAATAAGGGTGAGACTTATAAAGCCAATCTGAGCTGGAAGCCGAGTGATGATACTCTGGTGTATTTTCAGTGGGCGGAAGGGTTTCGACCGGGCATGGCCCTGGGGATTCAAGACCCCAGGTTCGATCCCGACGGCACCGGGTTCTATACCACAATTGATGGAGTCAAAATTCCGATTGCCAACTCGACTGACCCCGATACGCTCGAGAACATTGAGTTGGGTTTCAAGGGTTCGTTTGCGGACGGACGTATCGACCTCGCCGCTTCAATTTACCACATAAGCTGGGAGGGGTTGCCTGTAGGAGTAACTATAGTCGCTCTGGATGGCTCTGGCACTGTAGCGGGAACCACGGTCAATGCGGGAGAGTCGACCTCAGAAGGTATTGAGCTGGAGGCCCATTTTCTGCTGGCAGACAGCTTGTCGCTGGATTTGGCCACCTCCTGGAATGAAACCAAACTCGCCAAAGATCAGGCGGCTTTGGGTAAGAAAGGGGATGACTTGCCAAACTCGGCGGATGTCAACTTCAGTGCAGGGCTTGAGTATGGTTTTGCCTTATCTGGCTATGACGCTTTTGTGCGGGCCGACTATGCCTACGTGGGGTCCTATGACGTCTATCTAAAAAACCAGCAGGCCGCCGATGTCCCTACGGTAGGTGGCTACGGCCAGATCAACCTTAAAGGCGGCGTTAACATGGGCGCCATGGATATTAGCCTGTATGTCAGGAATCTGACCAACGCCGATGAAATCACCTGGGTAAGCAATGGGTGGGTTAAGGGTGGTCCCGAAGCCTTCCGTTTGCGCCCACGCACCATCGGGATGGGCGTTTCTTACCGTTTTTGAATAAACAAACTTGATATCAGACAGGCTGCTCCGTTGAGCAGCCTGTTTTCGTTTGTACTGTTATAAAGCGCTTGTCCTGACGAAAAATCCTGGACCGATTTTCAGTTTCCTCCCCAAACGTCAACAGACCATAGTGTGGCGAGTGAGCCACCCACAATTGTCCCCCCCCCCCCCCCGGGGGGGGAATTGCCGGAGTGATACGTACAATATTAGAGCAAGATTTAAATTTTTGATTGTTATAAATACCTCGCTTGCTGGGCACCGATCACTCTACTGGTTCTATAATCACTGTGCAGGTAACAGTACATGTAGTTATCAAATATGGTTCAGTAGTAGGGCTGACATAGGGAATCTCTTGAATTATGTGTGTCGATAATAAACTCGCCGTGTATTTAATACGCCAGTTAGTTTTTGTTGCGGTAGTGTTCGGAATTTCCGTTACTGCCGGTCACAGCAACACA